>NZ_JACTOJ010000016.1:0-118426 GCF_032335695.1 Clostridium sp. 19966
ATAAAAATATAATAAAAATATATTTTAAAATTCCAATTGATATAAAAATACTTTTTTTTGCAGCAATATTAGTATCTTATTATTTACTTTTAAAAAAAACAATTTTATATATAATGCAGGGAGATATAAATTCTCCTATAGCTTTAATTATATTAACTATAGCTTTTATGGAATTTTTATTCATAAATTTTAGGTATATTAGTAGTATGAGTAATGATTATAAATTCAGAAATAATCAATTTAAGAATGCTGTTATATATAGGATATATATAATTATAAATCATCTAGCATTATATAAAAGTGTAGTTGTAGAGTATGTTGTGCAACAAGCATTAACTATTATTTTTATAGTAAGCATGGTAATTTTAGGATTGCTTTATAATTATAGAAATAACTATTTTTACTTAGGAGAATGGATGTATAGCTGGAGACGTAATTTTGTATTATTCTTAATATTTATGTATATAATATGGTACTTGATATTTATACCTAAGAGAGAAATAAAGAGAAGAATATACTTAAATGAAATAGAAAAAGCAACTAAAGGTATATCTGAAGGTGAGCTAGATTATCAAATGAAGGAATATAGGGGCGGGATACTTAAAAAAATTGCCTTCAACATAAACAATATGCGTGAAGGCTATAAAAAGGCTCTTGATGAACAGATAAAAAGCGAAAGAATGAAAACTGAGCTAATAACAAATGTTTCCCATGATTTAAAAACTCCATTAACTTCCATAATAAATTATGCAGACTTACTTCAGAAACAGGATATATCCCAAGAAGAAAAAGAAGGTTATGTTTTAATATTAAATAAGAAAGCTCAAAGACTTAAAATATTAATAGAAGATTTATTTGAAGTTTCAAAAGTAAATAGCGGTGCTTTAGAATTTAATAAAGAAAAGATAGATATAGTAGCGCTTTTAAAACAGACTTTAGCAGAGTGGGATGAAAGAATAAAGTCCTCAGATATAATATTTAAAACTAATATATCTAATGAGCATATATATTCATTTTTAGATGGGAAAAGAACCTGGAGGGTTTTTGACAATCTTATAAACAATATATTAAAGTACTCTCAAAGCGGAACTAGGGCCTATATAGATTTAAAACAGGAAAAAAATAAAAATATCATAGAATTTAAAAATATTGCTTCTTATGAAATGGATTTTGAAGCTGAAGAGATAATTGAAAGATTCAAAAGGGGAGATAAATCAAGAAATTCAGAAGGTAATGGGTTAGGACTCGCTATTGCCAAAAGTATTGTAGAAGCTCAAAGGGGAGAATTCAAAATATGCATAGATGGAGATCTCTTTAAAGTAACAATTAAGCTTGATATTATTAATTAATATATACTATATTCCAAGGCAAAAATAAAAATTATATTTTTGCCTTAATTTTTATTAGTATATTTTGATAATCAAAATATTTTACATTCAAATAAAATTAGTATATAATATAGCTTATCTTATAGGTTTATAATTCTAAATTATATTACCATCCAAAATAATTACTTTTCATTTGAAGGGAGAAAATTTAATGAATATAAATCCGTTAGTAATAGGAGACTTGGTAGCTAGACTTCCAATTATACAAGGAGGTATGGGAGTAGGAGTATCTCTTTCCGGACTTGCCTCAGCTGTAGCTAAAGCTGGAGGAATAGGAGTAATATCTTCAGCACAGATAGGTTTTAAGGAAGAGGATTTTGAAACTAATACATCAGAAGCTAATATAAGGGCGCTAAAAAAACATATAAAAATTTCAAAAGAAAATTCTGAAGGCGGAATAATTGGAGTTAACATTATGGTGGCTTTAAAAGACTATGCCATGCAGGTAAAAGCTGCTATAGAAAGCGGAGTTGATTTAATAATATCAGGAGCAGGATTACCTACGAATCTTCCGGAGTATACAAAGGACTCTAGCGTAAAAATCGCTCCTATAGTTTCTTCCGGAAAAGCAGCAAATGTAATTTTAAAAATGTGGGATAGAAGATATGGCGTAACAGCGGATTTAATAATTATAGAAGGACCTATGGCAGGAGGACATCTTGGATTTTCAAAAGAGGACATAGAAAAGCATCCTAATTTAGGTGAAATCTTTTCTGAGGTTAAGGAAGTAGTAGAAGGATATAGTAAAAAATATAACAAAAATATACCTATAGCGGTAGCTGGAGGTATATATGACGGATTTGATATAGCGAAGTATATAAAATTAGGTGCAGATGGAGTACAAATGGCTACAAGATTTGTAACTACTGAAGAGTGTGATGCACATATTAATTTTAAGAAGGCATACATGGAAAGCACTAAGGATACCATAGGAATAGTATCAAGTCCTGTAGGCATGCCAGGAAGAGCTGTTATGAATGAATTTGTAGATAAGACTAAAAACGGAAGAATAAAGGTGACTAAATGCTATAACTGTCTGACTCCATGTAATCCAGCAGATACTCCATATTGCATAACTAAAGCCCTTATTAATGCAGTTAATGGAGAAATTGATAATGGACTTGTATTTTGCGGCGAAAATGCATATAAATGCGATAAGATAGTTAAGGTTAAGGATTTAATGGATGAATTAAGAAGAGAGATAGAAGAGGCTTAAATTTTTCTAAGGACAAATTACGTTAACAATGTTATAATGATTTAAAACAAAAAATAAAATCATTATATACAAACGGAGCGTGAAAAGATGAGTGATTTAGCAGGAAAGGGATGTGAAATTCTCATACCATTTGAGGAAAGAAAATCTCTTGAAGATATAGAAAAAAGCATTACTACTACCTATAGAAAAAAAATATGGTCTAAATTTTTAAAGGCCGTAAATGATTATAAATTAGTAGAAGATGGAGATAAGATAGCTGTTGCGGTATCTGGTGGAAAGGATAGCATGTTAATGGCAAAACTATTTCAAACTCTTAAGCGAAATCGTCAGTATAACATAGAACTTGAATTTATTGTAGCAGATCCAGGATATCATCCCGATGTAAAAAAATTGATGGTAGAAAACTGTGAATATCTTGGTATCCCAATAAAGATATTTGATTCAGGTATATTTGAAGTGGTTGATAGAATTGCTAAGGATTATCCTTGCTATATGTGTGCAAGAATGAGAAGAGGTGCTTTATATTCAAAAGCTAAGGAATTAGGCTGCAACAAGTTGGCACTTGGTCATCATTTTAATGACGTTATAGAGACTACTATGTTAAACGTATTGTATTCAGGAAACTTTAAAACTATGCTGCCTAAGCTAAAAGCTACTAATTTTGAAGGAATGCAGCTAATAAGACCTCTTTATTATGTGGAGGAAGAAAATATACAGAGATTTACTCAATCCAGTGGAATATGGCCATTAAATTGCGCATGTATGGTAGCTGCTAAAAAAGTGGGAAATAAGAGATATGAAATCAAGGATTTAATAAAAGATTTTAAAAACAAATTTCCTGATGTTGAAAAGTCTATTTTTAAAGCGGCACAAAATGTTAATATGGATTCTATATTGGGATGGCAAAAGGATGGTAAAAACATATCATATTTAGATGAATATGATTTATAATTATATGAAAACTATAGAGACTATGAAAATATGGTCTCTATTTTTTTACGACTGTTTTAAAAAGTGATAATGATATACATTTTAAGTACTTTTTGTGACATAATAAAGCAAGGCTAATATAAGTTAACATTTTTTGTATCTTTATCTAATAATTAAATCATTACTGCAAAATATTAATCGCTGTTATGTTAAAATTAGATTAATAAGTTTAAAAATATGTATTTTATATTATAAAAATTTTTAATTCTTAACATAAACTTAACAATCGTATAGTAGAATCAAATAGGTGTGAAACAACAACGTTCTACAAGGAGGAAATTAAATGTTTAATTTATCACCCAAAAATGACAAATTTTTCGACATGTTTATTCAATATTCTGAGATTATACACGAGTCAACAACAATGCTAGAAGCATTTGTAAAAAATCCTTCAGATGCTGAACAAAAATTTAACGAAATAAAAAACATAGAACATAAGGGGGATGAAATGCTACATAGTATTTTCACAGAACTTAACAATAGTTTTATAACTCCTATTGATAGAGAAGATATATTTGATATAGGAAAGGCTATGGATGATATAATCGATTATGCAGAAGCTACAGCAAGCAGATTTTTAATATTTAATTTAGATGAGACTAAGGAAGATGCTGTTAAAATGGCAGAACTAATATGTAAAAGTACAGAAAAATTAATTGAACTTCTAAAAGAATTTAAAAATATGAAAAATAATAAAAATTTATCCGCTAGAATAATGGACGTTAATGCATTGGAAAATGATGGTGATGTATTATACAGAAAAGCAATAAAAAAATTATTCAGTGATAAAAATGATACCTTAGATATAATTACTTGGAAAGAAGTATATGAATCCATGGAAGATGTGCTAGATGCTACAGAAGACGTTGCCAATATAATTGAAGGAGTTGTAATGAAACATGCATAATTCTGCGTTTATTATTACGGCTGTAATAGTTGTACTTGCACTTTGCTTCGATTTTATAAATGGATTTCACGATACGGCTAATTCTATAGCAACTTCTGTTTCTACTAGAGTACTTACACCTAAACAAGCTATTCTCATGTCTGCAGTTTTAAATTTTACAGGTGCATTTATTAGTGTAAGTGTAGCTAAAACTGTAGGATCGGATATAGTAAAGCCTGAATTAGTGCCGCAAACTGTTATGGTAGCAGCATTAATAGGTGCTATTGTTTGGAATCTGATAACTTGGTATTTTGGAATACCTAGTTCATCTTCTCACGCTCTCATAGGCGGTCTTATTGGGGCGGCCATAGTTGCAAAAGGAACTATTAATATTGTTCAATGGGGAAATTTCTTTTCTAAGATATTATTATGGTTATTTCTTTCGCCGGTAATTGGTTTTGTAATTGGATACATAATAATGATAGCTTTAAATTGGATACTTAGAAAAACAAGACCTGCTACGGTAACTAAATTCTTTTCTAAGGCACAGATTGCATCCGCAGCACTTATGGCTTTCAATCATGGTGGAAACGATGCTCAAAAATCTATGGGAATAATAACGGCTGCTTTAGTAAGCGGAGGCTTCTTAGGAGAATTTAATGTACCTGTGGAAGTAAAAATTGCTTGTGCTGGAGCTATGGCAATTGGTACATCTATTGGTGGATGGAAGATAATAAAAACCATGGGAGTCAACATGGCAAGATTGGCACCAGTAAATGGTTTTGCGGCTGAAACAGGAGCTGCGGCTGTTATATTTACAGCTACAATGCTTCATTCACCTGTAAGTACAACCCATATCATATCTGGATCTATAATGGGTGTAGGAGCTTCCAAACGATTATCTTCTGTAAGATGGGTATTAGCTCAAAATATAGCCTATACTTGGGTTCTAACCATACCTACCTGTATTGTAATATCTGGTATAGCTATGTTCATATTTAAATTAGCTTAATATAAAATTTTTAAGGGGTACTGAACAGCTAACAATTCAGTTAGTTGAGCAGTACTCCTTTCTTACGTTAGAAATATCTATAAGGTCCATATCCATATGATGGATATACTGCGTATGCTGGATATACATATGCTGGGTATCCATATCCGTACCTATAGGGGGAAGAATATGAAGAACCAAGAAGCAGAAGCAATCCTGCAGCAGCTAATGCACCAGCAAAAGTGCTGTTTACTCTTCCTAAAAGCATACCATTCATGTCATATATCTTGTAATCCTGAATAAAACCTATTTCACATCCGTTTATGTCATATATAAAGTTATCATTAACGAAAGCTATTGCCTGCTTTTGTTTATCGTATATAATGTTATCTTTTATATAGCCTATGGTATGATGATGCTTATCGTATATTTTGCTTTTTTTGTAGTAACCATAGCATTTATCACTAGAATCGTATATTACTTCCATTTTTACACCACCTTAAAATCTTTTTGTATATTTACATTATTTTATCTTTAAGGGAAATATAAGAATATCCTTATGCTCATATTGTATGCAAAAAGTTTACATTTTGATATTTAATTGTATATTAATATTTGTGGAAAGATATAATTAGCAACACAATAGTAATATAATGTTGACAAAAAATAAATTAAATTATAAAATTAACTTATAAATCTGAGCAAATTGCTCGGAATTCATTATTAATATTAAGAGGTGTTGACATGGCAAGCAATCTTTTAAAAATAGAGAATTTGTACAGTGAAGTAGAGGATAAAGAAATAATGAAAGGTTTAAGTTTATCAGTAAACAAGGGCGAGATACATGTTATCATGGGACCTAATGGAGCTGGTAAGTCTACTTTAGTAAATGTAATAATGGGAAATCCTAAATATAAAATAAAATCCGGAAAAGTTTTCTTCGAAGAAGAAGATATTACAGAACTAAAACCAAATGAAAGAGCTAAAAAAGGTATATTCTTATCTTTTCAAAACCCAGAAGAGGTTCCAGGAATAACTGTAGAAAATTTCTTAAGGGCATCTAAATCTGCTATAACAGAAAAGCCAATTAAAATTATGGCTTTTAAGAAAGAATTAAAGCAAAAAATGGAATACTTAAAAATGGATGAGGAATATGCAGGAAGATACTTAAATATGGGATTTTCAGGTGGAGAAAAGAAAAAGAATGAAATACTTCAAATGTTGATGATTAATCCTAAGTTAGCTATTCTTGACGAAACCGATTCTGGTCTTGATGTGGATGCTGTTAAGATTGTATCCAGTGGTGTTAAAGAATTTAAAAATGATGAAAATGCAGTAATAATAATAACTCATAACAGCAAGATACTTGAAAATCTTAAGCCAGATTATGTACATATTTTAGTGGATGGTAAGATTGTAAAAACTGGTGATAGTTCATTAATTGATCTAATTAATGAAAAAGGATTTTCTGAATTTGAAATTGTCTAATTGAGGGGTGATTAAATGGAAAAGAAAAAAACCTATATAGATGACATGGATAGAGGGATATATGATATCAAAAATAAAGATTCCTTTAGTTATAAAGTATCTAAAGGTCTTACTAGCGAAATAGTAAGAAAAATATCCGAGGAAAAAAATGAGCCTGCATGGATGACAGAATTTAGGCTGCAATCCTTAGAGGTATATAACAATACTGAATTGCCAACTTGGGGACCTTCCCTAGATGAATTAGATATGGATAATATTGTTACTTATGTAAAACCAAAGACTGACATGAAAGGTAAATGGGAAGAGGTCCCTGAAGATATAAAGGAAACATTTGATAGATTAGGTATACCTAAAGCTGAAAGAGAAGCATTAGCAGGAGTAGGTGCTCAATACGATTCAGAAATTGTATATCACAGTATAAAGGAAGATTTGGTTAAACAAGGAGTAATATATACTGACATGGAAACTGCCGTGAGAGAATATGAGGATATGGTAAAGGAGCATTTTATGAAATTGGTTCCTCCAAGTGATCATAAATTTGTGGCTTTGCACGGTGCAGTTTGGTCAGGAGGATCTTTCGTATATGTACCGCCAGGCGTAAATGTGGATATACCTCTTCAATCATATTTCAGGCTTAATTCTCCAGGTGCTGGACAATTTGAACATACTCTTATAATAGTTGATAAGGGAGCCAGCCTTCATTTTATTGAAGGATGCTCTGCACCAAAGTACAATGTGACCAATTTACATGCTGGCTGTGTTGAATTGTACGTTGAAGAAGGGGCTAGGCTTAGATATTCAACAATAGAAAACTGGTCTAAAAATATGCTTAATTTAAATACTAAGCGAGCAGTAGTTAAAAAGAATGGAATTATAGAATGGGTTTCTGGATCCTTTGGATCAAAAATTTCTATGTTGTATCCTATGAGTATCCTAAAAGAAGAAGGAGCTAGAGCTGAATTTACAGGAGTAACTTTTGCAGGTGCAGGTCAGATACTAGATACTGGCGCTAAAGTAGTTCATGCAGCCCCATATACCTCATCCTCCATAAATTCTAAATCTATATCAAAGTCAGGTGGAGTTGCCATATATAGAGGGGGCTTAAAGGTTGCACCGAATGCTCATGATTGTAAATCGTCAGTATCCTGTGAATCTCTTATGTTGGATAATATTTCTAAATCTGATACTTTGCCGGCTATGGATATTTTGAACGATGAAGTGGATATCGGACATGAAGCTAAAATAGGAAGAATTAGTGATGAAGCTATATTTTATCTTATGACTAGAGGAATAAGTGAGGAAGAGGCTAAATCAATGATAGTTAGAGGATTTGTTGAACCTATAGCCAAAGAACTTCCTTTGGAGTACGCGGTAGAAATGAATAATCTTATAAAACTAGAATTAGAAGGAAGTATTGGTTAGGAGGGATAATATGAGCGAAATGCTTAAGAATATTAATAAAATACCTGTTCGAACTTGGAATTGGCTAGGAGTAAATGATTTTTCCATGTCTCATGATTATCCTAATGCCATAGAGTATAATCAAGATGCATTAAAATCTAAAAATATTGAAAATGTAGAATCTTTCAAGATAGATAAAGGAAGTTATTTAGATTCTATATTTAATAGTGTAGATATAGGGGTAAGCAAAGAAACATATGATGATGTCCTGGATAATTTTAATACGGGATACTATGTTTTAGCTAAAGAAAATTCTAAAGTTAAAGAACCTATAATAATAGACTATTCTTTGGATTCCCAAAACAGTGTTTTGCTGGATAATAATGTTTTAATTGCAGAAAAAAATAGTGAGATGACTGTTGTTATTAGATATTCTTCAACAGAAGGTAAATATTTTCACAATGGAGTTACTAGGCTGTACGCTAAAGAAGGAGCTCGAATTAATTTAATTAAAGTTCAGCTTTTGGGAGAAGAGAATATTCATATTGATGCTGTAGGAGCAATCCAGGAACAGGGAGCTAATATTAACTATATATTTATAGAATTAGGAGCAAATAAGACAGTAACTTCTTGTAAAAATTATTTGCAAGGGAGTAAGAGCGAAGCCAATATAGATACTATATATTTAGGTGATAAGGAAAGAAAAATAGATGTTAACTATGTGGTTCAGCATCTAGGAAAGGCCACCATGAGCAATATAAAAGTTAATGGAGTGCTCATGGATAAGGCTAATAAAATATTCAGAGGAACATTGGACTTTAAAAAAGGAGCTTCTGCTTCTAAAGGCAGCGAAGAAGAAAGCACTATACTTTTAAGCAGTAATGTTAGAAATAGATCTATACCTTTACTACTCTGCAGTGAAGATGATGTGCAGGGTCAGCATGCGGCAAGTACAGGTAGAATAGATGATGCTAAGTTATTTTATTTGATGAGCAGGGGATTTAGTGAAAAGGAAGCTAAAAAAATTATAATAGAAGCAGCTTTCAATCCTATAACGCAAAAGATTCCTCTAGAAGATCTAAGAGAAGAAATTTCAGAATTTATCAGGGGGCGAATAAGTAATGCCTAATAATTATTTAATAGATTTTCCAATTTTAAATCAGACTATAGAAGGGAAAAAAATAGTTTATTTAGACAATGCTGCAACAACTCAAAAGCCATTGTCAGTAACAAAGGCTGTAGATGAATATTATAATCAATTTAACGCTAATCCTCACAGAGGAGCTTATTATTTGAGCATTAAAGCCACAGAAATATATGAAGAAGCCAGAAAAAAGGTAGCCAGCTTTATAGGAGTAAAGGATGAAAGAGAAATAATTTTTACTAAAAATGCCACTGAATCTTTTAATTTATTAGCGTATAGCTATGGAATGAACTTTGTAGAAGAGGGAGATGAAATAGTTATATCTATTGCAGAGCATCATAGTAATTTGGTTCCTTGGCAAATGGTGTCCAGAGCTAAAAAGGCAAATTTAAAATATATGTATCTAAATGATTCAGGGGTAATAGATGAAGACGAAATAAAAAATAAAATTACCTCTAAAACTAAAATAGTTTCAGTTACCCATGTTTCGAATGTTCTTGGAACTATCAATCCTATAGAGAATATTATAGAAAGAGCACATGAGGTTGGTGCTATAGTTATAATTGATGGATCTCAGAGTGTACCTAACATGAAGGTAGATGTAAAAGCATTAGATGCTGATTTTCTTGTTTTTTCAGGTCACAAGATGCTATCTCCCATGGGGATAGGTGTTTTGTACGGAAAAAAGGAGATTCTTGAAAAGATGCCACCATTTATGATGGGGGGAGACATGATAGAATATGTTTGGGAGCAAGAGGCTACTTTTGCAGAACTTCCTCAAAAATTTGAAGGAGGCACACAGAATGTCGGCGGTGCAGTAGGGTTAATGGAAGCTATAAAGTATATAGAAAAAATAGGAATTGATAATATAACTTTGACTGAAAAAGGATTAGCTAATTATGCACTAATGAAAATGCAAGAAGTTCCATATATAGAAATTTACGGCACTAAAGATTCTAATAAGAGGGCTGGAGTAATATCTTTTAATATTAAGGATGTGCATCCGCATGATGTATCATCTATATTGGATGCAGATGGGATATCAATAAGAGCGGGGCATCATTGCGCTCATCCATTGATGAGGTATCTAAGAGTGAATGCTACTTGTAGAGCTAGCTTTTATTTTTACAATACTGTGGAAGATATAGATGTTTTTGTGAATAGCTTAAAAAAGGTTAGGAAGTGGTTAGGATATGGATCTTAGTTCTATATATACAGAACTCATAGCTGAGCATAACTCTTCGACTAGAAACAAACGAAAAATTGATAATCCTGACATGGTTATGAAGGGAAAAAATCCTAGCTGCGGAGACGAAATAGAACTTCAGCTAAAAATTAAAGATGATTTAATAGAAGATGCAGCTTTTACTGGAATAGGTTGTGCAATTTCTCAAGCTTCTGCTTCTATGATGATTGATTTGATTAAGGGAAAAACTGTTGAAGAAGCGGAAGAACTTATTCATATATTTTTAGGAATGATAAAACGAGAGATAGTTGATGATGAAAAGTTAGAAGTATTAGATGAAGCTATTGCCATGAAGAATATTTCCAATATGCCTGCTAGAGTAAAATGTGCTGTTCTATCTTGGCATACTTTAGAAGATGCAATAAAAAATAAATAATAAACATTTTGCAAAGTTTTAAATGAGTGAATTACACACTTATTTAAAACTTTTTTTATTATGTAATAGTTATATTGAAAGCAACTAAATAGTAATGATTTATTAAAAAATAATCTATATTAATTGATAATGATTATTGATTAATTCAAATAATAGAGTTATACTATAACTGTAGATAGAAAATAAAAATTTAGATAAATATTTTTATAAGATTAGGAGGCAACTATTATGAAGTATAACATTCTTATAGGTGGTCAAGCCGGACAAGGCATGGATACTATAAGTGATTTCGTAGAAAAGGTATTAAAAAATAAAGGATTTTATGTGTTTTCCAATAAAGATTACATGTCCAGAGTTAGAGGGGGAAATAACTTCACTCAAATAAGATTCGGAGATGAACCTATATATTCTCACAATGAAACTTTGAATTTAATCGTAGCTTTAGACAAAAATACAGTAGAATTTCATAAGGAAAGGCTTATTGAAAAGGGAAAGATATTTGTTGACAATAATATAGAAGTTGAAGACAAAAGAGCAATTCATCTGCCTTTCAGCGGTATAGCGAAGGAGCTTGGATTACCTAGAGCAGCAGGAATGATAGCTGGAGCTGCAATATTAAAATATTTTGGTATTTCAATAAATGGATTTGAAAACTTTCTTTCTAAAAAATTCAATGATAAAGTAAGAGAAATAAATATACAAGCTGTTAACAGAGGATATGAGCTTGTAGGCACAGAAAAAGAATTAAACGAAGTAACTTCAAAAGATACACTTCTTATTGATGGAAATTCAGCTATTGCTTTAGGAGCTTTAACTGCAGGAGTTGATTTCTATTCTGCATATCCAATGACTCCTGCCACAAGCATAATGACTTATTTATCCAAAAAACAAGTAGAAGCAGGCATAGTAGTAGAGCAAGTTGAAGATGAAATAGCCGCTATAAACATGGCTATAGGAGCTTCTTATGCCGGAGCAAGAGCTATGACAGGATCCTCTGGTGGAGGATTTTCGCTTATGGTGGAAGCTCTTGGATTAGCCGGTATAACTGAAACACCTTTAGTAGTTGTGGATTCTCAAAGACCTGGCCCAGCTACCGGACTTCCAACAAGAACAGAGCAAAGCGATTTAAGTTTTCTGGTAACTGCATCTCATGGTGAATTTCCAAGAATAGTTCTTTCTGTTAGAAATGCTGAAGATGCTTTTTATCAAAGCTTCAGAGCGATTAATTTAGCAGATAAATATCAGACTGTAGTACTTATACTAACAGATCAATACATTGCTGATTCAAAAGTTACTGTCCCAAGATATAATACAAAGAATTTGAAGATTGAAAGATATGTTAGTGACGGAAGCTTTTTGCACAATGGAGAAGAATATAAGAGATATAAAATTACAGAAAATGGCATTTCGCCTAGACTTATACCTGGAATTAAGGAAAATCAAACAGTGCTAGTAGATAGTGATGAGCACACCGAATTTTCTCATATTACAGAAAGTGCAGAAGATAGAATACTTCAGATGGAAAAGAGAATGAAAAAACTAGAACTTGCAAAGCAGGATATTCAGGAAGCAGAGGCTTTTGGAGCTGAAAATCCAGAATATTTAATTGTAGGCTGGGGATCCACCTATGGAGCTATTAAGGAAGCAGTAGAAAATTTAAATAAAGAAGGAATAAGTGTTTCAGCACTTTCCTTTGGAGATATTTATCCTCTTCCAGAAAAGCTTCTTAGAGAAAAAGCTTCTATTGCTAAGAAAGTAATAAATGTAGAACAAAATTATACTGGACAACTTGGTAAGCTTATAACCCAGGAAACTGGAATATTGATGAATAACAGTATTTTAAAATATGATGGTAGACAAATTACTGCTACTGAAATTGTAAATAGATTTAAAAATGAGGTGATGTAAGATGTTGGATTTGAAGTTATATGATACAGCGGACGAAAATGCATGGTGCCCAGGATGCGGTAATTTTTCTATACTAGCAGCTATTAAACAGGCAGCAGCAGAACTTGAAATAAACCCTGAACAGCTTATGGTAGTTTCAGGAATAGGACAAGCAGCAAAAACTCCACACTATATAAGAGCAAATGGTTTTAATGGACTTCATGGTAGAGCACTTCCTCCAGCGCAAGGCATTAAGATGGTTAATAAAAATCTTAAAGTTATCATAACCAGTGGAGATGGAGATGCTTATGGCGAAGGAGGAAATCATTTTATCCATACTATAAGAAGGAACATGGATATAACTCAAATAGTTCATGATAATCAGATATATGGACTTACAAAAGGGCAAGGATCTCCCACTACTGCTTTTGGCCAAAAAACATCTATGCAATTTGATGGACTTATACAACAACCTCTAAACCCACTAGCATTAGCTATAGCTGCAGGAGCAACCTTTGTAGCAAGGGCTTTCAGCGGTGATAAAGATTTCCTAGTAAAGATATTAGAAGAGGCCATAGAGCATAAAGGATACGCATTAGTAGATATAATGCAGCCTTGCGTTACCTTTAATAAAGTAAACACTTTTAAATGGTACAAGGATAGATTATACAAGCTAGATGAAAATTATGATCCATCAGATAAAACTGCAGCTTTTGAAAAAGCATTGCAATTTGGGGATGAGGGAATACCAGAAGGTATAATATATAGAGAAATAGGGAAACCTGCCTTTGAAGAACTTCATCCTGTATTATCAAAAACAGAAACTTTACTCCAAAGAAAATGGGATGTGAAGGATGCAGAAAAGTTTATAGACGAATTTGACTATTAATACCTATCATTAAAATGATAAATTTATTATTTAGAAACCTATTGTAAGATATTGCAGTGGGTTTCTATTAATTTGTACAATTTTTTACTAAGGTGTATAATGAAATTTATTGCATATAAAAGGAGGGAAGTAAGTGAAATCATTAAAAGGAATAATTAATAAAAATTTTCATGCACTTACACATAGCAATTTTAAATATTATTGGTTAGGTCAATGCGTTTCTCTTATGGGAACTTGGATGCAAAGTATCGGGCAATCATGGCTTGTTCTTCAGCTTACCAATTCTTCATTCCTTTTAGGAATTGTCTCAGCTATGCAATTTTTGCCCTTTATGTTTCTATCTCCCTTTGCGGGAGTTATAATTGATAAATTTTCTAAGAAAAAAATTATAATTATAACCCAAGTTACTTCTATGCTTTTAGCTCTTATTTTATCGCTTTTGGTTTTTACAGGTACAGTTAAGTATTGGGAAGTTCTAATATTAGCGCTCATTCTTGGAATTGTAAACACGTTAGATAATCCAGCTAGGCAATCTTTCATAGTGGAATTGGTAGGAAAAAAGGATTTAATGAATGCTATATCGCTAAATTCAGCTACTTTCAATTTGGCAAGGATTATAGGACCTGCATTTGGGGCTATGCTTATATCATATTTAGGAATATCTTGGTGTTTTATGCTAAATGGATTAAGCTTTATAGCCGTATTAATTGGGTTAATAAGAATAGATGTACCATATAAAAAAGAAGTAAAAACAGAAAAGACTAATATGCTGGGAGAAATAAAAGATGGTTTTTCCTATGTAAGAAGTGAAAGTTCTATAATAGAAGTCTTAATCTTTATTTTTATTATGGGAATATTTGCATATAATTTTAATGTTTTAATTCCAGTATATACTGTACATATATTAAAAATGGATGCTCAAAGTTATGGGTTTTTATTGTCTGCCCTTGGAGCAGGATCTTTAGCTGGAGCAATGTTAACTTCTTTTAAAAGCAAAAAAGGACCTAATATGAATATAATAAGAACAAGTCCTATCATAGTGGGAGCACTTCTTACAATCTTAGGTATAAGCAGGAATTATTACGCTCTCATTTGCTTACTTTTTGTTACAGGCATATTTAATATTTTCTTTTCCACTACGGCTAACACATCTCTTCAGCATAAAACAAAAGATGAGTATAGAGGCAGAGTAATGAGCATATATTCTCTTGTATTTATAGGGAGCTCTCCAATTGGAAGCTTTTTATCTGGATTGTTCTCGGATAAACTAGGTGCTGATATAGCCTTTGCTATAAATGGAACACTGTTAGCATTGATAATAATTATGATTAGAATAAAATTTTATATTATGAATAAAAAATAAATATGATTTTTACTCTCACTCTGTTTTAAATAAGAAAGTTTTTATCGCTTATTTGAAACAGAATTTTATTTTTAGTAACATTTTTACTATAAATGAATAATCTATTATTGTACTCGTATTAAGGAGTGATTAAATGGCATATTCAAATAGAGAATTATTGGCAAGAATTATAAAATGTGAGGCAGGTGGTGAGGGTGAAAATGGCATGAAGGCCGTAGCTACAGTGGTAATGAATAGAGTAAGGGTTTCCTATGGAGAATATCGAAGAATATGTCAAGGAGATCTAAGAAAGGTCATTTATCAAAAGGGTCAATTCGATTGTACCAGATCAGTGCTTGGAGGTGTTGCTAATCCTCAGACAATTTGGGCAAGTAACCCAGAAAACATTCACTATAAAATAGCTGATTGGGCAATAGCAGGAAACAGGTTATTTACTGCAGGAGCTTCTTTGTGGTATTTTAATCCTTTTGCACCAGCTTGTCCTTATACCTTTCCATACAATGGTACGGGGTCTTTTCAAGTAAGAGTTGTGAGGCATTGTTTTTATAATCCGACTGAATTGTATGCTCAAACTTAGAATGTGCTATTATATTAATATTTAGCTAGGAGGAATATATGGAAGATGATTTTTGCTCAGGCTGCTTTCTGAGAAATGAAGATGCACCCCAAGATGATACTAATGAATACAGATGTGGAGCATCACCATATCAAGGAAGTATGGGCTATCAAGGTAATGTACCATACCAAGGTGGAATGACACAGAATAATGCACCATATCAGGGGAATGTACCATATATGCAAGGAAATATAGGAGGCTCAATTCAATCCCCACAAAACATATACAATCAGATGCCAAATCAGCAAGTAAATTCCCCAGCAGCTGTACCTGCTCAGCTTCAGGATAATAGCAATTTTGTTCAAGCTCCTTCATCGCCTGTATATCAAGATATAGGGTATACTCAAGGTTTTTTGCGAAGCCAGATAGGCAGATATGTTAAAATCGAATTTTTAGTAGGAACTGGTATGATTATGGACAGAGAGGGAACTTTAATTGATGTTGGTATAAGTTATGTAGTAATAAAAGAAGCGGAGACAGACGATAACGTAATGTGCGATATATATTCCATTAAATTCGTTACTATTTTTATGTAGAAATAAAGGACTAATAAAAATGAGATGCAATAAATGTAGCATCTCATTTTTATATGTAGAAAAACCTACCGTTTTACTTTATAATGTAATTATACGATTTCATTGATAAAAATTATTTAGCGCAAATGTGTGGATAAGGTGGGGTTAAATTGAAGATAATGGTAGTGGCGGACGTAGAATCACCCTACATATGGGATTACTTTCAACCAGAAAAGTTTAGTGATATAGATATTATGATATCTTGTGGCGATTTAAAAGCAGAATATTTGTCTTTTCTTGTAACTATGATCAAGGCGCCTTTGTTTTATGTGCCAGGAAATCATAATGATAAATATTTAAAAAATCCTCCGGAAGGCTGCGTAAATATTGATGATAAAATAGTAAAATATAAAGGAGTACGGATACTTGGGCTTGGTGGAAGTAAAAAATATAATAATGGCTATTACCAGTATACAGAACACCAGATGAAGAAAAGAATTTCTAAATTAAGACCTAAAATATGGTGGAATGGGGGAGCTGACATATTTGTTGCACATTCTCCTGCCTTAGGCATAGGTGATGGGTTAGATAAGCCACATAGAGGATTCCAATGCTTTTATAAAATTTTTGACAGATATAAACCTAAGTATTTTTTACATGGACATCAGCATTTAAGTTATACTTATAAAAATGATAGAATCCGTAAATATAATGAGGTGACTATAATAAATGGGTATGATTATTATATATTTGAATATTAAAAAATAACATAGATTTTAAATATACTTACTTAGCATATAAAAAATGGTGGCAATGCCACCATTTTTTATAAATAACTAAAACAACAATCTATCAATTCTAAAGTATTATTAAGAGTTTCATCTTTTTCGTCCAATAAAGGATTAAATTCAACTACGTCCATAGAACGAATCAATTTAGTACTAATTAATGCTTCTAATATATTTTTTGTCTCATCAACATTTAAACCATCTCTAACAGGAGTTCCAGTGCCTGGTACTAGATTTTTGTCTAACACATCAATGTCTAGGCTTAAATGTATATTAGATAAATTTCTTTTTCTTATTCTGCTTATAACATCTTCCACAGTATTTTTTATGCCATTTTCCTTTATAGCTTTTGTTGTCCATACATTTAAATTCAATTTTTTTATAAAAGCAAGTTCGCCTTCGTCTAAATCACGAGCGCCTATTATAAATACATTTTCTTTTTTTATTTTAGGACCTGAGTAATATAAATTAACTAATTTTTCAAATCCAAAACCCATAGCTGAAGCCAATGGCATTCCATGAACATTGCCAGATGGAGTGGTTTCATGAGTATTTATATCTCCATGAGCATCTATCCATATAACACCTAAATTATCATAAAATTTGCTGCTTCCGCTTATACTTCCAAGACCTAAGGAGTGATCACCTCCGATAACAAAGGGAAAACAGTTAGCTTTAAGAGAACAATAGACCTGATGAGCTAAATTTGTATTTACTTCTAATATTTCATCTATATATTTCATTTTTTTATGAGAAGAAAACTTTAAGTTTTCATCTAATTTTCTAACATGCAAGTTGCCTAGATCATATACATTATTACCGTGTTTTTCTATGATTTTAGCTACATTTTTTGATCTTAATTTGTCAGGACCTTCATCAACGCCCTTTCTGTCACTTCCGAAAAATATTGGAACACCTATTAAATTTATATTCATATACTTGCCTCCGTATTGCTTATATATTGATTCAGCGTGAATATTATATAATAAGTATTCCATAATATAAAGTCTCTTATAAATCTAAATTTTACAATTTAAATGAAGATTCTGCCTCTACATCCTCCACAAACCAATTCATAGACAATATCTGCTGATGAGTAGCTATTTCTTCTTTTTCAACCATTAAATTACCCTTATTATCATAAATCGGACCCATGAATGGATGAAAAACACTTTCGGTTATCATTTTTCTTATGACTTCAACAAGTTTTTGAGTAGATTCAGGTACATATTCTTTAGAGTAATATATATCTAATACTCCTGCTGCCATTCCCCACCAGAAATTTACCATTTTAACATTACCTCTATATATGTCATTTAGAGCTTTTAATGTGTCGTTAAGCAAAAGATTTATTATCTTTTCATAGAATATACCCCATTTCCATATAGGTGCCGCTAAATATTTTTCAGGCATAAAAGTTTCTTGATTTATAGTAGAAAGCATGGAATATACGCCATATTCATTTGTTATAGGCTGAGGAGATAAAATATTTTGATTTGAAATAATATCTGCACCCTTATCAATTAAACTTCTCTCTACATTAGTTGATTTTATTCCACTGTTCCAATCATTTGTCCAATTAACTTTCACTTTCGCATAAGGATTTACTAATTTTGCTCCTAGAGTGAAAGCGTTTATTGAACTTATAACTTCTGGAGCAGGAGTGGTAGCTACATATCCAAGTATGTTGCTTTTGGTCATAGAACCAGCTATAATTCCAGTTAAAAATCTGGGCTCAAAAGTCCGTCCAAAATAATTAGCCACATGCAAATAAGGTTGATATTCAGAACAATTAAAAAAGCGTACATTAGTATTGTTCATAGCACATTTCAAAGTAGCTTTTTTATATATTGGGCTAGTAGTAAATATTACATTATAACCTTCATCTACAAGCGCCTGTAAAGATTTGCAAGCCTCAGAAGTGCTTTGAGGTAAATTTTCTATATAAGTAGTCTGAATTTGATCACCAAAAATTTTTTCTATGTGACGTCTTCCTATTTCATGGGCATAGGTCCATCCTGAGCTTTCTATAGTTTTAGCGTATGCAAAGGCCACCTTCAGTTTTTTCTTCTTTGGCAAAATTAAATTTGTCAGTGTTGATAATACTCCGGAAGGAGAATTCTCAATTGGAGAAGTTTGTATACTAGGCTCAGGAAATTTTAAGCTATGCTCAAGTTCTATAAGCAATTCTCTTATTCTAGGAATTATTTTATGTTCATCTATTTTTTTTGGAATTCCATAAATCTTTGTATACTCTAAAAAAGCATCACCTGTTGTTATTGATAGCTTGTCGCCACCAAGCTTTGCATATATATCAGCAAAGGGTTTGTATATAAATTTTTCAAAATATTCATATTTTGTTTCAACAGGAGACTTAGCTGGGTTAAATTTATCTAAAAGTTTTAGCAATTTGTCAAAACTACCTGATTCAGAAAAATATATTAAAAATATTCCAGTAATTTTATTAAATTTAAGAAATTCATAGTAAATACAGTTATCTATATCGTTTTCATCTTTTTTAGGAACAAGTCGTGTAACATCAGCTGATATAGAAAAAGCTCCAAAGTATTTTAAGACACTTACTCTCTTATTGCCTTCAATTACGTAAAACCAGTTCATGTATTCATATACCTTTATAGAATGCTTTATTCCTTCTCCAAGATGAGATCTGCAAAGGGCTCTCCACTTGAGACCGAATTCAGTTTCCATAGGAAGAAGGGGATAGAAGCTTTTGGATAAAGAAAGACCTCTTAGGTGGGAATATGTACCCCTAATTTTTTTAAGAGGAATTTCTATAATTCCAAGATTCACTTCAGAAACAATTTCTATATTTTTTAATACTCCTTCTAAAGAAAGGAGATAGCCACTTTCACCCCTAGAAATACTTTTTGAGTACTCCTTTTGTCCTAATTTTCTAGCTTCTAAATAATAATCATCTACTGATTTATCTTCCATAACTATCACCTACTTGGTATACGTTAGTTATATAAAGCTTTGATGCTTTATATAACTAAATGTATACATAAAACTTTCTTTAAATTTATATAAATACATTATAGCATATTTGAAGTAAATGGATTTATAAATTTAAATACTTATTTTTACATTATAATGTCTCATCCAAAGATCAATTTGTATAAGATAAGCTAGCATTTGAGGACCTGTCATTAATTGGCCAAACCAAGGTTTTCCAAAAGACTTTCCGCCAGTATTAACTATGTCCTGTACATTAGCCTTATCTATGAGTTGCAAGATAGGAGAACTATTGTCGCTTAAAATTATATTCATCCAATCTTGAACTCCTCTAGTATAATCCGGGCTAAATGTTTTTGGATAAGGACTCTTTTTTCTCCATAACACATCCTCTGGTAGCAGTCCTGTAAGAGCTTTTCTTAAAAGTCCTTTTTCTCGGTTGTTATAGAACTTAAGTTTCTCTGGAAGATTAAAAGCATATTCAACTATTCTATAATCCGCAAAAGGAACTCTTACTTCTAGACTATTACTCATGCTCATTCTATCTTTTCTGGTTAGGAGAGTTGTCATGAACCATTTTATATTTAGAAAAAACATCTTTTTTGCAGCATAATCAGAAGATGTGGAATCATAAGAACTTAAAGGAAGTCGCTTAATAGTTGATTCATATTGATTTTGCACATATCCTTCTAAGTCTATGCTGGAAAGATTTTTATTTATTATGCTTTTTCTTTCTTTAATGGCGTTAGACCAGGGGAAGGTATCTAGACTTTTAAGTTCTGGTCTTATATACCAAGGATATCCTCCGAAAATTTCATCAGCGCATTCACCGGAAAGCGCCACTACCGCATTCTTGGATATTTCCTTGCAAAATAAGAATAAAGATGAATCTATATCAGCCATCCCTGGAAGATCGCTTGCTTTTACTGCGTTTTCAAGGGCATTTAAAAGATCGGTATTATCTAGAAGAATTTTATGATGATTGCTTCCAATATACTGATACATAACATCTACCCACTCATCATCAGAAGTGGGAAGATAGTCGTCAGAAATAAAATTTTCTTTATTTCCTTTGTAGTCAATTGAATAAGTGTCTAATATATTTCCATTCTTTTTAAATTCCTGGGCAGCTATAGTTGAAATTATGCTTGAATCTAGCCCTCCAGACAAAAAGGTACAAACTGGAACGTCAGAAATAAGTTGCCTTTTTATGCTGTCTACTACTAAAAATCTTATGTGCTCTAAAGTTTCTTTTTCACTTTCAGTATGATCCATATTTTTTAGCTTCCAGTACTCAATTTTTTTGAAATTAAATTTATTGTAAATAAGATAATTTGCTGGTGGTAGTTGATATACATTTTTAAAAACACCGCTATTTTCATCATGGGCTGGTCCAAGTCCTAATATTTCACATATTCCTGTCTCATCTATTTCTGGTTTAACCAAAGGATGCTTTAATAATGTTTTTAATTCGGAGCCAAATATCAATGTATCTCCACATAAGGTATAAAACAGAGGTTTTACGCCCAAAGGATCTCTTGCTAAAAACAAACTTTGCCTCTTTTCGTCCCATATTCCGAAGGCAAATATTCCATTTATATGCTTTAGACATTCAGTTCCCCAAGCAATATATGAAGTAAGGAGCACTTCTGTATCTGAGTAAGAATTAAAAGTATAGCCTAAGGACTTCAAAGAACCCCTTACTTCCTCAGTGTTATATAGTTCTCCATTATATACAATTACGTAATTATATCCTTCGGTACATTTTGTCATAGGTTGCAGTCCGCCAGAGGGATCCACTACTATAAGTCTTCTATGTCCTAAAAGGCAGTGATTAGAAGTATAGTAGCCATCTTGATTAGGACCTCGCTTTGCTAGAGTAGAAGTCATTTCATTCAAAATGTCCTTTTGCTCTAAAATATTTTTTTTATAATTAACAATGCCTGTAATTCCACACATATATGCATCACCTTTTTATTAATATACTCATTACTATCTTATTAATAAAAACATATTTGGATACAAATTAAATTAATTAAATACTTGCTGCTTGAAGGTAAATACTATGTAATATATAATGAAAATAATATTCGTAAATTTATGGTGAATATAGAACATATAAAAATTTGGTTATGTTTTAAATCAGTGTAAAAACTTAAACAATTAAAAGGGGGCAATAGAAATGAAAAAAAATATTTCATTAATTGGTATGCCAGGGGCAGGCAAAAGTACCATAGGCGTTATCCTTGCAAAGATGATAGGCTATCCGTTTTTGGATACGGATTTATTAATCCAAGAAAAGCAAGGGCTTCTTCTTAGTGAAATAATAGAAAAATATGGAGTGGAAGCATTTCTAGATATTGAAGAAAAAACTATATCCCAGTTGGAATGTAAGAAGAGTGTAATTGCTACAGGAGGCAGCGTAGTTTACAAAGATTATGGTATGAGAAATCTTAAGAAACTTGGATATGTAATATATCTTAAAGTAAGCTATGAAGAAATAGAAAAGAGATTGGAAAATATAAAGGCTAGAGGAGTAGTCATAGAAGATGGAAAAAACTTAAAAAACCTTTATGATGAAAGAGCTCCATTGTATGAAAAATATGCTGATATACAGATTAATTGTGACGGGAAGAATATAGAATCAATCGCGGAAGAAATAAAGATAGCTGTCTCCAAATAGGGGACAGCTATCTTTATTTCTATGCCTCAGCATTTAATATATAATTTACTAACACTAATATTCCATAAAATAATGCATCTTCATGCATAGTAAATTTTGATGAATGGAGAGGTTCAGTTCCAAAGTCATCTTTGCATATTCCTAATCTAAAATGAACTGCAGGAACAGCCTTTGCAAAGAAGGCAAAATCTTCACCAGTGAAAGATGGTGTGGCATTAAAAATATTGCTTTTTCCTAATATTTCCTTGGAAATATTTTCAAATATATTTATCTCTTTTTCGTCATTAAGCAGTGGAGGATATTGTTCATCATATAATAAATCTACCCTGCAGTTATAATCAGAGGCTTTTTTATTCGCTGAAGCTATTACAGTTTGTTTTAACTGCTCTCTAATTTTTTCATCAAAAGTACGCACAGTACCTTTAACTACTGCTTCATCTGAAACTACATTTGGAGCACTACCGCAAACTAAAGAAGATATAGTAACAATATGACTTTTTCCATAGTCCGAATTGCTTCTCGTAATCTCATATATTTCATTTACAAAAGAAGTAGCAGGAATAAGGGGATTTATGCATACATCTGGAGAAGCTGCATGACCGCCTTTACCTTTAAATTTTATGATAAAATCATCTACTGATGCCATAGTAGCTTCAGTGGATATTTCCACTGAGCCCACTTTAAGCCCTGGCCATACATGGAATCCAATAATTTTTTGTACCTTTGGATTTTCTAGAATACCTTCCTTTATCATTGGAAGTGCTCCGCCGGTATCTTCTTCTCCAGGTTGAAATATAAACTTAATGCATTTTTTGAAACCTAAATCTGATAATATTCTTGCTGTACCTAAAACAATTGTCATGTGATAATCATGACCGCAAGCGTGAGATACGCCATTTACAGGCAAAGCATCCATATCTGCTCTTAAAGCTATGCATTCCTGGCTTTTATTCATTATTGAATAAACACCAGTATTTATACATTCATGATAATCCAGTCCAATATTATTTAAATATTCTTCTATAATGTTTTGAGTCTTAAATTCTTTAAAAGATAGCTCAGCATTATCATGAAGCTTATGAGAAAGAGATTTAAACTCATCCATTCTGTTTAAGATAGCAGTCTTTATATCCAAGATATCACCACGCTTAAGCATTTTTTGCTAATACGGATTCCATAATAGCAATGGCAGCATCAATGTCTTGATAGCTTACATTTAATGGAGGAAGTATTCTAACTACATCACCAGAAGCAGAAATTAGCAGTAATCCCTTTTCTAGACATTCATCTATGAACTTAGCTGCTCCAAACTTGGTTTTTAATCCTAGAAGTAATCCCATGCCTTTAATTTCCGTTATATTATTATATTTACTATTTAGTTCTTTAAGCTTATTTGTTATATATTGACTTTTTTCAGAAACGGAGGCAACTACTCCATTATCCACAAGTTCATTTAAAACTGCTAAAGATACTGCACATGCTAAAGGATTTCCTCCGTAAGTGCTTCCATGATCCCCATATGTAAGGACGGAAGCTCTTTCATTTGTAATGAAAGCTCCTATAGGGAACCCTCCTCCTAAGGCTTTGGCGATACAAAGCACATCTGGAATTACATTGAAGCTTTTATAAGCAAATAGAGTTCCTAGTCTTCCCATGCCGCATTGAACTTCATCAAATATCAAAAGCGCATCGAATTTATCACAAAGCTCTCTAGCTGTTTTCAGAAATTCGGAAGTTGCAACATTTATTCCGCCTTCGCCTTGAACAGGTTCCATAATAATTCCGCACACTTCATCATCAAAAGCAGCTTTTAATGCAGCTACATCATTGAAAGGTATATTACATGTGTTTGGTATAAGGGGCAAAAAATCCTTTTGATACTTATAATTACCTGTGACTGAAAGAGAACCTAAAGTTCTTCCGTGGAAAGAGCTATCCATATAAATAATTTTATTTTTTTTTCCAGCAGACTTAAGATTGCCGTATTTTTTAGCTGTTTTTATGGCACCCTCTACGGCTTCTGCACCGCTGTTTGTAAAAAATACTTTATCATGATCACAATTGTCACACAACTTTTCAGCTAATGGAGTGTGATTTTCATTCCAATAATAATTTGAGACATGTACCAGCTTCTTGCTTTGTTTTTCTAATGCCTCTGAAATAATTTCAGGAGCATGACCTAAACAGTTTACAGCTACTCCTGATACAAAATCAATATATTCCTTGCCGTTAGTATCGTACACTTTTGAGCCTTTACCATGGCTTAGAGTTATTTCATATCTTTTATAGGTTTCCATAATGTGATTAGTTGACATATTAAAATCCTCCATCATTAATTATTTTTGTACCTTTATCTGAAAATGTATCATTTAATAGTGCATGAGGATTTCTACCATCAAGTAGATGTATACTTTTTGCTCCTCCGCTTATTGCTTCCATGCAGCACTGAAGTTTTGGAATCATTCCACCATTTATTACACCTTCATTTATATATGTATTTATTTCCTTTGGAGTTAAAGTCTTAAAAAGTGAATTTTTATCATTTATGTCTTTATAAACTCCTTCTATATCTGTCATTATAATAAGCTTATCTGCCTTTAATTCAGAAGCTATAGCAGATGCTGCATAATCTGCATTTATGTTGTAAGTATTGCCATTTTCATCACAAGCTATAGGAGATATTATAGGAAGTATGTTTAATTTCAATAAATTATTTATAATTAAGCTATTTACTTTTTTAATTTCTCCTACATATCCTATATCTAATGGATTGTTATTATCGTCATAAATAATTTTTTTGCTAGCTACTAGCAGAGAAGAGTCTTTTCCGCTGATTCCAGCAGTTTGTATCCCCCTTAGGCTTAATTCACAAGAAAGTTCCTTATTAACAAGTCCTGACAAAGACATTTCTACAATATTCATAGTTTCTTTATCTGTAACTCTAAGACCTTGAATAAAATTCTTTTTAATACCGAACTTTTCTAACCAATAGTTTATTTCAGGGCCTCCGCCGTGAACTAAAACTATTTTAATGCCATTATTGACAAATCTTGCTACATCTTCAAAAAATGCAAGTTTGGCTGGGACATTTTTTACTATACTTCCACCATATTTAATTACAAATATTGCATTTTTATACTTCTTTATATCTGCTGAAAGCGTATAGTATTCATCTGTTTCAACGTTAGGCATATCTGTACCTCCATAAAATTTTTATAGATGAAATCATTATAGCACTTATGAAAAAATATTCAATAATTGAGGTAAAATTTGTATTAATATAAATAACAGTTGCATAAATATTCTAACTATTATATAATATGAAATATGAATGATATAAGAATCTATTATTCATTTTAAGTAATTTGAAAATAACATACAGTAGTTAAAACTTTATTGTGTTTTTATAATTTTTATTATTTAAATACAATAATAAAAATATTTTTACTCCTTGCCTGTGCTAAAAGATATCTTTTAGCACATTTTTTTATTGAATTACAAATGTAAAATAAATGCACTATGTATTGTGTACAAAAGACAAAATATATTTTTTGTACATCACATGAAGGAAATGAGAGCTGAAAATTCATTTTAAGGAAAATTCATTGATAACATTAAGAAAATATGATAAAATTCACATTGTATTAATGATAAAATTGTATATAAAAAAAATTGGTTTTAAATTTTAATTAATATAATTATAAATTATAGAATTTGGGGGTTTAATAATGGGGTACAATGTAGCACAAAAATTAATAAAAAATCATATTGTCAAAGGCGAGATGAGCAAAGGGCAGGAAATTGCCATAAGAATTGATCAAACTCTTACCCAAGATTCTACTGGAACCATGGCATATCTGCAATTTGAGGCTATGGGAATAGATAGAGTCAAAACAAAAAGATCTGTAGCATATATAGATCATAATATGCTTCAGGCTGGTCCGGAAAATGCTGATGACCATTTATATATACAAACAGTAGCTAAAAAGCATGGGATTTACTTCTCCAAGCCAGGAAATGGTATATGCCATCAAGTGCATCTTGAACGATTTGGAGTTCCTGGAGAGACACTTTTAGGATCAGATAGTCATACTCCTACAGGAGGAGGCATGGGAATGCTTGCTATTGGCGCTGGTGGACTTGATGTAGCGGTTGCCATGGGTGGTGGAGAATACTATATCACAATGCCGGAGATAATAAAAGTAAATCTTCATGGAAAACTAAGCCCATGGGTATCCGCAAAGGATATAATACTTCAGATACTTAAAATATTAACAGTAAAAGGCGGGGTAGGTAAGATATTTGAATATGCAGGAGAAGGTGTGAAGACTCTTACCGTACCTCAAAGAGCTACTATAACTAATATGGGAGCTGAATTAGGAGCTACAACTTCGATTTTTCCAAGTGATGAAAGAACTCTTGAGTTTTTAAAAGCTCAAAGCAGAGAAAAAGATTTTACAGAAATATTACCGGATTCTGATGCAGTATATGATGGAGAAGTTGATATAGATTTATCTAAATTAGAACCATTAGCAGCATGTCCTCACAGTCCTGATAAGGTAATACCTATAAGTGAGCTAGCAGGAGTAAGAGTTAATCAGGTAGCTATAGGAAGTTGTACTAATTCTTCTTATGTAGATATGATGAAGTCAGCAACAATACTTGATGGAAACACCATAGATGAGAATGTATCGTTAGTCATATCTCCAGGATCTAAACAGGTACTCACAACTTTAGCTAAAAATGGAGCACTTGAATCAATGGTAGCTTCTGGAGCAAGAATTTTGGAAAGTGCCTGTGGACCTTGCATAGGCATGGGGCAAGCGCCTATTACTAATGGAGTTTCCCTTAGAACTTTCAATAGAAATTTTGAGGGAAGATCAGGAACTACTTCTGCTAAGGTATATTTAGTAAGCCCTGAAGTGGCAGCTTATTCAGCTATAAAGGGATATATATCAGATCCTAGAGAATTAGGAGAGGACTTGATGATAGAAATGCCTAAGGAGTTTTACATTAATGATAATTTGATTGTAAAACCAGCTGAGGGCGGAATTGAAGTGGAAGTAGTTAGAGGACCTAATATAAAGCCATTTCCAAAGGCTAAACCTCTAGGAGAAAAAGTTCAAGGAAAGGTACTTACTAAGGTAGGGGATAATATAACTACGGACCATATTATGCCATCCAATGCAAAGCTTTTGCCATATAGATCCAACATACCATATTTATCTGATTATTGTCTGACACCTTGTGATAAAGATTTTCCTAAGAAAGCAAAAGAAAATAATGGAGGCATAATAGTTGGAGGGTCTAACTATGGGCAGGGATCAAGCAGGGAGCATGCTGCTTTAGCACCTTTATATTTAGGAGTTAAATTTGTCTTAGCAAAATCCTTTGCTAGAATTCACAAAGATAACTTAATTAATAATGGAATAATTCCTATAACATTTGTAAACGAAGAGGATTATCAATCGGTTGAAGAAAATGATTTGCTCACTATTGATGATGCTGTAAATCAGATAGATGGAGAAATAATTATTGTTAAAAATGAAACTAAAGGGATTGCTTATGAGGCAAAGCTTACAGCAACTTTAAGACAGAAAAAAATGCTTAAGTTTGGAGGACTTTTAAATATGTCCTCTCAGAGTAAATAAGCAATACAAAATTATAAATTTTAATGTATAGGGGGGCCTAACTTGAAAAAAGTAAAAATAGCCATTTTAGGTTTAGG
This sequence comes from Clostridium sp. 19966, assembly GCF_032335695.1. Taxonomy (NCBI): domain Bacteria; kingdom Bacillati; phylum Bacillota; class Clostridia; order Eubacteriales; family Clostridiaceae; genus Clostridium; species Clostridium sp. 19966. The sequence continues at coordinate 28,569 of NZ_JACTOJ010000016.1, forward strand.
AAACGTAGGCAGCGGAGTATGGAAAATATTAAATACTAACAAAAAAGAGATAATGAAAAGATCAGGCTATGAGATAGAAGTTGCTAAGATTCTGGTAAGAGACAAAGAAAAGGAAAGAAATCTAAATTTGCCTAAGGATATTTTAACAACTGATTATAGCGATATAATCGATGATGAGGATATAAGAATTGTAGTTGAGGTTATGGGTGGGATTGAGCCTGCTAAAGAATACATGTTACAAGCCATAAAAAGAAAAAAGCATGTTGTTACAGCAAATAAGTTTGTATTAGCTACCTGCGGTGTAGAACTTATGAATGCAGCCCAAGAAGAAGGAGTTATGCTTTATTATGAAGCTAGCGTGGCTGGTGGAATACCTGTAATACATGGAATAAGTGAAAGTTTAACGGCCAATAAGATAGTCCAAATCATGGGAATAATAAATGGAACAACAAACTATATCCTCACTAAGATGTCTCAAGATGGAATGGAATTTGATGATGCGCTAAAGGAAGCTCAAGAAATGGGATATGCCGAAGCTGACCCAACATCTGATATAGAAGCTTATGATGCAATGTATAAGTTAGCTATTTTAAGTTCCCTATCTTTTGGCAGTTTTATTGATATTAACTCTATATATAGAGAAGGCATAACGGCTATTAAGTCGGTGGACATTCAATATGCTAAAGAATTTGGATATGTCATCAAGTTGTTAGCTATAGCAAAAGAAGAAGATGGTAAACTTGAACTTAGGGTTCATCCGGCTATGATACCAGCAAAACATCCTTTGGCTAATGTAAATGATTCTTTCAATGCTATATTTATAAAGGGAAATGCAGTAGGGGATTTAATGCTTTATGGAAGAGGTGCAGGAGATCTACCCACAGGAAGTGCTGTAGTAGGCGACATAATTCAGGTTCTTAGAAACAATATAGATGAGTTAATTCCAGCTGGATTAGACAATAAACAGCCTAATTCAAATGTTAAAAGCATGGATGAAACAAAATGTGAATATTACATTAGAATTAATGTGGATGATACTCCAGGTACTCTTGGGGAAATTGCTACTATATTCGGTAAAAATGGCGTAAGTCTTGCAAATGTTATGCAAAGAGGAAAACTAAATGTACATGTACCTGTAGTATTTGTAACTCATGAAACTCTTGAGGAAAATGTAAATAATTCTATTTCGGAGATAAAAAATATGCCTTCAGTAGTAGAAGTCGAAAATATAATAAGAGTTGAAAATATATAATAAAAGCTAATATGAATAAAATTAGGTGGGGCTGTTAATTATTCTTTGGGGAGTTGATATTGTGGAGATATTATATAAAAGTACTAGGGGAAGCTCTGAACTTTTAAAATCAAGTGAAGCGATAATAAAGGGCATTGCTTCTGATGGGGGACTATATGTTCCTGCACATATGCCTAAAATTGATTGTCCGTTAGAAGAACTTGGTAAATTAAATTATAAGGAATTGGCTGTAAAGGTATTAGGTAAGTTTTTAACCGATTTTACCGTAGAGGAATTGAGTAGCTGTGTTTCTAGAGCATATGATGATAAATTTGATGATTTAAAAATAGCTCCTGTTAAAAAAGTTGGAGATGCATATTTTTTAGAGTTATTTCATGGACCGACAATAGCTTTTAAAGATATGGCACTTTCTATACTTCCACATCTTCTTACGACAGCAATAAAGAAGCAAAACTTAGACAAAGAAGTGGTTATATTAACTGCAACTTCTGGAGATACTGGAAAAGCAGCTTTAGAAGGCTTTAATAATATTGATGGAATAAAGGTTATAGTGTTTTTCCCTGAGCATGGAGTTAGTGAAATACAAAAACTTCAGATGAAGACTCATAAAGGTAATAATACTTATGTATTTGGAATAGAAGGAAACTTTGATGATGCACAAAGCGGTGTGAAGAAAATATTTGTTGACAAAGACATTAATAAAGCTTTAAGCAGTAAGAACTATATGTTTTCTTCAGCAAATTCTATAAATATAGGAAGATTGATTCCGCAAATCGTATATTATTTTTATGCTTATTTACAAATGGCTGAGGAGAAAAACATTCTTTTAGGCGAAAAAATAAATGTAGTAGTACCTACGGGGAATTTTGGAAACATTCTAGCTGGATATTACGCAAAAGAGATGGGGCTTCCTATTAATAAACTTATATGTGCATCCAACGAAAACAAGGTGTTATATGATTTCATTAAAACGGGTATATATGATAGAAAGAGAGAATTTCATATGACTTCTTCTCCTTCTATGGATATATTGATTTCAAGTAATTTAGAAAGACTTTTATATATATTAACCGATGAAAATTACGATGAAGTAAAATCTATGATGGAATCTCTCAATAAAAATGGAGAATATGAAATAAGTGATATCATGAAGGAAAAGATGATGGATTTTGCTTCACAGTATGCATCTGAAGAGGAAACTAAAACTGCAATAAAAAAGGTATTTGAAAAATATGATTATTTAATGGATACTCACACTGCAGTAGCTTACTCAGCTTATGAAAAGTATGAAGCTGAAAATAAAGATAATAATAAATATCTAGTGATTTCTACTGCTAGCCCTTACAAGTTTCCTGTAAATGTTCTTGAATCTTTAGACGTAAGTATTGAGCAAAGTGATGAGTATGCTGCAATTGAAAATATGAGCTTAATAAGCAAAACTAAAATACCATACGCTGTAAAAGATATAAACAAGAAAGACATAATACACAATAAAGTTTGTGATAAAAATAACATGATAGACATGGTAAAAGAAGTATTAAATATTTAATACCATAATAAATTTCGAATAATGCAGGAAATGGAGCAATATATTTCACTTCCTGCAATTTTTTTATCAATAGTATTTGAAAAAAATGCAAAAAAGTATAATATACACTACAGAATATGATATAATTGCATACTTTTAGCTTTGATATTGATAGTTTATCAATAAAAAATGCATGAAATATAATAAAAGTAACATTTTTATATATAATAATGCAAGAAACATATTGAAAAAATTCAAATTCAGAGTATAATTAGAGTACAGATTTCTTTATTTGGGAGTGAAAAAGGAGGGCTATTAAATGAATTATAAAATGGGATTTCCTAATCCGCAGGGACTTTATAATCCAGAAAATGAAAAAGATAGTTGTGGAGTAGGTTTTGTTGCCAATATTGATGGAAAAAAGAGCAATGATTTAGTAAAAAATGCTTTAAAGGTTCTTCAAAATCTGACTCACAGAGGGGCTGTGGGAGCAGATCCTAAAACTGGCGATGGTGCTGGAATTCTTCTTCAAATACCAGATGAATTTTTTAGAGAACAATGCAAAAACATAGGAATTCAACTGCCTGATTTAGGTAAATATGGGGTTGGAATGATTTTTTTGCCAAATGAACCTGCAGCTAAAATGCAATGCGAAGGCATAATTGAAAGAATAATTGATGCAGAAGGACAAGAGTTTTTAGGTTGGAGAGATGTTCCTGTAGAAAATAAAGTTATAGGAGAAATTGCCAGAGGAACAGAACCGTCAATAAAGCAAGTCTTCGTTAAATCAAATTTTAGCAATCAGATAGATTTTGAAAGAAAATTGTATGTTATAAGAAAAAGGATTTTCAATGAAGTAAACAAGCTTGTTAAGTCTGGGTCAGAATATTTTTATATTTGTTCCTTTTCTTCTCGTACAATTGTATATAAAGGTATGTTTTTAGCTGAACAAATGCATAATTATTATTTAGATTTAAATGATACAAGCATTAAGAGTTCTATTGCTGTCGTTCATCAAAGGTACAGTACAAATACATTTCCTACATGGGGACTAGCTCAACCTTTTAGATATTTAGCACATAATGGAGAAATAAATACAATAAGAGGAAATCGAAATTGGATGCATGCAAGAGAAGGAGTTTTGGAGTCTGATACTTTGGGTGAAGACTTGGAGAAACTTTTTCCTATTATAAATGAACACGGTAGTGATTCCGAATCTCTAGATAATATATTGGAATTATTAGCAAATGACGGCAGGAGTCTCCCTCATTCTATGATGATGCTTGTCCCACAGGCTTGGGAAAGTGACCAGGTTATGAATAAAGAGAGAAGAGCATTTTATGAATATCATGGGTCATTAATTGAGCCTTGGGATGGACCAGCTGCTTTAGTATTTACTGATGGGATTAACGTAGGAGCCACTTTAGATAGAAATGGTCTTAGACCAGCTAGATATGTTGTAACTAAAGATGGATTTGTAGTTTTGGCTTCAGAAATAGGAGTACTTGATTTCAAACAAGATACTATCATGAGCAAGGGAAAACTTAAGCCGGGTGAAATGATACTTATAGATACTGAAAATGGAAAACTGCTTAGAGATGAAGAAATTAAGAATAGTGTATGTAAAGCTAGAGATTATGTTGGCATAATAGACCAAAATAAATTTACACTTAAGGATTATGAAGAATCTGAAGATATAAATTATTTTGTAAATGAAAACATAAAAGAGCGTCAAAATGCTTTTGGTTACACAATTGAAGATTTAAATGTGATTATAGGACCAATGGCTGAAAATGGCAAGGAACCATTAGGATCAATGGGAAATGATGCGCCTTTAGCTGTACTTTCAAATAAAAATCAAAACTTATTTGAATATTTTAAGCAGTTATTTGCGCAGGTAACTAATCCTCCAATAGATCCTATAAGAGAAAAGAATGTAATGTCGCTTATAAATTACATTGGAACTCAAGAAAATATATTGAATAAGGAAAGCGGTTCTAATCCGTTTATAGAAATAGAAAATCCTATACTTACTAATAGTGAGATTGCAAAAATTAAGGATTTGAAGGATAAAAGCTTCAGAACTACAGTTATTCCAATAACTTTTAAATATGACACTGGAGTAGAGGGGTTCAAGAAATCTTTAAATAATATATGCGAAAGAACCTCAAAAAGAATCAGTGAGGGCTATAATATCATAGTATTAAGCGATAAAAAAGTAGACTCTTATGATGCTGCAATACCAAGTTTGCTGGCAGTTTCAGCTGTTCACCATCACTTGATAAAAGAAAAAACAAGATCAAAGATATCTATAATAGTAGAAACAGGAGAAGCATGTGAAACCACTCACTTTGCACTTCTTCTAGGATATGGAGCGACTGCTGTTAACCCATATTTAGCTTATGAAACTATAGAGCAGCTTTCTAAAGAAAATATAATTGAAAATGTTACTGTAGAAAAGGCTATTAATAATTATATTAAAGCAGTATGCGGTGGACTTCTTAAAATTCTTTCTAAGATGGGAATATGTACTCTTCAAAGTTATCATGGTGCACAGATATTTGAAGCTATAGGTCTTAGCAAAGAGTTTGTAGACATGTATTTCAAAGGAACACCTTCAAGAATAGGCGGAATTGGAATAGAAGTTGTAGCTGAAGAAGTTCTAACAAGGCATAAGAATGCTTTTAATAATTTAAGAAAACCTCTCAAAGAGTTGGAATCAGGCGGCCAATATTCTTGGAGGCAAAATGGAGAATATCATCTATTTAATCCATTGACTATATCAAGGCTTCAGCAGGCCGTAAGACAAGGTAAGTATGAAAAATTTAAGGAATATACTACACTTATAGATAATCAGGAAGAGCATTTATGTACGCTGAGATCACTTTTGAAATTTAAGAATTGTAATCCAGTTCCTATAGAAGAAGTTGAACCAGTAAGCGAAATAGTAAAAAGATTCTGTACTGGGGCCATGTCCTTTGGTTCTATAAGCAAGGAAGCTCATGAATGTATTGCCATAGCTATGAATAGGCTTGGAGGTAAGAGCAATTCAGGAGAAGGCGGAGAGGATAGCGTAAGATATATAGCAGATGAAAACGGCGATTTAAGAAGAAGTGCTACAAAGCAAGTAGCATCTGCTAGATTTGGCGTTACTACCGAATATTTGGTTAATGCTGAAGAGCTTCAGATAAAAATGGCTCAAGGAGCTAAACCAGGCGAAGGTGGACAATTAGTAGGGAAAAAGGTTGATTCTGAGATAGCTCGTGTAAGACATGCTAATCCTGGTATTGATTTAATATCACCACCTCCACACCATGATATATATTCTATAGAGGATTTGTCACAGCTGATTTTTGATTTAAAAAATGTAAATCCAAAGGCCAGAGTAAGTGTAAAATTAACAGCTGAAGTTGGAGTTGGAACTATAGCTGCTGGTGTTGCAAAGGCTCACGCTGATATGATATTAATAAGTGGACATGATGGAGGCACTGGAGCTTCACCACTATCTTCAATAAAGCATTGCGGTATTCCTTGGGAATTAGGACTCGCTGAATCTCATCAAGTTTTAGTAATAAATAATTTGAGAAGCAGAGTAAGATTACAGACTGATGGCCAGTTAAGAACTGGAAAGGATATAGTTGTAGCAGCTATGCTTGGAGCAGAAGAATATGGTTTTGCATCTGTAGCATTGGTAGTGATGGGATGTACAATGCTTAGAAATTGTCATCTAAATACATGCGATATGGGGATAGCTACTCAAGATCCAGAATTAAGAAAGAAATTTAGAGGAAAACCTGAACATATAATTAATTTCTTTACTTTCTTAGCTCAGGAAGTAAGAGAATACATGGCTAAATTGGGTTTCAGAACAATAAATGAAATGATAGGAAGAACAGACAAACTTGAATTTAATAGCGCTATAAATCATTGGAAAGCTAAAAACCTTGATTTTTCACCTATATTATACAAGCCTGATATGCCATCAAGAATGAAATCCTATTGTGTAAAGAAACAAGATCATGGCATAGATGCTGTATTAGATATTAGACTGATTCAGTGTGCTAAAGATGCTTTGGAAAATGGAAATAAAGTTACAGGTAATTTTGAAGTTAAAAACTTAAATAGAACAGTTGGAACTATGTTAAGTGGAGAAATTGCTAAAAAATATGGAAGCAAGGGGCTACCTGAAGACACAATAGTATTTAATTTTAAAGGAGCAGCAGGACAAAGCTTCGGTGCTTTTGGTGCTAGCGGGCTTACATTAATACTAGAAGGTGATGCTAATGATTATGTTGGCAAAGGGTTGTCAGGTGCTAAAATTGTGGTGAAAGCTCCTGAAAGCGCAACCTATAAGCAAGATGAAAATTTTATAGCAGGTAATACTATACTTTATGGAGCAACTTCTGGTAAGGTATTTATAAATGGATGTGTTGGTGAGAGATTTGCAGTAAGAAACAGCGGAGCTACAGCTGTAGTTGAAGGTGTAGGAGATCATTGCTGTGAATATATGACTGGCGGTAAAGTGGTGGTTCTTGGAAGATTCGGTAGAAATTTTGCTGCTGGAATGAGTGGTGGAATTGCATATGTTTTAGATGAAGATGATAAGTTCGAAGAATATTGTAATCAGGAATTCGTAGAAATAAATGAATTGGAAGACGAAGAAGATTTAAATTCTTTACATGAGCTTATAAAAGAACACTATGAACTTACTAACAGCCAAAAAGCAAAATTAATTCTTGATGAATGGGAAGATTATAAATGTAAGTTTAAAGAAGTAATCTCACCTATGTATAAGCAAATATTAAAATCCAAGAAATCACAGGAAAGGGTAGGTGCATAATAATGGGAAAAGTAACTGGTTTTAAGGAATTTCAAAGAGAAGCACCTGCCAAAAGAGCTATAGAGGAAAGAATAAAAGATTATAAGGAAATAACAATTTTACTTCCAAGTGATAAGTTAAGAATGCAGGGAGCCAGATGCATGGATTGTGGAACTCCATTTTGTAACTGGGCATGCCCGCTAGGTAATCTAATTCCAGATTTTAATCACATGGTTTATAAAGGACAATGGAAACAAGCTTATGAAAGATTAGCGTTAACTAATCCTTTTCCTGAATTTACAGGAAGAGTATGTCCAGCACCCTGTGAAGGTTCTTGTACTTTAGGAGCTAATAATCTTCCTGTAACTATAGAACAATTAGAATTTGCCATAATAGAAAAAGCTTATGAGGAAGGTTGGGTAAAGGCTGATTCACCAAGGGTTAGAACAGGAAAATATGTGGCTGTAATAGGATCTGGACCTTCAGGATTAGCTGTGGCATCAAAATTAAATTCCTACGGTCATTGGGTTACTGTGTTTGAAAAGGATGATGAAGTAGGAGGATTATTAAGATATGGTATACCGGATTTTAAATTAGAAAAAAGATTTGTTGAAAGAAGAGCAGACTTGATGAAAGCTGCAGGTATTACTTTTAAAACAAATTGTGAAGTTGGAGAGAATTATAGTGTTTATGAATTAAAAAGGAATTTTGATGCTATAGTTCTTACAGGTGGATGTCAGGTGCCTAGAGACCTTTCTGTTGAAGGAAGAGAATTTGATGGCGTTCATTTTGCAATGGACTATTTAACTCAGCAAAATAGAAGAAACGCTAATAAAAATATTGCCAGCAGAGAGATAAATGCAAAGGGTAAGACTGTGCTTGTAATAGGTGGAGGAGATACAGGATCTGACTGTATAGGAACAGCTATAAGGCAGGGGGCTAAAGAGGTATATCAGTATGAAATTATGCCTAAACCTCCTGTAGAAAGAGATGAGACTATGCCTTGGCCTGAATATCCAAGAACTCTTAAGATATCAACTTCTCATGAAGAAGGCTGTATAAGGGAATGGCTTGTTAATACAAAAAAGATTGAAGGAAAAGATGGAAAAGTAAAGGCTATTCATGGAGTGAAAGTTCAATGGATTAAGGACGAAGCCGGAAGAATGCGCATGGAAGAAGTTACAGGAACAGAATTCGTTCAGCAAGTTGACTTAGTAATTATAGCTATGGGATTCGTAAAGCCAAAGCATATAGGTCTGCTAGAAGATTTAGGAGTTGAATTTGACGCTAGAGGAAATGTTAAGACGAATGACAAATATATGACTTCTGTTGAAGGCGTATTCTCAGCAGGAGACATGAGAACAGGTCAATCATTAGTTGTTAGAGCTTTAGCTGAAGGTGTGAAGTCAGCAGAAAGCGTAGATAAATATTTAATGCCTGATGGCAGTGATTGGTAAAAACCTTGTTAAAATATTAATAACATTCATGTCATAAAAAATAGGTAGCTTTTAATAGGTTACCTATTTTTTATGTTTATAAAAATTTTTGGGGATCACTTATCCGATTACCAAAATAATAATTTACAAAAGTATGAATTTTATAGCTTTTTGGCTTTAAGTGAATAATATCAAGCAATTCAGCATAGGTGTGTTTTTCAACATTAAAAAAATTATAGTATATATTTCTTTTGTGTAAACGTTATTTTGATAAATTGTTAAAAATATCAGCATAAAATAGTTATAGCAATAATATAAGTATTTGTGGTTATAATTTAATTATGGAAATGATAAATAATAAAATTCAATAATAAAAATTAATAAAAACAACTAAATATGACGGATAATTAATTTAACAATACATAATAAAAAAATAAGGGTATATGGAGATTGAATTATGGAGGTATTTTTATGACAATGAGAGTAAAAGTAGATAGCGTCGTTGGACAAATAAAGGAGCCCTGTGGGCGATTCCAGGCAGGAGATATGGTAAGTATAGTTAAGTTCAAAATATCTAAATATGATTTTAACAGCAGCAAAGTTTGCGTAAAGGATGAATATGGACACTATTGGCTTGATACAAATAAGGTGGAGCTTGTGATAGAAAAATAAATTTATATATTTAATGTAAATATAAAATCCAGTGTGATTAGCATGAAATAGTTATAAGCTCTAATTGCATTGGATAATTTTATGCACTATATAATTTCAGTAAAAAGGTTTAAAATGCGATAATATGGTAAAAATTCATTTTATAAATAGAAATTTAAGAGGTGAATATGAATAAACATAAAAAAGCGTACATATTATTCGCAGTATTTTTTTTAATTAATATATTGACTGCATGCGGTAGTGAAAAAAGTAATTATGATAGAGATAACAATAAATTATTTATTCACTATTTAGATGTAGGCCAAGGGGATAGTATGCTAATAGAACAAGGTAGCCATGCCATGCTAATTGATGCTGGAAAACCAGAATATGCTGAAAAGGTGAAGCAGTATATAAAAAATGAAAAAATAGAAAATTTGGATTATGTAATAGGAACTCACCCTCACGATGATCATATCGGAGGAATGAAAACTATAGTTAGGCAGTTTAATATAAATAAGGTTTTTATGCCTAAAATAACTGCAACTACAGATTCTTTTAAAGATATGATAGAGGCGATAAGAAATAAAAATAAAAAAATTAACGTGCCTAAGAGTGGAGAAAATTTTTATTTAGGTAAAGCAAGTGTTACAATATTAGCACCTAATAGCAGTTCTTATGACGATTTAAATAATTATTCTATAGTAATAAAAATGAAGTTTGGAAATAATTCATTTTTGTTTGAAGGGGATGCGGAAAAATTATCCGAAAATGAGATATTGAGCTCAGGGGAAGACATTTCTGCAGATGTTATAAAAATAGGACATCATGGAAGTTCGTCTTCTACATCTAAAGAATATTTAGAAAGGGTAAATCCAAAGTTTGCGGTAATAAGCTGTGGAAAAAATAATGATTATGGTCATCCGCATAAGGCTACTGTTGAAACTTTAAAGAATAAAAATATAGAGCTTTACAGGACGGATGAATGTGGAGATGTAGTATGCATTAGTGATGGAAATAAGATAAAATTTAATGTTAAACCTGGGGATTATCGATATGGTAAAGAAAAGAAATAGAAGGAGCTGCTGCATAACGCATAAAAGTTCAGAATAACATGAAAACCATGCATAAATAGATATGTAATTAGCCTATTATGCATGGTTTTAGTTATATTACATTAATTAATTTTGTTTTGCGATAGCTTCATTACTTCCAATATTCTTTGGCTTCTTTTTCTAATTTTGCAAGTCTTGTGTAATAATCTGGATACTCCATTAAATGTGCTAAGGCGATTTTCGCAGTTAGTATAGGATTGTCATCAGTAATATTAGTAATAGGATTTATTCTACCATGCTCTAATTCTGTATCTAAACCCATTCTAAATTGTTCTAGGTCAAATTTACTAGCATTAAAATCAATTCGTAAGGCCCTGGCTATTTCTCTAGCTTCTTCCGTGCTGAAGCTTCCTTTTGGTTTAATAGGCTTATCAGAAATAGATCTATTTAAATTAACAGAGTTTCGAGGAAAATCTGCAACTCTTTTTGAATTGCCTAGATTGATAGATAAAATGTAATCATATTTATCTGCATGCTTAAGTTCATCTGTAAGTATTTCAAATACCATATCCCGATAATATTCATTTGGAAGGCCTGCTCGTATATCCCTATATCTTTCTACAGCAGCTAATTCTCCAAACTTAGCCTTTTTTATCCCATCTAAATAGGTTTTTGGCTTTTCAAATTTAACATTTGAAGGAGAAGAAACTGGCTTTTTTGTATAAAATGAATAGATTTCTCTAAAGTATTTATTATGTTTTATTTCATCATCACGTATACTTTGAATAATATTTTTTTCTTCGGCTGTTGGAGCTATATTTAGAAGATAATCATAGAACAGCTCATCTTCTTTTTCGTCTTGAATAGATTCGAAAATTGATTTTATTGCACTATCAAAACTTTTATAGGTTTTTGACATGTGAGAAAAGTTTGGATTAAAATTTGGCATAAAAGATGGCAAGAAATCACTCATAAAAATCCTCCATAAGGTACTTACAGAATTATCTTATGGAAAATCCTTAGAAAATGATACTTCATTTATCTAAATCTCTTATAAAAGTGGAAATTTGTTTTTATATGCAATAATAATCTAAATAATTTTGAGTGTAATATTGGAGGCATAATCATACTACGCAAGTTAGAAGTGCTCAAAAATATTATTACGCCAGATAAAATAATACCAACACTTAAAATTTTATTTATCATAGGCAAAATTTTATTATTAAGATGCTTGTTTAAGTTTAAAGCTAAAAAGACTATTACAAACCACCATCCCATACTGGCTAAAAACACTCCTATAATTATAAGAAATTTACTTTCAAAACCCTTATCTAGCAGAGATATATTAGAGCCTGTAAAAACTGCTATAAAAGAGAAAATCGTAGCAGGATTAGCTAAAGCCAATATAAGCGTAGAAAAAAATATCTTTACTGATGATTTGGATGTAGAGTAATTTGAATTTTTTTTAGATGCTGCTGCTTGAGAATTAAACATATGTATACCAAAAAAAATCATTACAATTCCACCTATAAAATGTAAATAGAGGGTATTTGAAATTAGTAATCTATAGATTGTATCAATTCCTAGCAATGCAATAATTGCAAAAATTGTATCTGCTATGGCAGATCCGAGACCAGATATTAAACCAGACTTACGTCCATAATTTAAGGTGTTATCTAGGCATAAAGCTCCTATGGGGCCTAAAGGCATTCCGGTTATAAATCCTATTACAAATCCTTTAAATAAAAATCTAATCATGCATATCACTTCCAATGAATTTTACTGTAATAATATTATATTCCTTTGAAAAGGTTTTATCCAAAAATGTGTTGATAAAAAATGATATTTGTAGTATTTTATGTCTATAAAAAGATATATAAATACAGCGTAAGGAGAGAAGCATATATGAAACTGTTTTTTATTTCTGATATTCATGGATCAATATATTATTTGAAAAAAGCATTTGAATGCTTTAAGCAGGAAAGAGCTGATGGAATAATACTTCTTGGAGATTCTTTATATCATGGACCTAGAAATCCGCTGCCTAAAGAATATAATCCTAAAGAAGTTTCTGATTTGCTTAATGAGTACAAAGAAAATATAATTGCAGTGAGAGGAAATTGTGATAGTGAAGTAGACGCAGCGCTTTTAAATTATCCTATGATGAGCGATTATTCCTTTATACTTTTCGGTGAAAGAAGGGTTTTCTTAACACATGGACATTTATATAATCCAGATAAGCTGCCGGCATTAAAGCAGGGAGATATATTTGCTTATGGACATACTCATATTTATCAAGCTGAAAATGTAAATGGGATATTCTTGATAAATCCAGGCTCTGTATCACTACCTAAGGCTGGAAACACACATACATATGGTATATTAAGGGAAAGTTCCTTTGAAATAAAAGATTTAGAAGGAAAAGAAATAAAGAAATTACATATAGAATGAAAGAGGCTTAAAAAGCCTCTTTACTATTTTGAAGTTATAGTAATCCAAGCATCACTATATAATTTTCTAGCATCGCCTAAATCTGTGAATACCTCGCAGGTATCTAAAACAGATTTATCAGGATATGCAGATTTATCGGATTTTATTTCATCTCCCAATAAATCTAGGGTTGCTTTATTAGGTGTAGCGTAACCTACATAATCAACATTTTTCTTATTTACTTTAGCATCTAATAAGTAATTTATAAATTTTTCTGTCTCTGTTTTATGTTTGCTGCTTTTAGGAATTGCCCAAGCATCAAACCATAGATTTGAACCTTCTTTTGGTATTGCATAAGCAAATTTATTAGGATTTTCTTTTATTAATACCTCTGCGTCTCCAGAATACATTACGGCTATATGTTTCTCACCGCTTCTCATAGAATCTTTTACTTGGTCTCCTACATATACAGGGTTTATATCACTTTTTTGTTTAAGAAGTTCATCTGTAGCTTTTTTTATTTCATCAGTTTTAGTTGAGTTTAATGAATATCCTAGACGTTTTAAAGAGATTCCTATTGAATTTCTCATATCATCAGACATGAATATATCATTTTTGTATTTTTTATCCCAAAGTACATTCCAGCTGTCTATGGTGTTTTTTATGCTTGTTTTATCATAAAGAATTCCTATAGTTCCCCAAAGGTATGGAACTGTATATTTGTTTTGAGGATCATAGGAAAGTCCTTTGTACTTGTCATCTATATTTGAATAGTTTGGAAGCTTGGAAAAATCTATTTCCTGAAGCAATCCTTCTTTTATCATTCTATCTGCCATGTAATCTGAAGGACAGATTAAATCATAGCTGCTAGTATTTGATTTTATTTTTTCATACATTTCTTCGTTAGTAGCATAGGTTTCATAATTTACCTTTATTCCTGTCTGTTTAGTGAAATCTTTAAGTATGCTTTCGTCAATATATTCTCCCCAATTAAATACATTTATTGTCACAGTGGAGCTTTTGCTGCAGCCTGAAAAAAGAGCAAGAACAATAGCTGCTATAGCTATAAAAGAAACTAGTTTAGTAAATATTTTCATTAATTTACCTCCTTATTTTTTGTCAAAGATTTTTTATTTGCTAATATTAAAAGCAGGAATATAGTGATAAACATTAATGTAGACAAAGCGTTTATTGTAGGGCTTACACCTCTTCTTGCCATGGAAAAAATTTCTATGGATAAGTTTGTAACACCAGACCCTACATTGAAAAAACTTATTACAAAATCATCTATGGACATTGTAAAAGCGATAAGCAGTCCAGCTAAAATACCAGGCTTTATTTGAGGAAGTATCACTTTTATAAAAGTATACATTGGAGTAGCGCCTAAGTCATAGGAAGCTTTTATAATATCTTCGGGCATTTGCTTCAATTTTGGAAGAACAGATATTATTACATATGGAGTACAGAAAACAATGTGAGCTAAAATTAAAGTTGTGTATCCAAAGGTAACCTTGAAGAAAATAAATAAGGTCATAAGTGATATTGCTGTAACAATATCTGGATTTATAATTGGAAGGTAATTGATATTCAAAGTTACCTTCTTTAGCCAAGTATTCATGTTATTAATACCAATGGCACTTAATGTCCCTAAAATTGTAGATATCAGTGAAGCTACAATAGCTACTGTAACCGTATTAGAAAGAGCTTTTAATATTCTATCATCATTAAAAAGAGCACTATACCAATCAAGTGTAAAATGTCCCCATTTAGCAGAGCTTTTTTCCGAATTAAAAGAAAAAATGATAAGAAAAATTATAGGAGCATATAAAAAAATATAAATTAAGGCAAGATAAATTTTTTTAGATAAATTTTTTACCATATGCTGCTACCTCCTTCTTTTTCTTCCTTATCCATATATTTGGATAATATTGCCATAGAAATAAGTATTATCACCATCATTATAATAGATATTGCTGAGCCTAAATACCAATCCCCAACAGAAGTAAATTGCAATTCTATAAGGTTACCTATAAGTATAAATTGTCCTCCGCCCAATATATTTGAAATTACAAAGGTAGAAACTGCAGGCATAAATACCATAGTTATACCTGACATAACACCGGGTATGCTCAGAGGAAAAATGATTTTCTTAAAAACAATCCACTTATTAGCGCCCAAATCAGCAGCGGCTTTTATAACGTTAGAGTCTATTTTTATAAGGACAGTATAAATAGGTATTATCATAAAAGGCAGAAAGTTATAAATCATTCCAAGTATTACTGCCGTATCAGTATATAGAATATTCACGGCTGGAAGACCTAAAAATTTTAATAGTTCATTCAATGGACCATTTCTTCCTATTATATTCATCCAGGCATAAGTTCTTAAAAGAAAGTTCATCCACATTGGTATGACTAATAAAAGCATTAATATGTTCCTAGCTTTGGATTCCAACTTCGAAAGTATATAGCTTACAGGGTAGCCTATTATAAGGCAGAATATAGTGGAGATAATTGATAGTTTTAAGGAACTTATAAGAACATCTATATATCTTTTATCTACTAATTTTTTGTAGTTACTTAGTGTAAAACCCCCATTTGAAGTGGTGAAACTGAAGTATATAACCAAAAATATAGGAACAATTATGAATATTATGCTCCAAAGTATATATGGGTATTTGGTTAATGAAAATTTGTTTTTCATTCTATTCACTAACCTTTCTCATTATATGGATGTCTTCAGCATATATGTCCATACCTATAATTTCTCCAGGCTTTACATGACGAGTATTGTGAATAAGCCATTCAGTATCATTAACTTGAGTTACAATTTCATAATGAACTCCTTTAAATATTACGGAGATTACTTCACCTTTCAGCATGCCTTTTTCGGGCTCTATAATTTTTATATCTTCTGGTCTTATCACTACATCTATATTTTCGTTATCTAAAAATCCTTTATCAACGCATTTAAAAGCCTTATTTTCAAAGGTAACATTATAGTCAGAAGTCATAATACCGTCAAAAATATTACTTTCTCCTATAAACCTAGCTACAAATTTATTTTTAGGCTCATTATATACATCTTCCGGGGTACCTATTTGTTGAATTGTACCCTTGTCCATTACTACTATGGTATCAGACATAGTAAGAGCTTCTTCTTGATCGTGAGTTACAAATATAAAAGTTATCCCCAATTTTTTCTGAATTCTTTTAAGTTCTAACTGCATCTCTTTTCTTAGCTTTAAATCCAGAGCTCCTAGGGGTTCGTCCAAAAGAAGCACCTTAGGTTCATTTACTAATGCTCTTGCTATTGCAACTCTTTGCTGCTGACCTCCGCTTAAAGAATCTGTAGATCTCTTCTCAAAGCCTTCTAGATCTACTAGCTTAAGCATATGTTTTACTTTTTCGTCAATTTCATTCTGTGGAAGCTTTTTAATTCTTAGGCCAAAAGCTATGTTTTCATATACATTCATATGAGTGAAAAGGGCGTATTTTTGGAATACCGTATTTATTTGTCTTTTGTGAGGAGGAACATCATTTAATGTATTGCCGTCAAATATAACATTTCCGCCATCAACATTTTCAAATCCTGCAATTATATTTAGTGTAGTAGTTTTTCCACATCCACTAGGTCCAAGCAGAGTCAAAAATTCATTCCTTTTTATATGTAGATTTACATTATTAAGAACTACATTGTTTTGAAATTTTTTTGTTATATTACTAAGTTCAATTATTATATCCTGATGATTTTCACACATGCTAAACACCTCTTTCATAAAGTCTAAAAGGATGGAGGACTGCTAATCCATAATATTTTGGCCATAGAGGAACCGCTGTTTGATATATAGTGATTAACATTAGGCTTAAAGTAAAATCCTTCACCTTTTTTTACTTTGTACTTTTTATTCCCTAAATGGAGAAATATTGTTCCATTTAGAACATATCCAAATTCTTCTCCCTCGTGAGGATTATCCTCAACGGACTGCCCTCCTGAACCGAGAGTAACAAGTATTGGCTCCATTAAATTCTTTTGCGCATTTGAAACTAACCAAACTAACGAAAATTTCAACTTATCATTAGAGGTTTCAAACATATCATCTTCAGTAAAAACTACTTTTTCTTGACTATCTTCAATGAAAAATTCTGTTAAATTAGTTCCTAAAGCATGAAGTATATCATTTAAAGTAGCAATTGAGGGAGAAGTTAAATCTCTCTCAATCTGAGATATGAATCCTTTTGATAACTCACATCTGTTGGCGAGTTCTTCTTGAGTGAGCTGTTTTTCAACTCTTAGCATTTTAATTTTATTACCTATTTCCATGCTTCACCTTCTTAAAACAAAGTTATATAAAAATAATAGTAAAGCTATTGTAAACTTTAAGTTTAATTTTACTAATATATGTTATTGCTAAACTTTAAGTATAATAATACTAAACAAAGGTATTATACAAATATTGTTTATATAAATCAATATATAAATCAAAATTTTATTATATATAGAAATTTATCATAGCTGTGATAATATAGAGATAAGAATCAATTTAAACTCAAACGTAAAAGTAGGGTTTGAGTTTTTAAGAAAAGAGGTAAGGACTGTGCATAATTATTTAACTGAAGAAGTTATTAATAAGTTGCAGGAGGAAATTGAACACAGGAAAGTCGTGGTTAGAAGAAGAATAAATGATGATTTAAAAGAAGCCAGAGCTCAAGGAGATTTGAGCGAAAATTATGAATATAAAGCGGCGAAAAGAGATAGAGCTCAGAATGAAGGAAGAATAAGATATTTGGAAAGAATGATAAGAACAGCTAAAGTGGTAAATGATGATACATCTGAAGATGAAGTTGGCATAGGAAAAACAGTTGCTGTAAGTTTTATAAATGATGAGGAAGAAGAAAACTTCTTTATAGTAACAACTGTAGAGGCAGATCCATTAAATAATAAAATAAGCATAGAATCTCCTATTGGGAAGGCTATATATAGAAAACATATAGGTGAGATTGTTGAAGTAGAAGCACCAGAAGAAAAATATAAAATAAAAATAGAAAATATTTTTAGAACTGACGCAGAAGAGGAATGATTTATAAAATCTAAATAATTACAGAGAATGTTGACAAGTTTACTATGATTTGCTATTCTAATTTATAGCATAGTAAAAGACTCGGAATTAGTTAAAGGAAGTGGTTTAATGAAGCTGTCTACAAAAGGCAGATATGGAGTTAAAGCTATGGTTGATCTTGCAATTAATTATGGGGAAGCACCTATTTCAATAAAAAGTATATCTGAAAGACAAAATTTATCAGAGTACTATCTTGAACAATTATTTGCGCCGCTGAGAAAAGCGGGCTTAATTAATAGTATAAGAGGTGCACAGGGCGGATATGTACTAGCTAAACCACCTAAAGAGATAACTGTAGCAGACATAATATCTGTTTTGGAAGGACCTATAGAGATATCAGAATGTATCGACGGCATATCCTGTAGCAATGAGGATTATTGTGCTACTAGATTGCTTTGGGAAAAAATAAAAAATAGCATTGATAGTGTTATGAAAACAACTAGTTTAGAAGATATAGTTAATGATTATAATAGAATTAGTAAAAAATGCAGTCATGAAAGCAATTAAGGAAGGTGAAAGTAATGAACAAAACTATTTACATGGATTATGCAGCTACCACTTATACCAAACCAGAGGTGTTAAAGGAAATGTTACCTTATTTCAATGAGAATTTTGGTAACCCTTCTTCTATATACTCCTTGTCTAGGGTTACTAAAAAAGCTATCGATGAAAGCAGAGATAAGGTAGCAAAGGCGATAAATGCTGATTCTTCAGAAATATTTTTTACAGGTTCTGGTTCTGAAGCTGATAACTGGGCTTTAAAGGGAATAGCCTTTGCTAATAAAAATAAAGGAAATCACATAATTACAACAAAAATAGAACATCATGCTATACTTCATGCTTGTGAATTTTTAGAAAAACATGGATTTGAAGTTACTTATCTTCCTGTAGACCAGTATGGTTTTATAAAGATTGAAGATTTAAAGTCAGCCATAAAAGATACAACTATACTTGTATCAATAATGTTTGCTAACAATGAAATAGGAACTATACAAAACATAAAAGAAATAGGTAAATTATGTAGAGAAAATAAAGTATTTTTCCATACAGATGCAGTTCAAGCTATTGGAGCAGTAGAGATAGATGTTAAAGATATGAATATAGACTTATTATCAATGGCTGGACATAAATTTTATGGACCTAAAGGCGTCGGAGCTTTATACATAAGAAAAGGTGTTAGAGTAGACAATTTAATTCACGGCGGCGGACAGGAGAGAGCCAAAAGGGCAGGAACAGAAAATGTTGCCAGCATAGTTGGCATAGGAAAGGCTATAGAACTTGC
Organism: Clostridium sp. 19966; assembly: GCF_032335695.1. NCBI lineage: Bacteria > Bacillati > Bacillota > Clostridia > Eubacteriales > Clostridiaceae > Clostridium > Clostridium sp. 19966. The sequence goes on from NZ_JACTOJ010000016.1 coordinate 48,141, forward strand.
CACTTCAGACATAAAAGCTAGAAATGAGAGACTGTCAGCCCTTAGAGATAAGCTCATCGATGGACTTTTAAAAACGCCATATACTAGACTTAATGGACCTAAGGGAGATAAAAGACTGGCTTCCAATGTAAATATATGTTTTGAATATATTGAAGGGGAATCAATACTTTTGTTATTAGATGATGCCGGGATATGTGCCTCCTCTGGAAGCGCTTGTACATCAGGAGCTTTAGACCCTTCACATGTGCTTTTGGCAATTGGATTGCCTCATGAGATAGCTCATGGCTCTCTTAGGTTGTCTATAGGAGATGGTACTACCGAAGAAGATGTAAACTATGTGCTTGAGGTAATTCCAGCAATAATAGAAAGATTGAGAGCAATGTCTCCATTATACGAAAATGTAAAGTAAATATAGAATTATTCACAGAATTTAAGGAGGAAAATTTATGTACAGCGAAAAGGTTATGGATCATTTTAGGAATCCGAGAAATGTAGGAGAAATAGACGATGCTAATGGTATCGGAGAAGTAGGAAATGCAAAATGTGGAGATATAATGAAAATCTACTTAAAAGTAGAAGATAATATAGTTAAAGATGTAAAATTTAAGACTTATGGCTGTGGATCTGCTATAGCATCTTCTAGTATGGCTACAGAATTAATTAAAGGAAAATCCTTAGAAGACGCATGGCAGCTTACTAACAAGGCTGTAGCAGAAGCTTTAGACGGACTTCCACCAATAAAGATGCATTGCTCAGTTTTGGCTGAAGAAGCTATACATAAAGCAATAAACGAATATAGAATATCTCAAGGCTTAGAAACTTGGGCTTACGAAGAACATGATGATATTCATGATCAAGTTCATGGAGAATAGAAAATATTTATTTAAAACCTGCTGAATTTTCAGTGGGTTTTTATTTTTGGCTATGTTTAATACTTAGGCATTATGCAAATAATATATTTGCTTTAAATATATGAATTTATGCGAGGATGTGCTGATTAGATATGTATAATGTTAAAAATTTTTATTTAAAATCCGTTGTAGATATAAATTCAAAATTTATAGGAAATATTAAGGATATATATTTAAACATAGGCTCAACAAGTGTTAATGGCTTTTCTATATTAAAAAGCTCAATTCTTAACAGAGAAGTACGAGTAGATGTAAAGGATATAATATATTACAATCATAAAATTGTAATTTCAAAGGTCACGGAGCAGGGCGGATTAAAATTTCAAGATATAAAAGGAATGAATGTTATTGATACTTGCGGCAGATCTATAGGCATATTAGAAAATATGATTTTCGACTTAAACTTTGATATTAAAGCTATCATAGTTTCACCTGGAATCGTAAGTAAACTATTTAAAGGTAAAAGAGTAATACCCATAAGCAAAATTATAATTGGAGAAAAAAATATATTATCTTTTGAAAAAGATAATGTAAGCTTAAGTAGTCTAATTCATAGTATTGGAAGTGTAGTTTGCCATGAGTAAAAGGATAAGTTATGTTATAGGAATTATAATTGTAATAATGTTGGTATATCTGCTAAGTAAAAATTTTATATTTGATGTTTTGATGCAAACCTTATTTATATCATTAGTAGTGGCATATTCATTAAAGCCTTTCCAAAATTTACTTATTCAAAAAGGGTTAACTAGAAAACTATCAGCAGCTATTTTAGTGGCTGGGCTATTTGCAATAATAATACTTATGATTATTTTCTTCGTTCCAGCATTTTTTAAAGAAGTAACTAATATCGGGAATTCACTTTATAAAGTAAGCTATATCTTAGATGATTTTTATAAAAAGTATAAAGGCTTTGCAGAGAATAGGTATGTAAATGAATTTGTCCAAATAGCTATATCTAAAGGAGAAGTTTTAATAAAAAAGTTTATAAACTCGATGATGAACGGAATTATAGAAAAGACTGGAGAACTATTTTCCTTTGCTGTAATACCTATCATGATTTATTATATATTAGCAGATGGAGATATATTGTCAAAAACTATAGTTAATTTTGTACCCGTTAGAAGCAGATCGGTATTTGTTAATTTATGCAGAGATATAAACAATATGTTATCAAAATACATAATAAGCCAGTTCTTTTTAAGCCTTATAGTAAGCACTTTAACATTTATTCTTTTAATTATACTGGGAGTAAATTATCCCTTAATACTTTCGATACTGAATGGGATATTCAATATAATACCATATTTTGGGCCTCTTTTTGGGGCTGTTCCAGCAGTTATTATAGCCTTTTTACAATCTCCTAAAACAGCAATAGTGACTATTATATTTTTAAATTTAATACAGCAGATAGAGGGAGATATTATATCGCCTAAACTTACAGGAGATATGGTAGATATGCACCCTTTATATATAATCGTACTTCTTATAGTTGGCGAAAGAATAGGTGGATTTGTAGGAATGGTATTAGCGGTACCTATAGCTGTGGCCATAAAAGTAATACTTGAAGATTTAGAAAACTATATGTATTGACATAAAAACTCTATTAAATTATAATAACATCTATAATAATTGAATATTTTAGCAATGATATGGATGAGTAAATATATTGATTCTTAAAGAGAGAAAGTGGCAGGTGAAAACTTTCAGATGAATATATTGAAGCTGCCATGGAGCTTTTATTTAAAATAAGCTGTAGAAAAATTTTTCTGCAATTAGGGTGGTACCACGGATACTTTCGTCCCTTTCGGATGAAGGTATTTTTTTATTTTATAACACAGAAAAACAAATTACTAATAACTATATTACATAGTAGCTGCAGGGAGGAAAATATATGAAAAATATGAGTTTAAACGAAATAAGAGAAGAATATCTTAAATTTTTTGAAAGCAAAGGTCATTTAAGATTACCAAGCTTTCCACTAGTTCCACAAAATGATAAAGGCTTATTGCTGATAAATGCTGGTATGGCACCTATGAAAGCATACTTTACTGGGCTTAAAAAACCGCCTAGAAGTAGAGTGACTACCTGTCAGAAGTGCATAAGAACTGGTGATATAGAAAATGTAGGCATAACTTCAAGACATGGTACTTTTTTTGAGATGTTAGGTAATTTCTCATTTGGAGACTACTTCAAAAAAGAAGTTATTCCATGGGCATGGGAGTTTATAACAGAGGTTCTGCAAATACCTAAAGAGAAATTATATGTTACTATATATATTGAAGATGATGAGGCTTTTGATATATGGACTGAGACTACTGATGTCGATCCTAAGAGAATATTTAGATTAGGAAAAGAAGATAATTTTTGGGAAATAGGACAAGGATCAGGTCCCTGCGGACCTTCCTCTGAAATACATTTTGACAGAGGAGAAGGTGCAGTAACAACTGTAGAAGAATTTGTAAAGTATGCAGATGAAGATAGAATAGTTGAATTTTGGAATTTAGTGTTTACTCAATTCGATAAAGATGAAAATGGGATTTATAATAAATTATCTCATCCTAATATAGATACAGGTATGGGACTTGAAAGAATAGCTACAATAATGCAGGGAACTAACTCCATATTTGAAATAGATACTATAAGAGCTATCTTAGATGAAGTATGCAAGGTTGCTTATGTAAATTACGGTGAGGACAAAAAGAATGATATATCCATAAGAATAATCACAGATCATGTAAGAAGTGTAACATTCATGATTTGCGATGGTGTACTTCCTTCAAATGAAGGCAGAGGGTATGTGTTAAGAAGACTTCTAAGAAGAGCAGCAAGACATGGAAAATTGCTTGGAATAGAAGGCACATTCCTTTACAATTTATGCGATATAGTTGTAGCAAATTCACAGGGTGCTTATCCTGAACTAAAAGAAAAGCTGGAATACATAAAGAGTATCGTTAAATTAGAAGAAGAAAGATTTAATGAAACAATAGATTCAGGAATAAATATTCTAAATGATTATATAAAGGAAATAGAGAGTAATAGCTCAAAAATTTTAAGTGGCTTGCATGCTTTTAAACTATATGATACTTATGGATTTCCATTAGAATTAACTCAAGAAATATTAGAGGAAAAAGGGGTTACAGTTGATTTAGAGGGATTCAATAAGGAAATGAATGACCAAAGAGCAAGAGCAAGAAAAGCAAGAGGAGAATTTAATTATATGGGAAGTGAAGAAGGAGTTTTGAATAAAATACCTTCTCAATATAATACGCAGTTCGATGGCTATGAATCCATAAAAGAAAATTCAAAGGTTATAATACTTATAAACGGTAATGAGTTTGCTGAAAAACTTGAAAAAGGCGATGTAGGAGTATTGCTTACAGAAAAAACTCCATTTTATGCTGAAATGGGAGGCCAGGTTGGAGATAAGGGGATAGCTTATTCTGATAATTTTAAAGCAATAGTAACTGATTGCAAGAAAAATGTATCTGGTAAGACACTACACTTTGTAGAAATTCTAGAAGGAGAAGTGTGTATAGGAGAGGATATTACTCTTGAAGTAGATGCAGTAAGAAGAGCAAATATAAGAAAAAATCACACAGCAACTCATATGCTTCAAGCTGCTCTAAAAGCTGTGATTGGAGAGCATGTTCACCAATCAGGATCATTAGTGGATGATGAAAAACTTAGGTTTGACTTTGCTCATTTTACAGCAGTTAGCGAAGAAGAACTTTCAAAGGTAGAGCAGCTTGTAAATGAGAATATCATGAAGGCAATTAATGTTGTTACAGAAGAGATGAGCATATCTGATGCGAAGGGAAAAGGTGCTACAGCATTATTTGATGAAAAATATGGCGATGTGGTAAGGGTAGTTTCCGTAGGAGAATTCAGTATGGAGCTATGCGGTGGTACGCATGTATTTAATTCTGGTGAAATTGGAATGTTTAAGATAGTTTCAGAAAGTGGAGTAGCAGCAGGCGTAAGAAGAATAGAGGCTATTACAGGCTTTAACGTTCTTGCAAGCCTTAACGAGAAAATTAAAGAAATTAAGGAGATTTCTTCTTTGCTCAAAACAACTCCTAAGGATGTAATAAATAAGATAAATATTAATTTAAAGGAATTGAAAGAAAAAGAAAAAGAAATAATTCAGCTTAAGAAGGAAAAAAGTAAAGCAGCCGAAGCTGAAATTATAGGTAATGTGAAGGAAATAAAAGGCATTAAGTATATAAGCACTGTCATAGATAATTTAGATCCAAATTCTCTAAGGGAGATGGGCGATAGGCTAAAGGATAATATAAAAGAAGGAATAGTTGTATTAGGTAGTGAATTTGAAGGAAAGGTTTCGATAGTTGCTATGGCTACTAAAGATGCTGTTTCTAAAGGAGTTCATTGCGGAAAACTTATAAAAGAGATATCCGCAATAGCTGGAGGAAGCGGTGGAGGAAGACCGGATATGGCTCAAGCTGGCTGTAAGGACGCAGAAAAATTGATAGATGCTATTAACTATGTTGAGAAAGTCTTGGAAAGTTCCGTAAAATAAATGTATACTTTTATTAAAAATTAGATTATAATATAATTAATAGATAAATGGCATGATTACATTATAAATATTGATGGAAATAAAACAATATTTATAAGCTGATTTATTAGATGTGATTATATGCTAATATGCGATGATATGTACATTGATACAATGCTTATATAATATGACCTTAGCTAAAATATAATAGCAAGGGGGTGTAGACTGTAGAATATAATATTTTCTACAGAAACATTATGGATAATAAACAAAATACTATGCAATTTAATTTAATAAGCGATAAAAGGGATTTAACGAAGGCTATACTAACGCAAGTATATGATTCACTAAAGGAAAAAGGATACAATCCAGTGAATCAGCTAGTAGGATATCTAATCTCAGGAGATCCTACATATATTACGAATTATAATGGTGCAAGAGCTTTGGTTCGTAAACTTGAAAGAGATGAGATTCTAGAAGAAGTATTAAAATCTTATTTAGGTATAAAATAAGAATGCCCTTTACGGGCATTTTTATTTTCCGGTGATATTTTAAATTTAAGTTAAATTATTATTTATGCATTATCAAAGATAATTTATAACTATTATTTTTGAAAAATTCACTTTTTACATAAGAAATATAGATTTAAATTTTGCAAAGCTGCCTGATTTCAGCTTAATAAGAAATGGAGAGGTTTTATGCGTATACTTGGACTTGATGTTGGTGAAAAAACTATAGGAGTTGCAATAAGTGATCCTTTAGGAATAACCGCTCAAGGAATAACAACGATAAAGAGAAAAGGTGTGAAAGCTGATATTAATGAAATCGGAAAATACGTAAGTGAGTATGGGTGCAGCAAGATAGTAGTTGGATTACCTAAAAATATGAACGGATCTATAGGTCCTTCTGGAGAGAGGATTATTAATTTTTCGGAAAAAATTAAATTTGAGTTAAATATAGAAATTGAAATGTGGGATGAAAGATTAACTACAGTAGCGGCTCATAGAGTTATGTTAGAGGGAGATCTTTCTAGAAGCAAAAGAAAAAAGATAGTGGATAAATTAGCTGCAATGTACATATTACAAGGATATCTAGACAAACTACAATTTAGTAGTAAAAATAACGTTGCTAATAATGAAAGCGAGTAAAGCTTGCTTATTAAGATAAATTAGGAGGCGATAATTTGGAAAATGAATTTGAATCAATAGTTTTAAAAGATGAAGATGGCGTAGAGAATGAATTTGATGTGATTGCTAAATTTGACATTGAAGACAAAGAATATGTAATATTAGCTCCAGTTGATGGAGAAGATGATGAAGCGGTGGCCTTTCGTATGGAAAAAGGTGAAAATGACGAATATACATTTTCAGTCATTGAGGACGATGCGGAATTTGAGATGGTTAATGAAGCATATTATACTCTTTTTCAGGATGAAGAAGAGTAATACTTATAATTTTTAGAAGAGGTTAAATATATGAATAAGCATGCTGATGAAGTAAATAAATTAAAAGATGTCTTAAAGGAAAAAGGCTATAAGCTTACTCCTCAAAGAAGAGCTATAGTTGATATGATTGTCAGCAGTGAAGGGAAACATTTAACGGCAGAAGAGATTTATGATCTCGTTAAAGTAGAATGTCCAGAAATAGGTCTTGCTACAGTTTATAGAACTATAGTTTTGCTTGAAGAGATGGGCGTAATAAGTAGATTAGATTTAGGAGATAATTGCAGCAGGTATGAATTGGTGCATGAGGAAGAAAATCACCAACATCATCATTTAATATGTACTGTTTGCAATAAGGTTATAGAAGTTGAGGGAGACTTGTTGGAGTCTTTGGAAGAAAATATTGAAGAAAAATATAAATTTAAAATAAAAAATCACAGTGTTAAATTCTACGGAATTTGCAGTGAGTGCGCAAAGAAAGAATGATATAAGGAGGATGATTGAATGAGGAGGGAGAAAGATAAAATAAAAATAATTCCCCTCGGAGGATTAAATGAGATAGGAAAAAATCTTACTGTTATCGAGTATAAAGATGAGATAATAGTAATTGATTGTGGATTGAAGTTTCCTGATGAGGAAATGTTCGGAGTTGATCTTGTTATTCCAGACGTGAGTTATTTAACAAAAAATATTGAAAAGGTGAAGGGTATATTTTTAACCCACGCCCATGAAGACCATATAGGAGCTCTTCCATATGTTCTTAAACAAGTGAATGTGCCTGTATATGGTACTAAGCTTACATTAGGCATAGTGGAAATTAAACTAAAGGAACATGGCCTTTTGAGTACTACTGAATTAGTAAGAATCAAGCCTAAAGATATAGTTAAACTCGATAATATGGCTATAGAGTTCATTAAGACTAACCACAGCATAGCTGATTCAGTGGCTATTGCAGTACACACACCATCTGGTGTTATACTTCACACAGGAGATTTTAAAATTGATTACACTCCTATTGATGGAGAAGTCGCTGATTTAGCAAGGTTTGCGGAGCTTGGTAAAAAGGGAGTATTGGCTATGCTAGCAGATAGCACCAATGTGGAAAGACCCGGATATACCATGTCTGAAAGTACAGTTGGAGAAACCTTTGACAGACTTTTAGCTAATGCAACGGGCAGAGTAATAGTAGCTACATTTGCTTCAAATATTCATAGAATTCAACAGATAATGACTGCTAGTGCAAAGTATGGAAGAAAAGTGGCTGTTTCTGGTAGAAGCATGGAGAATATAGTTGCCGTGGCTATGGAATTGGGATATATAGAAGTCGGTAAAGATGACTTCATAAGTATAGACTCAATAAATAAATATCCGCCAGAAAAAATAACCATAATCACTACTGGAAGTCAAGGAGAAGCTATGTCGGCTCTTTCTAGAATGGCTAGTAATGAACATAAAAAAGTTAATATAATTGAAGGTGACATGGTTATAATATCTGCCAGCCCAATTCCTGGAAATGAAAAATTTATTTCTAGGGTTATAAATCTTTTATTTAAAAAGGGCGCAAATGTTATATATGAAGCATTAGCTGATGTACATGTATCTGGCCATGCTTGTCAAGAGGAATTGAAACTCATGCATGCACTTGTTAAGCCTAGATTTTTTATTCCAGTGCATGGGGAATATAGACATTTAAAGCAGCATGGTGAACTTGCTGTAAAGCTTGGAATGAATAGAAATAATATTATATTAGCTGATAATGGCGATGTTATTGAAGTGAGCAGAGAAGGCATTAAAAAGAGTTCTACTGTTGCTTCTGGTCATGTATTTGTAGATGGTCTTGGAATAGGAGATGTTGGTAATATAGTATTAAGAGACAGAAAGCATCTATCTCAAGACGGAATACTTACCGTTGTTGTCACTATTGAAAAAGAATCAGGTAATGTTATAGCAGGACCAGACATAATATCCAGAGGATTCGTTTATGTAAGAGAATCCGAAGATTTAATGGAAGAAGCTAGAGTAATTGTAAAAGATGCACTTAAAGAATGTGAAGAAAAGCATATAACTGATTGGGCTACCATAAAGAGTACAATAAAGGATGCTTTAAGAAACTTCTTATATGAAAAAACTAAACGAAAACCTATGATTCTACCGATAATAATGGAAATATAATGTTTTATATTACCGAATATTATCAAATAAAGTTTTAAAAAGTTGACAAGAGTATTGTCTAGCATTAGAATAATTATGGTTAAGCTAAAATTGGATACTTCGTATCCAATTTTATTTTAACAAAAAACAAATTCCATTTGGAGGTTTATATGAATAGATACGTAAGAGAAGATATAAGGAATATAGCTATAATTGCCCACGTAGATCATGGTAAGACTACATTGGTAGATGCATTGCTTAAACAAAGTAATGTGTTTAGAAGCAATGAGAAAGTAGCAGAAAGGGTAATGGATTCAAATGATCTTGAAAGAGAAAGAGGAATAACTATCCTTTCTAAAAATACTGCAGTTAACTATGATGGCATTAAGATAAATATAGTTGATACCCCTGGACATGCTGATTTTGGCGGAGAGGTTGAAAGAGTACTCAAGCTTGTAGATAGTGTACTTTTAGTAGTTGATGCTTATGAAGGAACTATGCCTCAGACTAAATTTGTTCTTAAAAAGGCTTTGGAACTTGGATTAAAACCAATAGTTGTAATTAACAAAATAGACAGACCTGATGCAAGACCTCAGGAAGTAATTGACGAAGTTTTAGATTTATTTATTGAACTTGGTGCAGATGATGATCAATTAGATTTTCCTGTTATATATGCATCTGCAAGAGAAGGATATGCTAAAGATGAATTGGCACAGGAAAGTGAAACAATGGAACCTTTATTTAGATGTATAATAAACCATGTACAGCCACCAGAAGGTGACATCGATGGACCTCTTCAAATGCTTATAACTACTATAGATTCTAATGAATATGTAGGAAGAATAGGAATAGGAAGAATAGAGAGAGGAACTATAAAGAAAAATCAAAATGCTGTACTCATCCAAAGGGATGGAACAAAAAATAATGTAAAAGTAGCTAATTTGTATGTTTATAATGGTTTAAAAAGAGTAGATGTAACCGAGGCTTCTTTAGGCGATATCGTAGCAGTAAGCGGTATAGGAGATGTAAATATAGGAGAAACATTAGCTGACTCTTCAAATCCAGAAGCATTACCATTTGTTGATATAGATGAACCTACATTAAACATGAACTTTATGGTTAATGACTCTCCTTTTGCAGGACAAGAAGGCGAATTTGTTACTTCAAGACATTTAAGAGACAGATTATTAAAGGAACTTGAAACCAATGTAAGCTTAAGAGTAGAAGAACTATCACCAGATTGCTTCAAAGTAAGTGGAAGAGGTGAACTTCATCTTTCTGTACTTATTGAAACTATGAGAAGAGAAGGCTATGAAATTCAAGTTTCGAAACCTAGTGTTATCTTTAAAGAAGAGAACGGCAAGAAAATGGAGCCTATGGAATACCTTACTATAGACGTTCCAGAAGAATTTGTTGGAGCTGTAATTCAGAAGCTAGGACCTAGAAAAGGCGAAATGGTTAATATGACTTCTGCTATAAACGGATATACAAGAATAGAATTTATAATTCCAGCAAGAGGTATTATTGGATTCAGAAGCGAATTTATGACTGATACTAAAGGTAATGGAATAATGAATCATGTTTTTGAAGGTTACGATGAATATAAAGGTGAGATAAGCCAGAGAACTAGAGGCTCACTAGTAGTATTTGAATCAGGAGAAGCTATAACTTACGGGCTTTTCAACGCTCAAGAGAGAGGAACTCTGTTTATAGGACCAGGAACTCCTGTTTATGCAGGAATGATCGCAGGAGAGTGTTCAAGAGCTGACGATATAGAAGTTAATGTATGCAAGAAGAAGCATCTTTCTAATACACGTTCTTCAAGCGCTGATGAATCGTTAAGACTTGTACCTATTACAGAAATGTCACTAGAACAATGTCTAGAATTCATTGCAAATGATGAATTAGTAGAAGTAACTCCTAAGAATGTAAGAATGAGAAAAAGAATATTAAATGCTGATATGAGAAAGAAAGCAGCTAGAAAATAATCCTAGGGGCGGGGGGATAAAAATTGAAAAAGTTGCTTAGATGGATTGTATGCACTTGGTTAGTTTTAACAATTATTGTAGTGGCATCAATGGTTTATTACAAAGGCGTAATTAATCATCCATTAAAGATAAGTAAGCAGGAAAAATTCACTATAAAACAGGGACAAAGTGTTAGCAGTGTTATAGATGATTTGGCAGATAAAGGCAAAATAAAAAGTGCTTTATTATTAAAACTATATATAAAGACTAATAGCCAGAATATAGTATTAAATCCGGGTGATTTTGATATAAATCCTAATATGAATGTTGCAGCTTTAGTAAAATCTATGTCAAATAGCAAGGATCCTAATATGGTAAAAATAACAATCCCAGAAGGCTATACAGTGGAAAAGATCGCTGAGATACTAGATGAAAAAGGAATAATCAAAAAAAATGATTTTTTACAGAGCTGTAAAAGTTATGCCTTACCTTCTTATATAAGCAATAATCCTAATAAAAAATACGCTTTGGAAGGATATTTATTTCCTGCCACCTATGAATTTAAAAAGGGGTCCCTTGGTAAAAATGTAATAGATAAGATGATTGAAACATTTGAAGCAAATATGAAAGTTATTGCTAAAGAATGCAATGCTAATATAAGCGAATCTGATTATGAAAAATTGGTTACCATGGCATCCATAGTTGAAGGAGAAATAAAGGCTGATGATGAAAGACCAATAGCATCATCAGTATTTTACAACAGATTAAAAATTAATATGAAATTAGAGTCCTGTGCTACTGTAGAGTATGCTATAGGACAGCATAAAGATGTATTATCTGAAAGTGATTATAAATTCAATTCACCATTTAATACATATAAAGTATCAGGTCTTCCAGCAGGACCTATCTGCAGTCCAGGAAAAGCTTCTTTGATGGCTGCCATAAATCCCGCTGATACAAAGTATTTATATTTTGTATCCAAAAATGACGGTACCCATGAATTTAATGAAACCTTTGAAGCACACAATAAGGCTGTACAAAAATATCAGAGCAAGAATAAGTAGCTATAATGTGGAGGAATAAAAAATGAGCAACATTACCTATGATTATATGGAAGAATATATACAATCCTTAATCCCTGAACATGAAGGTCAATTAAAAGAATTAGAACAATATGCATTGGAAAATGCTGTTCCAATAATCCATAAGGAAGTTGCCAATTTTTTAAAATTCATGATAAATATGAAAAAACCCGTTAAGATATTGGAACTTGGAACGGCCATTGGATATTCCTCCATAATTATGTCTCTTTCTAGTAAAAATATAGAGAGAATTGATACTATAGAAAGAGATGAAAAGATGATAAAGCTGGCAGAAGAAAATATAAAAAAAGCAGATAAGCAAAATATAATTAACGTCATACAGGGAGATTGTATAGAGGTTCTAGAAAAACTTGAGGACAAATATGACTTGATTTTTATGGATGCAGGAAAAGGTCATTATAATCATTTTCTTCCAAATTGCTTAAGAGTTATGAAACATGATGGAATAATTATTGCGGACAATGCACTATATAAAGGTATGGTGGCATCAAAAGATTTAGTTATAAGAAGGAAAATAACTATAGTAAAAAGAATGAAACAATATTTAAATATGATAAGCAAGGATAATGATTTGATTACCTCAGTTATTCCAATGGGTGATGGCATTGCAATAACAAAAAGGAGAGAAAATTAATGAATAAACCAGAAATACTTGCACCAGCAGGTAATTTAGAAAAATTAAAAACTGCTATTGATTTTGGAGCAGATGCAGTATATTTAGGTGGAAACAAGCTTAATCTTAGAGCTTTTGCAGATAATTTTGACAATGAAGAACTAATAGAAGGCATAGAATATGCACATAGCAGAAACAAAAGGGTATATGTTACTTTAAATGTTTTTCCTCATAATGAAGATCTTGACGGACTTGAAGAATATCTTAAAGAACTTTATAGTTTAGGAGTAGATGCTATTATAGTTTCTGACCCTGGTATAATAATGACAGCTAGAGAGGTAGTTCCAGATTTAGAAATACATCTTAGCACTCAAGCTAATAATGTTAATTACAAATCTGCTATTTTTTGGCACAAACAAGGAGTAAAAAGAATCGTTTTAGCAAGAGAATTATCCATGCAGGAAGTGGTTGGAATAAGAGAAAAGCTTCCTGACAGCTGTGAGATAGAAGCTTTTGTTCATGGATCAATGTGTATGTCCTATTCGGGTAGATGTCTTCTTTCTAATTATTTAACAGGAAGAGATTCCAATAGAGGAGCATGTGCTCAACCTTGCAGATACAAGTATTACCTTATGGAAGAAAAGAGACCAGGAGAATATTTTAAGGTAATGGAAGATGATAAGGGCAGCTATATAATGAATTCCAAAGATCTTTGCATGATAGAATATATACCTGAATTAGTGAAAGCAGGTATTACATCCTTTAAAATAGAAGGAAGAATGAAAAGTTCATTTTATGTAGCTGTAGTTACTAAAGCTTACAGAGAAGCTATAGATGCTTATTTTGAAGAAAAAGAAAATTATGAATTTAAAGAAAGATGGCTTCAAGATTTAGATAAAGTTAGTCATAGACAATATTATACTGGATTTTATTTTGGGGATCCTAATAAGCAAACTTATGAATCCTCATCTTATATAAGGAATTATGATATAGTTGGTGTGGTTAAAAGCTATGACGCTGATAAAAAAGAAGCTGTTATCGAGCAGAGAAACAAGGTTTTTGAAGGAGATGCAGCAGAAGTATTAAGAGCTAAAGGAGAAGACTTTCAAATTAGGTTAAAAAATATAAGAAGTATTGATGATAAAAAATTAGATTCCACTCCTGTGGCTCAAATGCTATATAAGATAGATTGTGATAAAACTTTGCAAGAAAAAGATTTTATTATTATGAAAAAATAAATTAAAGAATAAAACACCTATATTTTGTCTAGAATCTAGATGAAATGAGGTGTTTTTTTGTTTTTTTCTATTTCTAAAAAAAGACTAAGTTTAGTCTTAGCTATAATATACTTAATTACATTATTATTGGTGGGAAGGCTAACTTATATAATGACTGCTCAAAGTGATGAATTGAGCGTAATGACTAATAATCAATATACAGTATATGAACCTACTACTGATGCAAAATTTATACTTCAAGATTCAAAAGGAAAAGATATATTGAGTTACAATACTGAATATTATTTTGTATTGGATTTATCTTCTTTCATGAAAAATAATAGAAATACTGATTTACGCGATTATAATACTTTAGTATATATATTAAGGAATTATAATCAAGACTATGATTTAGCCAATATAAGCAAAGACATGATGGGAAAAAAATTATATTATGAAATTGACGAAGATACTTATAATAAAATAGCTAAAATAAAGGATATAAAGGGAATATATTGTTTTAAAAAAGAAGTGGTGGATATAAGTAAACCTTGGAGATATGAGAATATGTTAATAAATCCTTTAACTGCAGATAATAAAGCTAAAGATAAAAATTCTTTAGAAGGTTTTATTGCTGGTAAGGTTAAAAATAATGAATACCCAAAAATAGCTTTTGATAGAGATAACAATGGCATTATTTCTGAAAAGGGTGTAGTTAGGCCTAGTAAAAATGTGAATGTAAGGTTAACTACAGATAGCACATTGGAGGATGATATTAGAAACATTCTTCATGAGAATAAATATAGTAAGTATGATCAAATAGGTGTAGCTGTTATGGAATCTGATACTGGTAAAATTGTAGCTATGGCTCAAAGAGATGATTGGAAACCAAATATATTGCTTTGTTCAGCCACGGAAAATGGATATGAACCAGGTTCTATTTTTAAAACTATTGTGGCAGAGGCAGCCTTAACAAAAGATAAAAATTATGCCAATGAGGAGGTTACCTGCAAAGAAACTGGAGAGGATCATGGTACTGTTAATATGAAAGAGGCCTATGAAGTTTCTTGCAATACTTTCTTCTCAAAACTAGGAAATGATATAGGGTTTAAAAATATTTTTGAAATGGCTAAATCAGAAGGCCTTTTAAATAAAGTTTTGGGATTTAATGGAGTAAATGAAGTAACTGGAGATATAGTAGCCTCAAAAAGCTTGGATTTGAACAATCTTCTGGGAGATGAAATAGCCAACATGAAAAACGTAAAACAAGCGGACGGTACAGAAGCTATGTTAGGTATAGGGCAAAGCGTTAGAATAACTCCGATTCAAGCTTTAAATATAGTTAATACTGTTGTAAATAGCGGAGTTTATGTAAAGCCATACTTGATTCAAGAATTATTTGATGATAAGAATAATACTATAGAGGCATATAATACAGACAGCAAGCAGGTCTTTGATAAAAGTGTAGCAGGCATTTTAAAAGAATATATGAGAAGTGTAGTAACAGGAAGCAAAGGAACTGGCAGGCAAGCTAATATTAATGAAACTGACTGTGGAGGTAAGACAGGTACAAATACTAGATATGAAGGAAATGTGAAGCATTCTGATGGATGGTTTATAGGATATTTTAATTGCAATGGAAAATATTACTCTATGGTAGTATTTGCCAAAGATATTGATGCGATTAAAGATGGAGGTGGAAGTACAGCGGCTCCCATATTTAAAGAAATAGCTGAAAAGATGTTAGAAATGTATAAATAAGTACCAGCTATAATAATAGTAGTATAGCTGGTACTTTAATACCTACATTAAAATATTATAAATTTTTTTCATAGGATTCAACCATGTGCTTAACCATGTATCCACCTACAGAACCATTTTGTCTAGAAGTAAGATTTCCTTTGTCAACGCTATCGTAGTTTGTTAAACCTATTTCACTAGCAACTTCAGCCTTAAATTTTGATAGACCTTGTTTTGCTTCTGGAACTAATACTTTATTGCTACCACTATAATTGTTTGATGCCATATTAAATTCCTCCTTTAAAACTTAGTTTGTTTTATATTTGGGTTACGCTATTATTTTATCCTGTAAATAAAGTAATACTCTATTAAATTCAGGGCAATAGAGTGAAATAATGGAAAAAAATTTGAAGCTTTAGATATTGACTCTTATAAAATATATATGCAAATAGGAAACAAATTAGAGAGTGCGGAATAGAATATTAATAAGCACTAATAAGGGGAGCTTTATGTGTTGTTGGTGAATTATCTTTTGGATATGATAGGCAGTGTAACTTTCCTTACAGCATATATAACTAGCGGCAATTCATTCCCTCAACCTTTGGATGAAGAAGAAGAAAATTATTATTTGTGCAAATTAAAAGAAGGAGATGTTATTGCTAAAAGTGTATTAGTTGAAAGAAATTTAAGGTTAGTAGCTCATATTGTAAAAAAATATTCATATCCAGGAAAAGACATAGACGATTTAATATCTATAGGGACTGTGGGACTTATCAAAGCTATAGATTCCTTTGACAGTGGTAAAGGGACGAGACTTGCAACCTATGCTGCTAGATGCATAGAAAATGAAATTTTAATGCTTATAAGAAACAATAAAAAAATAAAAGGTGAAATCTATCTTCAAGATCCTATTGGAGTTGACAAGGAGGGAAATGAGATTTCCCTAATGGATGTCTTGAGTAGCGATGACGATTCTATCATAGAGATAGTTGAAAGCAAGATTCAAATAAAAAAATTGTATAGTAAGATAAATACTTGTTTAGCAGATAGGGAAAGAATAATAATAGAATCAAGATATGGACTTACAGATGGTAACTGCAAAACACAGAGAGAAATCGCTAAAGAACTTGGCATTTCAAGATCTTATGTTTCTAGAATTGAGAAAAGAGCTTTAAAAAAATTATATAAAGAGCTAAACGGAAAACTAAAAATATAAAAATAACTAACATTTAAGTTCCTCTTGTAATATAATATATAGGAGGAATTTATTTTATTTTGTAGAATAGTAATATAATTAGCATATTATATTACTACATATATCGAAGAAGCATGAATGAGGAGGAAAAAGATGAAATCATTAAAGGAACTTTTGGAGATGACGCTAGGTGCAGGGGCTTCAGATCTGCATTTAACAGTAGCTGTGCCTCCTGTTATGAGAATAAATGGCAACTTAAAAAGTATTGACGCCGATAAACTTACTCCAAATGATACGGAAGTATATGCTAGAGAGATTATTGGAGAAGATTATGATGAATATAGGAAAGTTGGAGAATATGACACATCATATTCTATAGCTGGAGTAGGTAGATTTAGAGTAAATGTATTCAGGCAAAGAGGCAGTGATGCCTTGGCAATAAGAGTTGTTGGCTTGAAAATACCTACCTTAGATGGATTGGGCTTGGGAAGTACCATAAAAGAATTAACTAATAGACAAAGAGGATTAGTTCTTGTTACGGGACCAACAGGAAGCGGAAAAAGTACAACTCTTGCAGCAATGATAAATGAAATAAATTCTACTAGATCTTCTCATATAATAACTTTAGAAGATCCTGTTGAATATCTTCATAAACATAATAAATCTATAATAAATCAAAGAGAAGTGGGCAGAGACAGCAATAGCTATCAAAATGCTCTTAAAGCTATTTTAAGAGAGGATCCTGATGTTATACTTGTAGGAGAGATGAGGGACTTAGAGACCATAGCTATAGCTATAACTGCAGCAGAAACAGGGCATTTGGTGTTTTCTACTTTACATACTATAGGAGCGGCTAAAACAATAGATAGAATTGTGGATGTTTTTCCTCCATATCAGCAGCAGCAAATAAAGATACAATTAGCTGCAGTGCTTCAAGGAATAGTTTCACAGCAGCTTATACCGCGTTCTGATGGCAAGGGAAGAGTTGCTGCATTAGAAATAATGGTCATGACTTCTGCAATACAGAATTTAGTGCGTGAAGGCAAAACACATCAAATTGAATCTTCAGTACAAACAGGAAGTAAGTATGGAATGAAAACTATGGATATGGCCATAGCGGAACTTTATAAGAAAAAAGAAATTTCAGCTGAAGATGCATTAACCTATTCTATAGATAGAGATATGATTCAAAGATTGATGATGATGTAGAAAATAAGAAATTTTATTTAAGGTTTTATGATAAAGATTAACTTATTTGTGGCAATATACCATTACAATACAAAATAAGTTAATTATTTTCTTAAAACCTTATATAATTTGTAATAAAGTTTAAATTTATTAAAATAATATATTTTAGGAAATGTATAATGAATAAATCATTAAAAATTAAAATTCATATAGTAATTCAACGCTATTTGTGCTAAAATAACTTTGAATTAGGGGGGATTAGTAGAATGGAGTTGTTGAAAACGGCATGGAATTTAATTTCTATGATCTTGAATAGAGCACTTCTAGTATTATCAGTGTATTATGTAATAATTTCTTTTTTCGGATTAATAAAATTTAAAGATAAGAAGAAATATGAACCTCAAAAAACATTTGCTATGCTAGTAGCAGCTCATAATGAAGAAGCGGTAATAAAGGATATAATTGATAGTCTTCATAATTTAGACTACCCCAAGGAGTTATATGACATTTTTGTTATTGCGGATAACTGCACAGATAAAACTGCTGAAGTTGCAGAAAGTAATGGTGCTATAGTTTGTAAAAGATTCAATAAAGAAAAAAGAGGAAAAGGCTATGCGCTAGAATGGATGTTTGATAAACTTTTTAAAATGGAAAAAAAATATGATTCAGTAGTTATATTAGATGCAGATAACTTAGTATCTAGACAATTTTTAAAAGAAATGAATAATAAGCTTTGCCAAGGATATGAGGTTGTGCAAGGATATTTAGATTGCAAAAACCCACATGATACTTGGATAACAGGAAGCTATTCCATATCATTTTGGACGTCTAATAGAATGGGACAGTTAGCAAGAAATAATCTTGGGTTATCTTGTCAGCTTGGAGGAACTGGTGCCTGCATATCAACAGATTTAATAAAAGAATTAGGATGGGGAGCAACCTGTCTTACAGAAGATTTGGAGTTCACTTGCAAACTGGTTCTTAATGGCAAGAAGGTAGGTTGGTGTCACGAAGCACGAATTTATGACGAAAAACCTCTTACTTTATCACAATCCTGGTGGCAAAGAAAAAGATGGATGCAGGGTTACGCCGATGTATCTAGCAGGTATTTCTTCAAACTATTAAAGAGAGCCTTATTTAAAAGAGAGTTTACTTCTTTAGATTGTGCTATTTATAGTGTTCAACCTATAATTTTTATCATAACTGGAGTAGCTATGCTTATGAGTTTTATAAATAATATTGCAAATAGGTTGCTTGGAACAAATTTAGGAGCTAACAATAATACAGTAATATTTGGACTATCGATAACTGTCATAGCTGCTATATTCGGTATTATTATGCAATATATTTATACTCCATTTTTCTTGCTTCTTGAAAAAAAATTTAGTTGGAAAATTTTGTTTTACTACATAATATATCCTGTTTATTTTATAACATGGCTTCCAATCTCAATACAGGGTATAGTAGATAAAAACAAAAAGGAGTGGAGTCATACTCAGCATACACGAAGTGTAAATATAAAGGACTTGGAAAAGGCGAACTAAGAGTATCGCCTTTTTATTTTTCTCTGTTTTAAATTGCCATAATTTTGTAGAGAATGCATGTATTCTTTTAAATCATAGATTTATTTTAAAATTTATTATATATTTTATTAAAATAAGCAGAATTTTTGGAGGAAATTTTGTTTTTATGTTGAATATATATATTCTGTTGATACTTTTACGAGGAGGAAGGCTTTAATGAGCAAACGATTAGTGGCTTTTGATATAAATTCGTCAAGAATTTGTGCCGTAGCCGCAAGAGTAGATAGTCAAAATAGATTGCAGATTACATCTGTAACCTCCGTCAAGTATAATGGCATGAAAAAATCTGTTGTAGTCGATGTTGAAAAAACTGCAAAAGCAGTGAAAGAATGTAAAGATAAGTTAGAGAATATTGAAGGTCATGCTATTGAAGAAGTATACTTAAGTGTGCCTAGTGGTCTTTGTGAGGAAATAAATTTTAGTCAGAGTATTAAAATTGAATCTAATAAAGGTATTATTTCTGAAAAAGATAATAAAAAGGTATTAATGCCTTCAGATGGTAGTTATGTTTCTGAAGACAGGGTAAAAATATTTGAGACGCCGGTACAATATATTGTTGATGGTGTGGGTGGTATTATAAACCCATTAGGTATGAAGGCAAAAAATTTACAGGCAGATACTCAACTCTTTACCATGGATATTAATATTGCTTCAGATCTTGCAAGAAGTGTTGAGGATGCAGGATTAATAATTATAAGCATAATACCTCAGACTCTAGCTTTAGTTTCTTTATTAAATAATGAATTTCACAAAACAATTAGCGGAGCCTTCATAAATATTGCAGCGGATACAATAGATTTATCCATGTACAAAGAGGGAAAACTTTGCTATACTAAGCTTATACCATTAGGTGAAAGCTGTATAACTAGTGATCTTTCAACATGCTTGGAAGTTTCATTTGCGGAGGCTGAAAGAATAAAGTTTGAATATGAAAATTACGAAAATAAAGAAGTGTTATTAAGTAATGCAAGTGAAAAGGATAAAGAAAATATTGATTGGGATCTTGTTGAAGAAATAATTCATGCAAGATTGCAGGAATTAATATCTTTCTGCTTCAAAGAATTAAGCAAAAATAATTATTATCAAAGCGTTGACAGTGTATATATCACTGGATCAGGAATTAGCAGATACAAGGATTATATAGTTGCAACATTTGGAAAAAATGGTAAACAAGTAAAAAATGTACAGCATAATGTGGTAGGAGCATCATCTCCAATGTATATTAATGCTGTTGGTGTTGTAAAATATGTATTTGATTGCTACTATGCAAGTTATATTGATAATGCGGAGCATTCATTAAAAAATACTACCAAAGACGATGGAATAATAGACAAATTCAAGAAAATAATTCACGATATATTTTGATAGGGGGTATCATCTTGTTAGACTTTGATGTAGATGTACAGCAATTTGCTCAAATAAAGGTTATTGGTTGCGGTGGCGGTGGAAATAATGCAGTTAACCGTATGATTGTAGAAGGATTGAAAAATGTAGAATTCATAGCTATAAATACAGATAAGCAGGCTTTAATGCTATCAAATGCTTCTCAAAAAATACAGATAGGTGATAAACTTACTAAGGGATTAGGTGCTGGAGCTAATCCAGAGGTTGGACAAAAGGCAGCTGAAGAAAGTAAAGAAGAAATATCTGCGGCTATAAAAGGTGCAGATATGGTATTTATCACAGCAGGAATGGGTGGCGGAACAGGAACAGGAGCAGCACCAGTGGTTGCTGAAATAGCTAAATCTATGGGAATACTTACTGTTGGCGTTGTAACTAAACCATTTCCTTTTGAAGGAAGAAAGCGAATGCTCCATGCTGAGATGGGAATAAAGAATCTAAAAGACAGGGTAGATACGTTAGTCACTATTCCTAATGAAAGATTATTATCTATGGTTGATAAGAAAACTACGCTTATTGATTCTTTTAAGATGGCTGATGATGTGCTAAGACAAGGTGTTCAAGGTATTTCAGATCTTATTACAATTCCTGGATTAGTAAATTTGGACTTTGCAGATGTTAGGACAGTAATGATAAATAAAGGTCTAGCACATATGGGAGTTGGAAATGCTAGTGGAGATAATAGAGCTCAGGAAGCTGCAAAGCAAGCAATATCTAGTCCGTTATTAGAAACATCAATAAATGGTGCCACAGGCGTGCTTTTGAACCTAACAGGAGGAGCAGATCTTGGATTGTTAGAATTGAATGAAGCAGCAGAGATTGTACAGCAGGCAGCGGATCCAGATGCAAATATAATATTTGGTGCTGTTATTGATGAAAATTTAAAAGACGAAATTAGAATAACTGTTATAGCTACAGGATTTGAAACCGAGAAACGAGAGGAATCAAAGGTAGAATTTAAGACCAGTGAACCTGTAAGTCACGATGAGAAAAAGGCCTCAGAAGAAGCAGCAACAACAAGAAGTTATGATGATGAAGAACTTCAGATTCCTGCCTTTTTAAGAAAGCAGAGAAACAAGTAATAATTAATTATTCAGGTGTTTAAGCATCACTTGCTATTATAGCATAGTGATGCTTTTTTTTACTGAAATATACAAATACTATTGGCACAATTGATTTAGCCCTATGCTTATAGATGATAAATTTTGAATTACATAAAATGTAGAAAAATCAGATATGAAAAAACATAATAGGGGGGTCATTATGACAAAATTTTGAAAGTCATAGATATATAATATGTGTGTAGGGGGGAGAACATTGGTAATATTCATAGATGTTATAGTGGCAGAGAATTTCATAGTGAATTTTTTTTTATTAGACCTTACAGCAAATACTATCAATGTAAGGTCCAGCTGGAGGAGAATATCAATTGGAGCTATTGTAGGTGCATTTTATACTTTAACTATATTATTTAAGTCATTATACATATTTACGTTTATTCCTGTGAAGGCATTAATAGCAATTCTTATGGTTTATATATCATTAAATATAAAAAATATTGCTCTATTAGTTAAGGGCGTTGTTGTATTTTTTTTATATACCTTTACATTAGCTGGAATAATCATATATGGTGAATATAAATGTAATGCACCTATGGATGGATTGATAATAACTAAATTCTCTAACCAAATACTTCTTCTAGCTATGATGGTTCTATATGTTGTAATATCTAGAGCTATAAAATTTATTTTTGAAAGAAAGAAGCTAAAAATGTTTACTTATGATGTAGAAATAAGCATAAAAGGCACCTATTATATGATAAAGGCTTTACTGGATACAGGAAACGAGCTTAAAGAGCCAGTGACAAATTTGCCTGTCATTATTGTAGAAAAAAATCAATTACTTGATTCGGGGTATGAAGGCTATCAAAAGCTTTATATACCTTACAAAGCAGTAGATGGTTCATCAAATTATCTTGAAGCATTTAAAGCAGAAGAAATCAGAATTAATTTTGACAACAATAACTGTCAGAGCATTAAGGCAATAATTGCTGTAACTGACAATAAATTGAGCGAATATGATGAATACCAAGCGTTGTTATCAAGGGGGATAATTTAAAATGGAGGGTAAGGAATGAAGATAATATGGTTTTTTAATAGGATTATTGTAAAATTAGGCATTGGAATAAAAAGAATATATTATATTGGTGGAAATGATGCTCTTCCCCCTCCACTTTCTAAGGAGGAAGAAGATAATTTAGTCACAAAATTAGTAGAAGGAAATGAATCTGTAAGGTCCATTTTAATAGAAAGAAATTTAAGACTTGTGGTTTATATAGCTAGAAAATTTGAAAATACTGGTGTAGGAGTAGAGGATTTAGTATCCGTAGGTACTATAGGACTTATAAAAGCCGTTAATACTTTTGATCCAGAAAAGAAAATTAAGCTAGCTACATATGCTTCTAGATGTATAGAAAATGAAATACTTATGTATCTAAGAAGGAATAGCAGAGTTAAAGCAGAAATATCTTTTTATGAGCCTCTTAATATAGATTGGGATGGCAATGAATTATTGCTTTCAGATATATTAGGTACTGATAACGATATTGTATATAATTTAATAGAGGATGAGGTGGATAAAAATTTATTGATTTTGGCCATGAAAAAACTGAATGGTAGAGAAAAGAAAATAGTAAGTCTTAGATTTGGTTTAAATGGTGAAGGAGAAAAAACTCAAAAGGAAGTTGCAGATATGCTTGGTATTTCTCAATCCTATATATCAAGGTTAGAAAAAAGGATTATAAAAAGACTTAAAAAAGAAATAAGTAAAATGATATAGTATGTCTTTAGTATAAAATTGCGCCCTTAAGGAGATACTTTTAAATGCAATTACTCTAAAGGGGCGAACACGAGATGATGATTAACAAAGTTGAAATTTGTGGAGTAAATACATCTAAACTTCCTGTATTAAAGGAAAAAGAGATGAGAGCTTTATTACAGTCAATGCGTGATGGTAATAAAGAATCGAGAGAAAAATTTATTAGGGGAAATCTTAGACTTGTTTTGAGTGTGATACAAAGATTCAACAATCGAGGTGAAAATGTTGATGATTTATTTCAGGTTGGCTGTATAGGGCTAATAAAAGCAATAGACAATTTTGATCTAAGTCAAAACGTTAAATTTTCTACCTATGCAGTGCCAATGATTATTGGCGAAATAAGGAGATATCTGAGGGACAATAATTCAATTAGAGTTAGCAGGTCTTTAAGGGATATAGCTTATAAGGCTCTTCAAGTAAGAGATAAATTAATTAACGATAACAACAAAGAACCTACTATTTCTCAGATATGTAAAGAATTAAATATGCCTAGAGAAGAGGTGGTATTCGCATTAGATGCAATACAAGATCCAGTATCACTTTTTGAACCCATATATCATGATGGAGGAGATGCTATATATGTAATGGATCAGATAAGTGATAATAAAAATGTTGATGAAAGTTGGTTAGAAGACATAGCTATAAAGGAAGCTATAAAAAAACTTACAGATAGAGAAAAGTTAATTTTAACTATGCGATTTTTTCATGGAAGGACACAAATGGAAGTAGCTGATGAGATAGGGATATCCCAAGCTCAAGTATCTAGATTAGAAAAAATTGCATTAAAACATATGAGAAAATATATATAATGCTAAAACTTAAAGGTTCTAGAAATAATCTAGAACCTTTAAAATATACTAAGTTATAAATTTGAAAATATTTTAAAGACAGAAATCTACTAAAAGTTATATATTTAGAAAAATTTATTATTGATATGCATATTTTTTATTAAATATAAATATGCATATTAATAATATTTACGTAGGGGGAATTGTTTAATGGAAATGTCTATGTATTCAATAAACAATATTAAAGTTATGGAGGTAATAGATATAAATACTGGTTCTAAGCTTGGATTTATAAAAGATTTCAAAATTGACTGTGAAAATTATAAAATCGAAGCAATTCTACTGCCAACTCAAAAATCAGCTTGGTTCGGAAAATTAGAAATGATTGAAATTCCTTGGTCCAAAGTAAAGAAAGTTGGAGTAGATGTGATTTTAGTGGATGCAGATATTGTAAGAGAGAGCAGTAGTTAAACTATATAATGTATGCTATAATACAATTGCATAATATAATTTACAAGATGGGAGGGGAAAGCGATGAAATGTCCATATTGCGGATTTTTAGAGAGTAAAGTTGTTGATTCAAGATCCACAGAAGATGATATGTCCATAAGAAGAAGAAGAGAATGTTTAAGTTGCGGGAAAAGATATACAACATATGAAAAGGTCGAAGATTTACCAATATTAGTTATAAAAAAAGATTCTAGCAGGGAATTTTTTAATAAAGGTAAAATAATAAATGGTCTTATTAAGTCTTGTGAAAAGAGACCAATTTCTAGGCAGCAAATAGAGACAATAGCGGATGATATTGAAAAAAATATAAGTAATCAAATGCTGACAGAGGTTAAATCTGAATATATAGGTGAAATGATAATGGAAGCATTAAAAAATATGGATGAAATCGCTTATGTTAGATTTGCTTCAGTATATAGACAATTTAAAGATGTTAATACTTTTTTAGAAGAAATAGAAAAGCTAAAGCACAAGTAGATGTTAAGAGAAAGTTAAATATGTTAATTTTACATAGGTTATCTTCAAATTATTAATAAAATATGTAAAAATAATTAAGAGGTTAGAATGAATGTAATTTCTAAAGGTAGATATAAATATATCCAATATAAAGTAGGAAATGCAAAAGCTATTTTCATAACAGCTGATGGTCCTGACTTCAACTTGAAGAATACAGAATATGTTCAAGCTTTCAAAGAAATAAGGGACATTTTTAATTTAGATGATATAGCATATTCTATTCAAATACATAGTGATATTATACATATTTATGATGGAAATATATATGAAGGAGATGCGATAATAACAAATAAATTAAGTACTGCAGCAGGTATATTTACAGCAGATTGCGTTCCTATACTTATGTATGATACTAAAAATAAAATTTGTGCAGCTGTCCATAGCGGTTGGAAAGGAACTTATAGCAAGATAGTTATGAAAACTGTTGAGAAAATGAAAAAAGTATACGGATCAAAGAGTGAAGATATAAATGTTTTTATAGGTCCGCATATAAGAAGCTGCTGTTATGAAGTGGGAAAAGATTTAATAGATAAGTTTTGTAATGACGATATTTATAAAGGTTATAATATAAGTTCTAAAAACATGCTTAATTTAGAAAAATGTATAAGGATTCAATGCATAAAGAGTGGTATACTTGAAG
Source organism: Clostridium sp. 19966 (assembly GCF_032335695.1). Classification (NCBI taxonomy): domain Bacteria; kingdom Bacillati; phylum Bacillota; class Clostridia; order Eubacteriales; family Clostridiaceae; genus Clostridium; species Clostridium sp. 19966. The sequence continues at coordinate 74,498 of NZ_JACTOJ010000016.1, forward strand.
AAAAAATTGAGTCTACAAATTTATGTACATTTTGTTCTAGCGAAATAAAACTTCATTCATATAGAAGAAACAACGAAAAAAGCGGACGCTTATTTTCGTTTATATATGCAGTTTAAGGATAAGACTAATGTAATTTATATGATGATTTCGCAATAAAATGGATATATATAATGGAGGTAATTATTAATTATGGCAGATGAAAAAATTCTAGTTGTAGATGATGAGGAACATATTCTTGAACTTATTAAATTCAATCTTGAAAGCAATGGCTATAAAGTAATAACTGCTACTAATGGCTTAGATGCTATTAAGTTTGCAAAAGCGGAAATACCACATTTAATGCTTTTAGATTTAATGCTACCTGGTATGGATGGATATGATGTTTGCAAGGAAATTAAGAGAGATAGTTCTATTGCCAATATGCCAATAATAATGATAACAGCCAAAGGAGAGGAATTGGATAAAATTCTTGGACTTGAACTTGGTGCCGATGATTATATAACTAAGCCTTTTTCTTTAAGAGAGCTTAAAGCTAGAGTAAAAGCTGTTCTAAGAAGAACAAATTTACAATCTATAGATAAAAGCTATAAATTTGGTAATATAGTAGTGGACTTTCAAAAACATGAAGTTACTAAAAATGATGAAAGAATAGATCTTACCTTAAAGGAATTTGAACTTCTTGAAATATTGCTGAAAAATAAGGGAAGGGTTATGACTAGAGATTTTTTATTAGATAAAATATGGGGATATGAGTATATTGGGGAGACCAGAACTGTTGATGTTCATATAAGACATTTGAGACAGAAAATAGAGGAAGATGATAAAAATCCTAAATTTATAGAAACCATAAGAGGTATAGGCTATAGATTTAATATCGGTGATTGATATGAAAAAAAAATTAATGTTCTTTGTTTTAGCTACTATGATTTTTTGTTTAGGCATAGTCATATCAATTTACGTTATGATATCAAATTATGAGTTTATACAAAATATAAAGAGAGAGCTTATGCTTAATAATGATCTCATGTCAGATATAATAAAAACTTCTAAAATTGATTTGAAAAATGGAACTGTTCCTTTTGGAAAAAGTTTTGAAAACTCTGATTACAGACTCACCATAATAGATCCAACTGGCAAGGTGGTTTATGATTCTATAGCAAATCCAGCCACTATGGAAAATCATAATACTAGAGAAGAAGTTCAAGGCGCTAGACAGAATGGAGTTGGCTATAGTATCAGAAATAGCAAAACTATCCATATAAAAATGGTTTACGTAGCAAAAAAAATATCTGGAGATTATGTGCTAAGAAGTTCAATATCTGTAAAACTAGTAGGAGTTATAAATAAAAAATATATAGGATATTACGTGGGAGCAATAATTATTGTATTAATCCTTACAACAATAATATCTTCTAGGCTATCTTTTGTCATTATTAAACCTATAAAAGATTTGGAATATGTAACAAGCCGAATAACTAAGGGAGAGATGGATAGAAGAGTAAGAGTTACATCTAAAGATGAAATAGGACAGTTAGGAACAACCTTTAATTTTATGGCAGATAAACTCCAGAGCACTCTCAAGGATTCCATAGAAAAACAGAATAAATTAGAAGCTATATTGAAAAGCATGGATAATGGAGTAGTAGCTATTGATAGAAACAATAAAATAATAATGATAAATCCTTATGCAAAAAAAATATTTGGAATAGACAGTAATAAAGATATAATCGGAAAGAAACTTATGGATGGCATTAGAGACTTTGAGATAGAGGAAATAATAAATACATATAATGAAGATTATAAGGAAATAAAGATATTTTGGCCTAGTGAAAAAACTTTGAGGATAAAAACTGCGGATATAGTAAATGCCAATGAACATATAGGTACTGTAGCAGTGGTTCAGGATATAACAGAAATAAAGAAACTTGAAAGCATGAGAACGGAGTTTGTAGCTAATGTATCTCATGAATTAAAAACTCCACTTACTTCCATAAAAGGATTCGCTGAAACCTTAAGGGATGTAGAGGATTCTAAAATAAAAGAAAAGTTTTTGGATATTATTAATGATGAAGCAGAGAGGCTAACTAGGTTAATAAATGATATATTAGTTCTTTCAGATTTGGAAACGCATAAAGAAGATAAAAAAGAAACCTTTGATGTTAATAAAGTTATGGATCAAGTACATGAATTAATAAAAAACACTGCCGAGGCAAAAAATATAAGCATTAAAATGGAGCTTGGAAAAGTTGATTATATTATTGGAAGCGTAGATAGATTCAAGCAAATGGTTATAAATTTAGTGGACAATGCGGTTAAATACTCGGAAAACGGCGGAAGCGTCACTATGGGTAGTAGGATAGTGGATGGAAAATTGCAGCTTTGGGTAGAGGATACTGGTTTTGGTATACCTAAGGAGCATATACCTAGATTATTTGAAAGATTTTATAGAGTTGACAAGGCAAGATCTAGAGCTAAAGGAGGCACTGGCCTTGGATTGGCTATAGTAAAACATATAGTCATAGGCATGGGAGGAAAAATCGAGGTGGAAAGTGAATTGAATAAGGGTAGTAAGTTTACTGTAACCATACCGTACATAAGAGACTAACAGTCTCTTTTTTTTATACACTTAATAAGCGAGTAACATGCAATAAGCCTATAACATAAACATAACTAACTTTTAATAATCTTTTAACCTTACTATAGTAATGTAAAAATGTAATATTAATAAACTACATTAATGAAAAGAGAGGTTATTATATGCACTTAATAAAAGAAAGATCTATAGCTTCAAAGATTATAACCGTAATATCATTAATATTAATTGTAATTATGCTCTTATCCAGCAGTATAATTTACTTATTGGTTTACCAAAGAATGCTTAACACAAATAAGGATAATATGAAAACAGTGATACAACAAGTATATAAAAATTTTGAGTCTATGATAGAGCTGCAAATTAATGATACCGAAAAATATGCAAATAACAAGGATATATATGATTTTTTAGCAAATAAAACGGATGTATCAAAAGATAGTATATCGAAACTATTAGGTAATTCATTTCAGAAGGAAACCACAGAACATGCTTTTGTTACTAATAGTAAGGGAATAATAATAGCAGATAGCAGTGATCAATACATAAATTATGACTATAGCAAAGATCAATATGTAATCCAAGCTTTGAGCGGAAGTACTACAATGAGCGGAGTTTATACATCTGCTGAAACCGGTAAAACGGTGGTGACTTTTGTAAGCCCTGTAAAGGACAATCAGGATAAAGTTATAGGTACTATAGGGAAAAGTATATACACTGATTATTTTTCTAAAGGCTTTAACAATTTTTCATTTATGAATAAGGGATATATATTTGTAGTGGATAGTTCTGGAAATATAATATATCATCCACAAAAATATTACATAAATAAGAAAAACTCTATAGCTGAACTCCAAGCTTTAATAAGCAAAAGTAACTCAACTTCATCAGTTAATTCTGGAAGCTTATCCTATGAAGAGAAAGATGTTAAATATATAGCACAATATATTAGTGTGCCAGAGATAAAAAGCTATGTGATACTGACCATTGATAACAATGAATTCTTAAACGAATCTAAGATAACGGGAGGTATGATAATTATTTCCACTATCATATGCATACTGCTAATGATTCCTTTGCTCTACTACTTTATAAATAAAATTTTAAGGCCTATGAAGGTAGTGTCTAATAATGCTATTGAAATATCAAAAGGTAATTTAAGAATATTAAACCAAATAAAATCTAAAGATGAAATAGGAAAACTGGCTAACAGTTTTAATATAATGGTAAATTCTATAAGCAATCTAATAGGTGATCTAAAGTATGTAACTCAAGATTTGGTAATTATAAGTGAAACTATTAATAATGATCAAAATATTAACTTAGCAAATATGGCAGCCATAAATGGAAGCTCAGAAAAAATAAAAATAGATACATTAGATGTAAATGAGGCCATACAAGAGAGCTTTGAACATTTTAAAAATATTTTAGACAGAACTAACCATATTGAAAAAATGTCAATGGACATGGAAGGCGTAGTAAAAGAAATACATATAACAAATAAAACAGCAATAGGTACAGTAAATAATTTAAAAGATACTAATATGGAAGCTAATAAAAATTTTGATGCTTCTGCCAAAATTTTTAATGAACTTATAGCTAATGTTAAAGAAATTGGAGATATAACAAATATTGTAACAAATATATCTAAACAAACAAATATTCTTTCAATAAATGCCTCTATAGAAGCCGCAAAAGCGGGAGAAACGGGTGCTGGATTTAGTGTAGTAGCAGATGAAATAAAGAAATTATCTAATGGTATAGAAATGCAGATGGAAAAAATAAATGGAATTGTTAAAAACATAGATTTAAATATATATCATAGTTCCAAATACATTGAGCAAATGAATAAATTATCGACAAAAGAAGCTGAAGCGGTGGAAAACACAATTGATGAATATAAGAGGGCTATATCAGCTACTGAAAGAATAATAAATCAAATTTATTCTATTATTGATGGCATACATTCTTTAAATGAGGAGAATAATAAGGTTGAAAGTAAACTTGACAGCGTGCTTAACATATGCTCAGGCTTTAAAAAATCTGTAGGGCAAGTAGACGAAATAATACAAAATCATTATACTGAAACACAAAATATGGAAAAACTGACACAAAAACTGCAATATTCTATGGATAGCCTAAATAACAGCATAAACAAGTTTATGATTTAGTGTTAATTTTAATTAACATTGTCATAATATTAGATTAACTTTGATGAAGTATCATAGACAATGTAAGATGAGAACAGAATTTGAATGGGGGTTTTTTTAAGTGAAAAAAAGTTATTTAAAAATAATTACTGCTACAGTGGGAGTTATGCTTCTTGCTACCGCAATGATAGGATGTACAAAGAAGGATGACAGCAATGCTAACTCAGGTGCGTCAAACAATACTACTACTCAGGAAACCAAGGTATCAGGAAACATAACCGCTTCAGGTTCATCTGCATTAAAACCATTAGCTGATGAGGTAAATAACATATTTAAACAAAAGAATCCAGATGCTGTAATAAATATACAGGCTGGTGGTAGTGGAACAGGATTGTCAAATGTTTCAGATGGAACTGTAGATATAGGAAATTCAGACATATTTGCTGAGGAAAAATTAACTGCTGATCAAGCTAAGGCTTTGGTTGATCATCAAGTATGTGTAGTAGGTTTTGCTGCAGTAGTAAATCCAAAGGTTACAGTAGATAATTTGACTAAGCAACAGCTTATAGATATATTCACAGGTAAGACAACTAACTGGAAGGATGTTGGCGGAGCAGATCAGAAGATAGTTATAATAAGCAGACCTGATAGCTCAGGAACAAAGGCTACTTTCAAGAAATATGCTTTAGATGGAGCTAAGGAAGCTGCAGGCAACGCTCTTAAGGAAGACAGCAGCGGAGCTGTTTCTACAGCGGTATCACAGACTGAAGGTTCCATATCCTATCTTGCTTCTTCCTACTTCACAGATGCAGACAGCAAGACAAAGGTAAAAGCCCTAAAGATAGATGGAGTTGAAATGAATAAGGCTAATATAACAACTGGAAAATATAACATATGGTCTTATGAACATATGTACACAAAGGGTGAAGCAAAAGATCTAGCAAAAGCTTTCATCGATTTCTTCAAAACTGATGATGCTAAGAATGCAATGGAAAAGCTAGGATATATACCATCTACAGACATGAAGGTAAAGAGATAATAATTTGCTAAGGCAACAAAAGCTGGTCGCGCTTTAACGACCAGTCTTTTGTTCTGTATATTAGACAAATTAAATAAGTTGCAACGATTAAAAATATAAGGAAGGTTTTGCATGGAGAAACGTAGTTTTTACAACAGATTTATAAATGAATACTTAGGAAAAGCATACGCTACAATCTGTGGAATATTTATAATAGTCTGTACTTTAGCTGTTATTTTTTTCATAGCAAGCAATGGGATAAAAACATTCACTCAAAATCATTATTCCATTGCAGATTTTTTATTTTCTAGCAAATGGGATATTGATGATAAAAAGTATGGTTCTTTAGTTTATATAGCTGGTTCTACTTTTGTGTCCATTGGGGCAGTCATAATAGCTACACCTTTAGCTGTATGCTTAGCTGTTTTTATGAACATGATATCTCCTAGATTTGGAGAAAGAATTCTGCAGCCAGCTATGGAACTTTTTGTAGGTATTCCTTCAGTAGTTTATGGTTGGATAGGACTTACCGTGCTGATACCAAATATTAAAAAAGTTTTTGGAGGCTATGGCTTTGGACTTTTAGCAGGAATACTTGTACTTAGTGTAATGATATTACCAACTATAACTAGCGTATCATCTGATGCTATTAAGACTATTCCAAAGGATTATTTGGAGGCTTCCTACGGTCTTGGAGCTACCAGATGGCAGACTATAAAAAAGGTGATAATTCCAGCCTCATTAACAGGAATATCTACAGGAGTAGTACTTGGAATGTCTAGAGCTTTTGGAGAGGCTTTAGCAGTTCAGATGGTAATAGGTAATACGGTTCAAATTCCTAAAGGATTATTGAGTGCTACCTCAACCCTTACCAGTGCTATAACTATGGACATGGGAAATACTGCAGATGGAGATCCACTAAAGAATGTTCTTTGGTCCATGGCATTTTTATTATTAATAGTATCATTTTTATTTATTCTTATCATAAGATTCATAAGCAAGAGGAGGGAAATTCGATGAGTGAGAGAGTTAAGGATAAGATAGCTACCGGAATACTTTATTTTATAGCCATATTTATAGTGGCTATACTAGTATCATTTATCGGATATATTTTGTATAAAGGTTCCTCTAGCTTAAATCCTGGTTTTCTATTTGGAGCTCCCAAATTTAGTGAAAAGGGTGGTGGAATAGGTCCTCAACTCTTTAATTCATTTTATTTGCTTGTGATAACTCTTATAATAACAGTTCCCTTGGGTGTGGGAGCAGGAATATATCTTTCACAATATGCAAAGCAGGGGAGATTTCTTAATATCATAAGATTATGCATTGATACAATGGCTTCATTGCCATCTATTGTTGTGGGTCTCTTCGGATTAATATTGTTTGTAAATAAGCTTCATATGGGTTTTTCTGTAATCTCAGGAGCATTGGCAATAACTATCCTAAACCTAGCATCTATGACTAGAACAAGTGAAAATGCTATCACTACAGCAGCTCAAGGAGTTAAAGAAGCAAGTCTTGGACTAGGAGCTACTAAGTGGCAGACCATAAAGAAAATAGTAATTCCTACAGCCATACCACAGATACTCACAGGTATTATACTTTCAGCAGGAAGAATTTTTGGAGAAGCAGCTGCGCTAATATACACCGCGGGCATGAGTGCTCCTGTACTTAAATTTAGCCATTTTAGCTTAATAGATAAGGTATCGCCATATAGTTTAACAAGATCTGCGGAAACATTGGCAGTATATATTTGGCAGGTTAATTCTGAAGGAACTTTGCCAGATGCTACTAAAGTGGCTAATGGAGCTTCTGCAGTGTTAATTATAATGGTGTTAATATTCAATTTATCGGCAAGGCTTATAGGAAGAAAAATTCAACAAGCATATGGCGGAAAGAAATAGGAGGAAAAGCATGAGTATAATAACTACTAAAGACCTAGACCTTTATTATGGTAATAGTCAGGCATTGAAAAAGATAAACTTAGATATACCAAAAAATGCTGTTACAGCTTTAATAGGGCCATCAGGTTGCGGAAAATCTACTTTTCTTAGAACCTTAAACAGAATGAATGACCTTATTGATTCAGTTAGAATTGAAGGTGAAGTGTTATTTGAGGATAAAAATATCTATGGAGATTATGATGTTATAAATCTTAGGAAAAGAATTGGCATGGTTTTTCAGAAAGCTAATCCGTTTCCTATGTCTATATACGATAATATTGCCTATGGTCCAAGAATCCATGGAATAAAATCTAAGAACAAATTAGATGAAATCGTAGAAAACAGCCTTAAAGGGTCAGTGCTATGGGATGAGGTAAAAGATAGATTAAAAAAAAGCGCACTGGGGCTTTCAGGTGGTCAGCAGCAAAGACTTTGTATTGCCAGAACTCTGGCAGTAGAGCCGGATGTACTTCTTATGGACGAACCTACGTCAGCTTTAGATCCAATATCTACTTTAAAGATAGAAGAGCTTATGGATACATTAAAAAAGAAATATACAGTGATAATAGTTACTCATAATATGCAGCAGGCAGGAAGAATATCTGATAATACCGCATTCTTTTTAAACGGCGAAGTAGTAGAGTACGGTAAAACTGAAGATATATTTTATAGACCAAGAGACAAAAGAACAGAAGATTATATAACCGGAAGATTTGGTTAATAATTAATATCATTTTATTAAATTTATATTAAGGAGGGGCAATTGTGACGAGAGGTGGCTTTGATACAGATCTTCAGACGCTTCATAATGATCTTATAAGAATGGGAAGCATTGTTGAAAAACAAATTCATCAATGTATAGAGGCATTGGTAAAACAGGATGAGGTATTAGCGAACACGGTAATAGATAATGATGATTTAGTTGATGATCTTCAGAAAGAAATAGAAGACAAATGTATAAGACTTATTGCAAAGCAGCAGCCATTAGCTATTGATTTAAGAAATATATTTACTGCCAGCAAAATTGTAACTGATTTGGAAAGAATGGCAGACCATGCAGTTGATATAGCAAAAATCGCAAAGAGACTTAAGAATGAGGTTTATATAAAAGAACTTATTGATATTCCAGCTATGGCTGAGATTGTCAAAGATATAATTCATGATTCGTTAGATGCATATGTTGAGAGCAGCGTGGATAAAGCTTATGCTGCTTGCAAACTAGATGATAAAATAGATGCTATATACAAACAAATATTTACTGAACTTTTAATGAAAATGTCAGAGGATTCAGCTCATACTAATCAGGTAGCACAATTTCTATTTGTCTGCAAATACTTAGAGAGAGTAGCAGATCATGCTACAAATGTGTGTGAATGGACAATTTATTTAGTAACAGGAGATCAAATAGATTTGAACGAATAGTTAATAACTCATTTATCAGGAATGTAATCTTGTAGAAATTAGCATCTATGAGAGCATTCCTATTTTATTTGTATTAAAATTCAAGATACTTATCATAATAAATACTTTGTTGACTATAGTCAATAATTAGGTTATCATTACTTAGGATATAATAGGCTAAGTGAAAATGTTGAGGTGACTTTATGTCGGCTAAAATCAAAAGTATAGAAAAAAATTCTATAGCTGAAGAATTGGAATTTGAAATTGGAGATATACTATTAAGCATAAATGGAAATGAAGTAAAGGATGTAATAGACTATAGATTTTTAATGGCGGATGAATATGTAGAAGTTGATATAGAAAAAGCTGATGGGGAGATTTGGACTTATGAGATAGAAAAAGAGTATCAAGAGGATTTAGGGGTAGAATTTGAGAATGCTATCATGGATCATGCAAAAAGATGCCATAATAATTGCGTATTTTGTTTTATTGATCAGCTTCCTGGAGGAATGAGGGATACCTTATACTTTAAAGATGATGATTCTAGATTATCATTTCTTCAAGGTAATTTTGTAACTCTTACAAATATGTCAGATGATGATATACATAGAATAATTAAATATAAAATAAGTCCTATAAATATATCGGTACATACTACTAATCCACAGCTTAGAATTCAGATGCTAAATAATAGATTTGCAGGTGCAGTCTATGAACGTCTGAAGCTGCTGGCTGATGCTGGTATAGTTATGCATTGTCAAGTTGTTTGCTGCCCTGGTATAAACAATGGAGAGGAGTTATTAAGAACTGTTAAGGATCTTAATAATTTGTATCCAGCAGTAGAGGATGTGGCGGTGGTTCCAGTAGGAATAACTAAACATAGAAAAGGGCTTAAAGATTTAACTGTTTTTACAAGAGAGACAGCAGCCCAAGAGTTAGATAATGTAAAGGAACTTCAAGAAAAGTATATGATAGAACTTGGAACACCTTTTGTTAGGCTTTCCGATGAATTTTACGTGCTTGCAGGAAAAGAAGTACCAAATGCTGAGTTCTATTCTACCTTTCACCAGCTTGAAGATGGAATAGGAATGATAAGAATACTAAGAGATACCATAAATAAGGATGTAAAGAAATTAAAGAAAAACATAAGCGGTAATTTTTTATTTGCTACTGGAGTATCCGCTTTTGACGAGATAAAATGGGTATCAGAAAAAGTGATGAATGAAAATTCTAAATTAAATCTTAAAGTGAAAAAAATAATAAATAACTTTTTTGGAAGCACCATAACTGTAGCCGGACTTTTAACTGGTGGTGATATAATAGATCAATTAAAAAATGAAACCATAGAAGGACCGCTTATTTTGCCGGAAAATATGCTTAAGAGTGGAGAGAGAATTTTCTTGGATGATGTGTCAGTGGAAGAGATGGAAAAAGTTCTTCACAGACAAGTGATAATATGCGATTATACGGGAAAAGATTTAATAGATATAATAAACAGAAACAGTAAGGAGGAAAAATAATGGCAAAACCTATAGTGGCCATAGTTGGAAGACCTAATGTAGGGAAATCAACTTTATTTAATAAACTTGCAGGGAAGAGAATTTCAATAGTTGAGGATACACCTGGTGTTACAAGAGATAGAGTGTATGCTGAAGCAGAATGGCTTAATCATAATTTTACTATAATTGATACAGGTGGAATAGAACCAGAAAGTGAAGATATAATTGTAAGCCAAATGAGAAGGCAAGCAAATATAGCTATTGAAACAGCAGATGTTATAATATTTATAGTAGATGGAAAAGAGGGACTTACAGCTGCTGATAGAGAAGTTGCTCAAATGTTAAGAAAAAGTAAAAAAAATGTATTACTTGTGGTAAATAAGATTGACTCACTTAAGGAAGAGGATAATGCATATGAATTTTATAATTTAGGTATTGGAGATCCTGTAACCATATCCTCATCACAGGGTTTAGGGCTTGGAGATATGCTTGATAAAGTGGTAGAAGCCTTTAATCATGTAGAGCAGGAGGAAGAAGATGAAGAATATGTTAAAATAGCTATGATAGGCAAACCTAATGTAGGAAAATCTTCTTTAATTAATAAACTTCTAGGTGAGGAAAGAGTAATAGTAAGTGATGTACCTGGAACAACAAGAGATGCTATTGACAGCTATCTAGAAAATGAATATGGCAAGTTTATTCTTATCGATACTGCCGGACTTAGAAGAAAAAGCAAGGTAAAAGAGGAAATTGAAAGATATAGTGTAGTACGTACTTTAGCAGCTATAGAAAGAGCTGATATATGCATACTGATGATTGATGCTGAAGAAGGCATAAGCGAGCAAGACGAAAAAATAATAGGATATGCTCATGAGCTTAATAAAGCTATACTGATACTTGTTAATAAGTGGGACTTAATAGAAAAAGATGATAAAACTATGAATACCTTTAAGAAAAATCTGCAGATGAAACTAAGCTTTTTAAGTTATGCGCCATTTCTTTTCATATCAGCAAAAACTGGTCAAAGAACCAGCAAGGTTTTGGAACTAGCTAAAAAATGTTATAATAACTATGATAGAAGAATAACTACGGGAGTTCTTAATGAAGTAATAAACAAGGCTGTTTTGATGAAAGAGCCTCCAGTTGTAGGACTTAAAAGACTTAAGATTTATTATGTAACCCAGATTGGTACTAAACCCCCAACTTTTGTGTTTTTTGTTAATGATACTGCAACCCTACATTTCTCCTATGAACGATACCTTGAAAATCAGCTTAGAGCCAGCTTTGATTTTGAAGGAACAGGTATAAAGTTGGAGTTTAGGGAAAGGAAGGAATAGAATGACAAAAGTAGCTTTGCTAGGAGGCGGCAGCTTTAGCACTGCTTTGGCTATACTAGTTGGAAATAAAGGACTGGATGCCAGCATATTTGCTAGAAATGCTTCAGTTAGAGAGGATATAAATAATAATCATAAGAATAGCAAATATTTAAATGATGTAATTTTACCTGACTTAGTGAAAGCCTATGATAATATAGAGGAAACTATAGAAGATTCCGATTACATAATTTTAGGAGTTCCATCCAGCCATATAAGAGAAATTTGTTCTAACTCTAAGAAATACATTAAGCCTCATCAGGTTATAATAAATGTGGCCAAAGGTATACAAGAGAAGCCTGTGAAGCGTCTATCTGAAGTAATACATGAGGTGTTACCAGAGAATCCAGTGGTGGTGCTTTCTGGGCCCAGCCATGCAGAAGAGGTTGCTGTGAATATTCCAACTACTGTGGTGGTAAGTTCTGAGAATATGAAGTATGCAAATAAGGTTCAGGATTTGTTTATGACGGATAACTTTAGAGTGTATACTAATGACGACTTACTAGGAGTTGAAATTGGAGGGGCTGTGAAGAATATTATAGCACTAGCGGCTGGTATAGCAGATGGAATAGGATATGGAGATAATAGCAAAGCTGCTCTTATGACCAGGGGAATGCATGAAATAATGAGAATAGGCACCAAAATGGGAGGCAAGATAGCTACTTTTTCTGGATTAACTGGAATGGGGGATTTAATAGTAACTTGCACAAGTATGCATAGCAGAAATAGGAAGGCAGGAATACTAATAGGACAAGGAATCCCAGTTCAGGAAGCATTAAGTCAGATAGGAACCGTAGAGGGAGCATCTGCATGTCATGCTTTTTATACTTTAAGTAAAAAAATAAATGTGGAAATGCCCATAACAGAAGTGCTTTATAAAGTTTTATTTGGCAATTTAAGCCCTAAGAATGCTGTAATAGAACTAATGTGCAGAGACAAGAAAAATGAGATATATGAAATATATTAATATAAAAATAAATCATCTTTAAAATAAAAGATGATTTATTTTTTGTCATAAAATCTTTTCAATGTAATATATATATATTGTTAATATATAGCATTGGGAGGGTGTATTTTGGAGAGCTTTGATATATATAAGGATATAGCAGAGAGAACTCAGGGGGATATTTACGTTGGCGTAGTTGGACCTGTTAGAACAGGAAAATCTACTTTTATAAAAAAGTTTATGGATATGATGGTAATCCCTAATATTGATAACAATTATAAAAAGCAGAGGGCTAAGGATGAACTTCCTCAAAGCGCTTCTGGAAAAACTATTCATACTACAGAGCCCAAGTTTGTTCCTAATGAAGCGGTAGAAATAAATATGAATGAAGGTATCAAATTTAGGGTTAGAATGGTAGACTGTGTAGGATATATAGTAAAAGGAGCAGCAGGATACATTGAAGGAACGGAACCTAAAATGGTTACTACACCATGGTATGATTATGAAATACCCTTTGAAGAAGCTGCAGAAATAGGAACTAAAAAGGTTATAACCGAACACTCTACTATTGGACTTTTAGTAACTACAGATGGCTCTATTACTGACATACCAAGGGAAGAATACTTAGAAGCAGAAGAAAGAGTGGTTAAAGAACTTAAAGAAATAAAAAAACCATTCATTATTGTACTTAATTCTTCTAGAGTGGATTCAGAGGAGACTAAGCAGTTAAAAACAGATCTAGAAGAAAAATATAATGTTCCTGTTCAGCTTATGGATGTGGTAAATATGAACGAGGAAGATGTAAAACAAGTATTTCATAGAGTCCTCAGTGAGTTCCCGTTAAAGGAAATCAATGTAGATATGCCAGAATGGATTGAGAAATTGGAACCGACGCATTGGCTTAAGACAAGTTTTATAAATGTTATAAAGGACATGTGTAAAAATGTTGTTAGTGTTAGGGATGTTAAAACCTCTGTAAGCTCATTAATGGAATTTGAGTTTCTTGAAGCTCCTGAAGTTAATGAAATGAATATGGGGGATGGTACTGCGAGAGTGATTCTAAAGCCAAGAAATGGAATATTCTACAACATACTTAGTGAGGTTTGCGGCTGCAATATATCCGGTGAAAGTGAATTGCTAAAAATAATTAAGGAACTTCAATACTCAAAGATTGAATATTCAAAAGTAGAAGAAGCCCTTAAAGATGTCAGAGAAACTGGATATGGATTGGTGGCTCCGCAGCTTAAAGAAATGAAATTTGAAGAGCCTGAAATTGTTAGACAAGGAAATAGATATGGAGTTAAGCTTAAAGCTAGTGCTCCATCTCTCCATATGATAAAATGTGATATAGAAACAGAGGTATCTCCTATAATGGGTACTGAAAAGGAAAGTGAAGATTTAGTTAAATCGCTTTTAGAGCAATTTGAAAGTGATCCGTCAAAAATATGGCAAAGCGATATGTTTGGTAAATCACTGGAGATGGTGGTTAAAGAAGGACTTCAAAACAAACTATTTAAGATGCCGGAGGATGTTCAGATTAAAATCCAAAAAACCCTCCAAAAAATAATAAATGAAGGAAACGGAGGATTAATTTGTATAATTCTTTGAAACATAGTCTCTAGGCCTGAAGGTAAGTTTTAAATCAATGTAAAAATCAGCACTGATTTAAAACATATACTAAAAATAATAACAAAATAAATTTTAGCCTGCGATCTCTAAGATTACAGGCTTTTAATTTGTATATTTTTTATGTTGACAGTAAATTAAATTGTGATATAATTTTAATAACAGCAATAGACTATTCTTATTGGAATAGTAGGTTATAAAATTTAATAGATTCTTATCAAGAGAGGTGGAGGGACTGGCCCTGTGAAACCCGACAACCAGCATTTCATTTAAATGTATGGTGTTAATTCCTGCAAATGAGTTTTGAGAGATAAGAGGATTGATTTATATAAAATTAGATTATAGAATCCTCTTTTGATAAGAGGATTTTTTTATTGTAATTAGTTGACTAGAGAAACTAGAGGCTATATTTACTTCTTAATTTGAGTAAATATAGTCTTTTTTATTATTACCAGCATTTATGGAATATTTGAAGGAGGAATTTTATTTGAGTAAGATTAATTTAAGAACTCCTGCTGTTGAAATTAGAGAAAACAGATTAGGGTCTATTACAGGCTTTCAAGGGACAGCAGAAGAATTGGTGAAATTAGGTCAATGCAGACAGCTTAGAGACAGTTCAAGAAGTTTTAGCCAATGCATGGGATGTAGCTCTGGAAATGCTTTTTGCCAGCTTTCTATGATTAAGGATGCAGCAGTTATAAATCATGCTCCTGTGGGATGTGCTGGAGACTTTTTTGGATATAACTTTGTATACAGGGTAGGGCAGATGGAAAGGAATTTACCCAGCACCATAGGTAAGTATTTTAGCACTAATCTTACAGAAAAAGATACAATTTTTGGAGCAACTCAAAAACTGGAAGAAACTATTAGGAATGTGTATGCTAAGATTAGACCTAATGCAATATTTGTGACTACATCCTGTGCATCAGCCATAATAGGAGATGATATAGAAAGTGTAACTGATGAGCTTACAGAGGAACTTGGGATTCCTATAGTAGCCTGTTTCTGTGAAGGCTTTAGATCTAAAATATGGACATCTGGCTTTGATTCAGCCTATCACTCCATTGTGAGAAAAATAGTAAAACCTCCAAAACAAAAAAATAATAAAATCAATATAATAAATTTTTGGGGAAGCCATATCTTTGATGATTTGCTTAATAGACTAGGATATGAGGCTAAATATATAGTGCCGTTTTCAACTATTAGTGAATTAGAAAACATCTCTGAATCAGCTGCTACTATACAAATATGCAGTACTCTTGGAACTTATTTAGGTGCAGCTTTAGAGCAGGTTTATGGAGTACCTGAAATAAAATCACCGCCAGCTTATGGGGTTTCTGGCACAGATAATTGGTTAAGAGAAATAGGAAAGGTATTAGATAAAAAAGAAGAAATTGAAAAATATATACAAGAAGAACATGAAAGAGCACTTCCGTTAATAGAGAAATATAGAGAAAAGCTTAAAAATAAAACCGCCTATATCACTGCAGGAGCTGCACATGGACATGCGCTTATAGCATTGCTTAGAGAATTGGGACTTAATGTGCAAGGAGCAGCAATTTTTCATCATGATCCTGTTTTTGATAATGAAGATGAAACATCCGATGCTTTAGCACATGATGTAAAAACCTATGGAGACATTAAGAATTATAATGTTTGCAATAAGCAAGCTTATGAACTCGTAAATATTTTGAATAGAGTTAGACCTGATATTATGATTGCAAGGCATGGAGGAATGACACTTTGGGGAGCAAAGCTTGGAGTACCAACTTTATTAATAGGAGATGAACAATTTGGTTTTGGATATCAAGGCATAATAAATTATGCGGAAAGAATTTTGGAGACTATAGATAATAGGGAATTCGTAACTAATTTAGCTAAGCATAGTACCATGCCATATACCAAATGGTGGCTCCAGCAGGATCCCTTTACATTCCTAGGAGGTGATACAAGTGTTGAACGTTATTGAACAACCTAGATTTTCTTGTGCTCTGGGAGCTCAGCAGACAGTAGTGGCTATTAAAAGAGCAGTACCTATATTACACTCTGGACCTGGCTGCAGCGGAAAGGTTACTGGACTTATAGGGCAAGGAGAAGGCTATGCAGGAGGGAGCACAATACCTTGCACCAACGCTAGTGAATCTGAAATAGTTTTTGGTGGAGAGCAAAAATTAAGAAGTGTTATTGATGGTGCTTTTAAAGTAATAGATGCAGATCTTTATGTAGTTCTTACCGGATGTACATCTGATATTGTAGGAGATGATGTAAACACTTTAGTAGCTGGATATAGCAAGGACGGATATCCTGTTGTAAGCATAGAGACTGGAGGCTTTAAAAGCAACAATTATGTTAGTCATGAGCTGGTAGTCAAGGCGATTATAGATCAATATGTAGATAAATTTTCTTCTAATAAAGAAGTAAGTAATGGATTAGTTAATGTGTTTGCAACCATTCCATATCAGGACCCTTATTGGAATGGTAATCTTGAAGAAATTAAAAGGATACTTCAGGGGATAGGACTTAAAGTAAATATTCTTTTTGGAAATGAATCCTCTGGAGTGGAAGAGTGGAAGACCATTCCTAATGCTGAATTTAACATAGTTATAAATAGTTGGGTTGGTCTTGACATAGCAAAGCATCTTGAAAATAAATATGGAACACCTTATTATCATTTTCCTTATCTTCCTATAGGAGGAATAGAAACCACAAGATTTTTAAGGGAGGTTGGTAAATTCGCAGAGCTAGAACAAGAAAAAGTAGAATCATTTATCAAGAGGGAAGAAGAAAAATATTACTCTTTTATAGAGAGAACAGCTGATTTTATGCTGGAATTTAGATATGGGCTTCCAAGAAAATTTTATACTTTACTAGATTCTGCTTATGCTGTTGGTTTTTCTAAGTTTTTATTGAATGAGCTTGGAATAATACCTGCTAAACAATATATAACAGAAGATACTCCTGATCAGTTTAAAGGAGAAATCATAGAACAGTTTAAAAACATATCTGAATATAGACAAGCAGATGTAGAGTTCTCTATTGATGGAGGAGAAATACATGAAGATATAAAAAAGCAGGACAATAGCAGGCGAGCGCTTATAGTAGGCAGCGGATGGGAACGTGATATAGCAAAAGAAATAGGTAGCGATTTACTTATTGTAAGTCCACCTGTGGCTTATAGATTAGTATTAAATTGTGGGTATGCTGGTTATAATGGAGGCCTAAGAGTGATAGAAGACATATATAACAGCGTACTGGACACATATAGATAATATATGAATAGGAAGGTGTATTAATATGTCTGATTTAAATTATGGATTTGATACATTAAAGGTAAGAGGAGGATATAATCCTAAAGAGCATAATAACGCTGTTTCAGTACCTATATATGCCACAGCTTCTTTTGAATTTGAAAATACTGAAAGAGCAAAAAGACTTATTTCCTTTTCAGAATTCGGATATGTATATTCAAGAATTGGAAATCCAACAGTAGGAGTTTTAGAAGAAAGAATTGCTAAGCTTGATGGAGGTACTGGTGCTATAGCTGTAGCATCTGGTATGGCTGCTATAACATACACTTTACTGAATGTAGCAGAAGGAGGAGGAAGAATATTAACTACTAATGATCTATATGGCGGTACCTTGGACGCATTAAAAAAAATACTACCAGCCTTCGGAATAAAAATCGATAAGGTAGAAAACCCAAGAGATTTGGAAGAATTTAAAGAAGCAATAAAAAACGATACTAAAGCTATATATGTTGAAAGTATAAGTAATCCGAATGCAACTATTGCAGATATTGAAGCCTTGGCTAAGCTTGCTCATGAAAATGGAATTCCGTTAATAGTAGATAATACCTTAGCTACTCCATATCTGTTAAATCCAATAAAATTTGGTGCAGATATAGTTGTGTATTCAGCCACTAAAGCAATTACAGGGCATGGAAATGTAATTGCAGGGCTTATAGTTGATGGCGGAAAATTTAATTGGAATAGAGGTAAGTATCCTCAATTTTTAGAGAAGTATTATACTCTGAGAAACAGTGATAACAAGGAGAGAAGTTTTCTTGAGGTGTTTCCTAATTTCCCTTTTATAGCTAGGATAAGATCAAACTATTTAGCTTATTTAGGAGCCACTTTAAGTCCCTTCGATGCATATTTTGTTTTATTAGGGCTTGAAACTCTCTCTGAAAGAGTGAAAAAGCAAGTAGAAAATACAGAAAAAATAGTAGAATACCTGGAAACTAAAGAACAAGTAGCGTGGATTAAATATCCTGCAGCAACTAAAAGCGAGTATAAAGAGCTTAAAGAAAAGTACCTTCCCAAGGGTGCAGGGTCTACATTTTCCTTTGGCATAAAAGCCTCAGAGGAAGAAATTGATGAATTTATAAATTCCTTAAATCTGTTTAGCTATCAAGCAAACATAGGGGACGCTAGATCCTTAATTGTTAATCCACCGAAAACTACTCATAGTGAGTTAACTCCTAAGGAAAAAAGCAATGCCAGCATACCTTTGGAAACCATTAGGCTTTCATTAGGACTCGAGGATGTTAAAGATCTAATTGAAGATTTGGAACAAGCTTTTAGAACGGTTTTTAAAGAGAATTCAGAGTCAATAAAGGAATATGACATAGCAGCTACTTCTTTATAGCAAATGTCAATGAATATAGGTATGAACGACTATTTTAGAAAGAAGGTGGATTCGTGAGTTACAGATTAGCTATAGGAAGCAGCGACGGTGTTTTTATTGATGAGCATTTTGCCACTGCACTTCAATTTTTGATATATGAAATAGAGGGTGAAAATTATGAGTTCATAGAGAAAAGAAACAATAAAGTTTTGTGCCAGTGTGTTGAATATCATAATAATAAGTTTTCTTCTCTAATAGAGAAAATCTATGATTGCAGAGCTATTTTAATAGGTAAGATTGGCCCTGGAGCTCAAGCCGCTCTTAAAGAACAAGGAATAGATTCCTTCAGCGTTACTGAATATATTGAAGTAGCTATAGAGAAATTGATAAAATACTATGATAATGTAGCTAATTTTAATAGATTAGCATAAAAAGCAATAAATTGATATCTAAAATTAAACTATTACAAACTTGAGTATGTTTACATTATAATATTACTATTAAAGGAAAATTTATAATAAAATTAGTTGACCTAGGTTATTTAAAATCATATTATAAATTTATATAAAAATATATCATTCCTATTTGAATAGTATGAATATAGAAATAAATATCTTATCAAGAGAGGTGGAGGGACTGGCCCTATGAAACCCAACAACCAGCATAAAATATGTATGGTGTTAATTCCTGCAAATTAGTTTGAAAGATAAGAGGAATATAAAAATAGGGCATTACGCACATTTAAAATCCTCTTTCGTTTTTTAAAGAGGATTTTTTATTATATATAAATATTGGGGGTGTAATAAGTGAGTAATGGAAACGCATTAAAGGTGAGTAAGAGCAGCAATTCTTCAAATTATCTTAACACGCTTACAGATTTATTAGAGAACATAAAATATGGTACTATAACACTTGTAATTCAAGACGGAGTTGTTATACAGATAGAAACCACAGAAAAAATAAGGTTAAAGTAAAATTCAGTTTTATATTTAAGTAGAAATTTAAAGATAAAAGATGCTGATTAGAAAAACTAAAGGCATGGTAATGATAGAGAATTACTATGTCTTATTATTTTGCACATATTTACTATAAAAGAGGGGGGGGACATACATGTTTTTATCAAATACTATAAAAAATCATGATAAATTTTCTAAACTATCGAACTTGCATCCATGTATGGGTGGTGAAGCTCACATGAAATTTGGAAGACTTCACTTACCTGTAAGTCCGGCATGCAATATTCAATGCAAATTCTGCAAACGGGATTATAGCAATAGTTACGATGAAAGACCAGGGGTAGCAAATGGAATATTAAAGACTCAAGATGTAGTTGAAACAATAAAAAAGGCACTTGAATTATGTCCTGAAATAACGGTAGTTGGAATAGCAGGTCCTGGTGATACTCTTGCTACAGGGCATGCTATAGAAACTTTTAAATTAGTACATGAGTTTTATCCAGATTTAATTCAATGTCTAAGCACTAATGGTCTTCTATTAGAAAGATATGCAGATGATCTATATAAAGTAGGTGTTGGAACTATAACTGTAACGGTGAATGCTGTTAACCCTATTATACAAAGCAAAATTATATCTTATATTCAATTAGATGGACAAATTTATTACGGAGAGGAAGCAGCTAAAAAATTAATTGATGCTCAGCTCAGAGGAATCAAGAAAATAAGTGATTTAGGAATTATTGTGAAAGTCAATACTGTATTAATTCCTGGAATTAATGATAATCATATTGGAGAAATAGCAAAAAGTGTTCAGGAAGCTGGGGCTACCTTATATAATATAATTCCTTTAATTCCGCAGCATGAACTAAGCCATATAAGCCCGCCTACTTGTTTGCAATTAGATAAAGCAAGACAGGAAGCTGAAAAGTATCTTGAAGTGTTTAGACATTGTAAACACTGCAGAGCTGATGCCTGCGGAATACCAGGTCAAGTAGATCTTTCGAATAAATTGTATGGGGCATTACATGATTATGAGACATTTTCACATGGCTAACAAATTAAAATTATATGAATTACTAAAAGGGGGATTATTATGTCAAAGAAAATCAAACAAATAGCTATTTATGGAAAAGGAGGTATTGGTAAATCAACTACTACTTCGAATATAAGTGCTGCACTTACCACCATGGGATATAAGGTGATGCAGTTTGGATGTGATCCAAAGGCTGATTCTACAAACACATTAAGAGATGGTACCTATATTCCTACGGTTTTAGATACTTTACGTGAAAAGAATAGAGTTGATGCCCATGATGTTATCTTTCAAGGCTTTAATGGAATATATTGTGTGGAAGCAGGAGGGCCAGCACCAGGGGTAGGTTGCGCTGGAAGAGGTATAATAACGGCCGTTCAGCTGTTTAAGCAGCAGAGAATATTTGAAGAACTTGATTTAGATATTGTAATATATGATGTTCTTGGCGATGTAGTCTGCGGAGGTTTTGCGGTTCCAATACGAGAAGGAATAGCAGATCATGTATTTACAGTTTCTTCCGCTGATTTCATGTCAGTATATGCATCAAATAATTTATTTAAAGGAATTCAAAAATATTCCAATTCAGGTGGTGCTCTGCTAGGTGGAGTAATAGCTAATTCTATAAATCAGTCTTATTCTAAGGAAATCATTGATGATTTCGTTTTAAAGACTAACACTCAAGTTATGGAATATATACCCCGCTCAGTAACAGTAACTCAAAGCGAGCTTCAGGGTAAGACAACTATTGAAGCTGCTCCAGATTCAGAGCAGGCTAAGATATATAAAGGACTTGCAAAAAAAATCGCGGAGCATACGGATTCTAAGGTTCCATCACCACTATCTGTAAGTGAACTTAAGGAATGGGCGTCCAAGTGGGGGGACTATCTCTTAGCGTTAGAAACAGGAAAAGCCATTTAAAGGATAATATCATAGGGAGTGAGTGTAAATGAAAAAAAATAAAAGAATAGTTACAGCATTAATTCTGGCTTCAATTGTAGCTCTTGCAGGGGTGCTTGCAGGCTGTAGCAAAAAATCAGATAAAGATGTAAACGCCAGCACTGGAGCAAAGAACCAGAGTATAAAAGATGGTGGAAATATTACTCTTACGACTAGTGAACCGGATTCCTTGGATCCATTTCTAGCAACAGCGGCAGATACTAGGTCAGTTTTATTTAATGTATTTGAAGGTCTTGTAAAACCTGATGAAAATGGAAATCTAATAGATGCGTTAGCAAGCAGTCATGAAGTATCAAAGGACGGATTAAAATATACCTTCAAATTAAGAAATGAGGTAAAATTTCATAATGAAAAAACTGTAACTGCGGAGGACATAAAATATTCTTTAGATAAAGCTGCAGGAAAGGATACAGGTAAACCCCTTAAGGCTGAACTTGCTAATATTAAGTCCGTGGATATTAAAGATTCCTCTACCATAGAGGTTAATCTTACTAAGCCTGATACAGAGTTTTTACCTTATCTAACTGTGGCTATAGTACCCAAAGATTATACAGAGGAAGCAACAAAGCCTATTGGAACTGGACCCTTTAAGATAACAGAATATGATAAACAAGATAAAATTGAATTAGTTAAAAACAAAGATTATTGGCAAAAGGGACTTCCTCATTTAGATAAAGTGACCTATAAAATTGAAGATGCAAATGCCACATTTTTAGGACTAAAGGCTGGAAATATAGATTCTGCATTCATAACTAAAGATCAGGCAGACCAGCTTACCGCAAACTATGATACCTTGACTGGAAGCGCAAATCTACTACAATTGTTAGCTTTAAATAACGCAAAAAAACCCTTCGATGACATAAGGGTAAGGCAAGCGCTCTATTACGCTATAGATACTAAAAGTGTAATAGATACCGTAGCAAGTGGAGTTGGAAAGCGCGCTGGAACTAATTTTCTTTCAAGCTTTAAAAAGTATTTTCAAAGTGGTTTGGAAAATACCTATAATCCTAACATAGATAAGGCAAAAGAACTTTTAAAAGAGGCAGGGTATGCAAATGGATTTGAATTTACAATTACTGTACCCTCAGTATATCAATTTCACGTTGATACAGCACAAATAATAGTAGAACAGCTAAAAGCTATAAATGTTAAGGCTACAATAAAAAAAGTAGAGTGGGGAGAATGGCTAGAAAAGACTTATAAGGGAAGACAATATGATGGAACTATTATAAGTTTAGATGCTTCTTATTTATCACCTAGAGCATTGCTAGGGAGATATGTATCTACCGATAGCAGCAATTTTATAAATTACAAGAATGAAAAATATGATGAAACCTATAAAGATGCAGTTGATTCAACAGATGATGCTAAAAAAATATCAGATTATAAAGAGCTTCAGAAAATTTTAAATGAAGATGCAGCTTCAATATTTATTCAAGACCAAGAAAAAGTTGTGGTGGTAAAGAAAGGGTTAGCAGGATATAAGTTTTATCCAACTTATGTTCAAGATTTAGCAGCATTATACTATACAAAATAATATAACTATATAAGTAGGAAGGTGACACATATTTGAGTTATATTTTAAAAAGAATGGTTACACTTTTAATTACATTGATACTTGTGTCTATATTTACCTTTGGAGTTTTTAATGTAATACCTGGAGACCCAGCTTTAGTTATGTTAGGAACAGAAGCTACTCCGCAACAAGTACAGGCATTAAGACAGGAACTTGGTTTAAATAAAAGTTTGTCTGAAAGATATATAGATTGGATTAAGAATTTTGTTAGGGGTGATTTTGGCAGGTCTATAAGATTTGCTGAACCAGTAAAAGATTTGATTTCTAAGAGGATTCCAGTGACTTTGTCATTGGCAATCCTATCATTAATAATGATTTTTGTCATTTCCATACCGCTGGGTATATATTCGGCTCAAAAAGAAGGGAGCTTAGTAGATACAATAATAAATGTCATATGCCAAATAAATATAGCAATACCTTCATTTTTTTTGGGGGTACTGCTAATTTGGATATTTGGTATAATATTTAAAATATTTTCACCTGGAGCATACATTGATTATAGTGAAGATTTTGTAGGATTTTTAAAATATATGATCATGCCATCCCTAGCTATAGCTCTGCCTAACATAGCAATAGTGGTGAAATTCCTGCGAGCTTCAGTAATAAAAGAAAATAGAAAAGATTATGTGAGAACTGCTTACAGTAAAGGGAATAAGGAGAGAAATGTATTATATGGACATGTTCTTAAAAATTCTTTAATAACTATAATAACCCTAATGGGCATGATAATAGCTGGCATTTTAGGAGGAAGCATAATTGTTGAACAGATATTTTCACTGCCAGGTATAGGCAATCTTTTGATAATGTCCATTTCCACCAGAGACTTCCCTCTAACTGAAACTCTAGTTATTTATCTTGCATTTATTGTAGTTTTTATTAATTTTTTAGTAGATATTTTATATCAAGTCATTGATCCTAGAATAAGGCTGGCATAAATAATATTTTGGAGGTTGTTATGAAGAAACATTATAACTGGAACCTGGTGGCTGGATTTATATTACTGGGAGCTATTTTACTATTGATGGCTATAGGAATTTTTTATACGCCTTATGACCCTAATAAAATGAATGTAGTGCAAAAATATCAAGCGCCAAATTTCAGTCATCTTATGGGAACTGATAATTTTGGAAGAGATATATTTAGCCGCATAATTTCTGGAGCGAAAGCTACATTTTTTATTTCAATAAGTACAGTTCTGCTTGGAACTTTAATAGGAGTTACTTTGGGTGCCATATCAGGATATTTCGGCGGATGGATGGATGAAATAATAATGAGAATTAATGACGCTCTTACTGCCTTTCCAGGAATACTTTTGGCTTTAGCTCTCGTGACAGTTTTAGGGCAAGGAAAATATCAGACAATTTTAGCTTTAACAGTAATTTTTATACCTAGCTACTGTAGAATAACTAGAGGTGAATTTCTGCAGCTAAAGGAATTAGAATTTGTCAAAAGCGCAAAAGTGTTTGGTGCAAGCTCTCTTAGAATAATATTCCTACATATTTTGCCTAATAGTTATCCTGCTCTTCTATCTGCTGTGACTATAGGACTTTCAAATGCAATTTTATCAGAAGCAGGTTTGAGCTTTTTAGGTTTTGGAGTTCAACCTCCAGATCCAAGCTGGGGAAGAATGCTGTCAGAAAGCCAAGCTTATTTATTTAATGCTCCTTGGGGAGCTATAGGCCCTGGAATAACAATAGTAATAACGGTTATAGCCTTTAATTTTATTGCTGAAGGCCTCAGAAAAATATATGAGTGATGAAGAAATTCAAAGGAGGTGACCTATTTGTCTGAAATTTTGTTAAGGGTAAAAGCTCTATCCGTAGGCATAAAGAGCATAAAAAATATTGATATGGCAGTTGAGGAGGTTTCTTTAAATATAAGAAATGGTGAAATATTAGGAATCGTTGGTGAATCAGGATGTGGAAAAAGTCTTACTGCATTAGCTCTGGCAGGACTTTTGCCTAAAGACGCTATTATAACCCAGGGAAGCATCATTTTTGACGGTACAGAACTTAAGGGGATTAGCAAAGATAAAATGAGAAAAATACAAGGAAAAGATATTTCAATTATATTTCAAGAACCTATGACTTCTTTAAATCCGCTGTTAACTATAGGAAAACAAGTTGGAGAAGGCTTAAGAATTCATTATAAATTTACAGAAAGGGAGATTAAGGAAAGGGTGTTGGATGTTCTAAATAAAGTAGGATTGCCTATGGCTAAGGAAGTATATAATAGTTATCCACACCAATTATCAGGAGGAATGCGCCAAAGGGTAATGATAGCTATTGCTATCATCTGCAAACCTAAACTTATAATAGCTGATGAACCAACTACGGCCTTAGACGTTACTATACAAGCTCAGATATTAAAATTACTGAGAGATATAAATAAAGAATATAACACTTCTATATTATTTATATCTCATGATTTGGGTGTTATTAGTCGATTGTGCCATAGAGTTATAGTTATGTATGCAGGCTCTTTAGTTGAGGAGGGGACTGTTAAAAATATTTTTTTAAATCCAACACATCAATATACAAAAGGGCTTATAGCATCTATACCTACCATGGACAAGAGGGGGAAAAGGCTTGTAAATATTTCAGGAAAGGTTCCATCTATTCAGGAAAAAAGATTTGGCTGCAGATTTTCATCAAGGTGTGAAAAAGCAGAAGAAAAATGCTTTTATGAATTGCCGCCTTCTGTAAATTTAGGTCCTAACCATAGGGTGTGCTGTAATCTAGCTATCAAAGAAAGCGGTGAAGATTATGTCATCTGAGAAAATATTAGAAATTAAAAATCTAAGTAATATTTATTACAATAAGAGGTCAAATATATTTGAAAAAGATACGTTAACTAAAGTACTTAAAAATATCGATTTTCACATAGAAAAGGGTGAAATATTTGGATTAGTAGGAGAAAGCGGCTGCGGCAAATCCACCTTGGGGAGAGCTATAGTAAATCTAACACCTAATGTGCAAGGTGAAATATTAGTTGATGGAGAAAATATTAAAAATAGAAAACATATAAGTGAAAAAGTCCAAATAGTATTTCAAGATTCTTTAAGTTCCTTAAATCCTAAGAAGACTATAGGCTGGATTATGGAAGAACCTTTGAAAATTCACAAAAAAGGTAATAAAGAAGAGAGGATAAAAAGAGTAAATGAAGTATTAAATTTAATAGGACTTGACAGCAGTTATAGAGGAAGGTATCCTCATGAGCTCAGCGGAGGACAAAGGCAGAGGATAAGTATTGGAGCTTCCATTATGCTGAATCCGAAACTAATTGTGGCTGATGAGCCTGTTTCAGCCTTAGATGTTTCTATACAATCTCAAATATTAAATCTGATTATGGACTTACATGATAAATTAGATTTAGCTTTTCTTTTTATCTCCCATAATCTTAATGTGATATATTATTTGTGCAATAGAGTAGCGGTAATGTATCTTGGAGAGATAGTAGAACTTGCAGATGCCACAGAAATCTATAATTCGCCTAAGCACCCTTATACGAAGGCATTGCTTAGCTCCATACCGAATATTGCAGTAGATAGTGACAAAGATATATGGGAGATAAAAGGTGACTTAAAGGATTCTATAAATATAAATAAAGGATGCCCGTATTATCCTAGATGCTCTTATGCAAAGCAGGAATGCGGAGATACTAAAGCTGATATTAAAAATATAAATAAGGAAAAGCATTCAGAGCACTTGGTAAGATGCCACCTATATTAGAATTATTAATCATTAAAAAATAAGGAGGAGAAAATGCTAACTTATGAAGTAAATAAAATAAATGACAATTTGTATTCTATCAGAGAAGACATAACTGATAACAATTTCCCTGTAATAATTTATTTAGTAATAGGTAAGGAAAAAGCAGCCCTGATTGATACTGGATTAGGAACAGACAACTTAAAAGCGCTAGTAAGTACCATCACTAACCTTCCCATACTTGTATTGCATACACATGGTCATGGAGATCATATTGGTGCAGATGCATTATTCACAGAAATTTATTTGAATAATAAAGAAGATATATTTTCCCAAAAAGATGAGAACTTAAAATTAGCTTCAAATCAAAGAATAAGTTTTATAAAGAAGCATTTGAAAAATAAACCTTTAATTTATTCTTACATTCAAAAGCATATAGTAAAAGATAGAGCTGTTGAATATAAGAATATTCAGGATGGAGATATTATAAACCTAGGTGAGCTTGAGCTTACAGCTGTAAGTACTCCAGGCCATACCTTAGGATCTATATCTTATATTAACCAAAGAGATAAATATGCTTTCACTGGTGATGGAATTGCAGATATACATTGGTTTGATAATGAAGAAAATGGGAGCGTTGAAGATTTTTTTAACACATTAAACCATTTTGAAAGCGAAGCAAAAGATATTTATAATATTTATGCTGCACATATTCCTAATCCATTTACCTTAAAGCTTATACATGATTTGAAGCATGCAGCTGCATCAGTATTGGAAGGGGCTCAGGATGAAATGGAAGATGCAGATTATCAGTTCCTTATTCATGGAAGATTATATGCACATAGGTGCGGTAATGCCACCATATATTACAATAAAGAAAATATTTATTCAAGAGATGCAGCTATGAAATAAGTTCTATCTTCTGTGATTTATTAAATATGGTTTTTTCATATGAATATATAAGGCTATCGAATATGGACTCCCAGCTTCTGTCTAGAGCTGTTTTTCTTCCATTGGCTATTATACGATCTCTTATAAATTCATTATTAATAATATTAGCTATTGCATCTGAAAATTCCTTGGAATTTCCCGCTTCAAATAAAAGGCCATTGAATTCATTTTTTATTATATCTTTAATTCCGCCTGCATTAGGAGCTGCTACTGGAAGTCCTGAAGCTAATGCTTCTAATACAACATTTCCAAAGGTTTCAGTAGGCGAAGGAAAAGCAAATATATCTGAGGAAGCATAAGTTTCCGAAAGAGAAGGACCTGTTTTATATCCAGTAAATATGGTATCTGGAGGAAATAATTTTTTATACTTTAAAAGCTCTGGTCCATCGCCGGTTATTATAAGCGCTAATTTGCTTGGGTATTTTTCTAATAATTTTAGGTAAGCTTCATGTAGTATGTTTATATCTTTTTCTGGCGATATTCTTCCAACATAAAGCAGAACAATTTTATTATTTATTTGAAGGCTTTTTCTTAAACTTTCGCTTCTAAGACTAGGAGTAAAGTTTTCAGTATCAATGCCTCTAGAAAAGATGTTTACATTTTCAATACCTTGTTTTTTCAGAAGGTTTCTAGTTTCCTTAGAAGGACATAATGTGAGATCATGTTTTGTGTGGAACCATTTTAGATAATTCCAAAAATTATTTTCGAGAAAAGAGAGATTATAGTATTTTAAGTATTGAGAAAAATTAGTAGTGTAATTGGATATTACAGGTATATCAAATTTTTTACCTAAATATAATCCAAGCATTCCCATATTGAATTCAGTTACATTGAAAATTATATCGGCTTTAAATTTTATTAGGGAATTTTTTAATCTTATAAGGTTTGGAAAGGCTAGCCTGCATTCCGGATATATAAAAAATTTAATGCTTAGGAATTTTTCAACTTTAAATTTATCATCACATTCAACATAGCTGTCTGGAGCAAAAATTAAATAGTCTATTTTCTTATTTTCAAAGTACTTTATAAGATGCTTAAGAGTATTTGTAACTCCATTAACCTGAGGTAAAAAAGTATCTGTAAATACAGCAACTTTCATACAATGCCTCCATAAGTTCAATTAATCTCTTCACTAATAATATATTTGAAATAAATTAATTGAAGTTTATGATAAGGTTAAAAGAAGGTTATTTAATACAATTAAAAAGAATTAACAGTCATTTTACAATGTTATAAATGTATCTTAAAAATAGAATAGTAGGATTAGATGTATAAATTACTAATAGCTTAAGTATAAATTAGGAGGAAAATATATGAGCAAATTAAATATCTGCATAGACATTGATGGAACTATTACGGATCCATACTACTGGCTGGAGCTTGCCAATAGTTACTTCAATAAAAATGTAACTGAAGAACAAGTTACCAGGTATTATGTGCATGAAGTGATGGGGGTAGAAAGAATAGAATATGAAGAATTCTATGAAAAAAACAAGTTTAAGATTCACACAGAAGAAAAGCTCAGAAGAGATGTAAGACCAATTTTAAACATTCTTAATACCATGCACAATATATACTTTGTGACAGCTAGGGATAAAGAATTAGAAATGCTAACACACCTATATCTTAGAAGATATGGAATAGAGTATGATGGGCTCTTCGTACTAGGCAGCAGCTATAAAGTTGATAAAGCTAATGAATTAAATTGCAATCTATTTATAGAAGATAATTATGATAATGCAATTCAGCTATCTGAAAATGGCACAAAAGTAGTACTTTTAGATACCTATTATAATAGAAAACCATTAAATAAAAATATAACAAGAGTATATGGATGGAAAGAAATTTATTTAATTATAAAAGAACTGTCTTTACAAAACAAAATAGTGTAAGGGCAGTTCTTTTTATATTATTATGATTTCTAAATTTGAAACTTACTTAAATAAGAGATAAAATATTATGAAAGGATAAAAGTGAAAGGAACTAAAGATTTATGACTATGTATAATCTTAATATGTTTGGTATGCTCATGGAAAGAGCCATGATGCTTCTAGTGATTTTGTTTATAGTTACTAGAATAAAAAGCTTTAGAGAGATATTTCAAAAGGATAATTATGAGAAAAAAGATATAGTGATTATATCTTTTATATTTTCTGCCTTTGCAATTCTGGAAACTTATTCAGGCATAAAAGTTGAAGGCTCCCTAGTAAATATAAGAATAATAACTATAGTTTCTGCAGGTATATTGTTTGGCCCTGAAGTAGGAATGATAACGGGATTAGTAGCAGGAATTCATAGGTTTTTAATAGACATTAATGGAGTCACCTCAATACCTTGTTTAATAACAAGTATAGTGGCAGGAGTATTGTCTGGATATGTGAATAAAAAGGTTAAGCGTAAGCAGCTTTATATTGCAGGTATTTTACTTGGAATGTTTTGCGAAGTTCTTACCATGCTGCTAATTTTGGCATTTACAAAACCTTATGCTTTAGGACTTAGCATTGTTTCAAAAATAGCTCTTCCAATGATACTTGGAGAGGTAAGTGTGGGCTTTATAATAATCCTTATACAGTTTGTAGAAGATGAAAAGGAAATGATAGCTGGTCAGCAGTCTAAATTGGCGCTAGATATCGCCAATGAAACTCTTCCCTATTTCAGGAATATAAATAATGAATCATTAAGAAAAATATGCACCATAATAAAGGAACATATTCATGCAGATGCTGTATCTATAACAGATAAAATGTATGTGCTTGCTTATGTAGGCCTAGAAGAAGAAGTTTATAATGTAAGGGATAAAGCTGTTAACGAAGATACTAAAACTGCAATTCTAAAGAATGAAATAATGATAAACAATGATAGCAATAAAAAGACTCATGAAAGTTTAAAATCTGCTATAATAATACCCTTTCAAGATAAAAATGGAGTCAGTGGAACTTTAAAGATTTATTATAAGGATACTAACAAAATAACATATTCCATTAAGGTGCTTGCAGTAGGGCTATCGCAAATAATATCAACTCTCATGGAAGTTTCAAAGGTAGAACAGATCAAGGAAACAGCAAATAAAGCTGAAATAAGGGCTCTTCAAAGACAGATAAATCCACATTTTTTATTCAATGCTTTAAATGCCATAACTTCTTTTATAAGGATTAATCCAGATAAAGCAAGAGAACTTATAATAAATTTATCAAATTATCTAAGATATAATTTAGAAATAAATGATGAGCTTATAGAAATAAATAAAGAGCTTAAGCAAGTAAAGGACTTTATAGAAATTGAAAAAGCGAGATTTGGTGATAAAATTAACATAATTTATGATATAGATGAGGTAAATATAAAAGTACCAAGTCTCATCATACAACCTATAGTTGAAAATTCAATAATACATGGGCTTTTGCCTCAGAAGGAGAAGGGCGTTATAAAGCTTAGTGTGAAAAATTATAAAAATGAAGGTGTAAAGATAAGCGTAGAAGATAATGGAGTAGGTATATCTGAGGAAATTATAAAAAATGTGTATAATGGAAATATGCCAGAAAATAAGATAGGTCTTTATAATGTTCATTTAAGGCTAAAGCTTATTTATGGTAAAGGAATTAATATAGAAAGATTAGAAAAAGGTACAAGAATGGAATTTTTAATTAGGAGATGATACTTTGAACTGCATTATAGTAGAGGATGAATTCCTAGCCAGAGAGGAACTAAAATATTTTATTAAAAATTTCAGTAATATAGATATAGCAGCTGAATTTGAAGACGGCATAGATGTTTTAAAATTTGTTCAAGACAATAAAGTGGATGTTATATTTTTGGATATAAATATAAGATCTGTAGATGGTGTAGTTATAGCTAAAAATATAAGCAAGTTTTCCGAAAAGCCATATATAGTTTTTATAACAGCTTACAAGGAGCATGCAGTAGAAGCTTTTGAAATAGAAGCTTTTGATTATATATTAAAACCCTATGAAGAATCTAGAATAAAATCTATGCTGAAAAAACTTGAGATAGCTTATAACTCCCAAAATGAGAAAGCTCCTTCAATTTTAAATAGAATAAACCTATTTAAAAATGATAAGATAATAGTTACTAATTTAGATGATATATGCTATTGCGAGGCAAGAGATAGGGAAACCTGCGTGCTTACAAAGAATGATGAATATTTTGTAAAGATGACCATATCTGAATTTTACGATAGCCTTCCAAAAGACATATTTTTTAGATGTCATAGATCCTATATTGTGAATTTGACAAAGATAAAGGAAATAATACCGTGGTTTAACAATACTTATAATTTACGTTTAAAAGATATCTCTGAGGAAATTCCAGTAAGTAGAGGAAACATAAAAGCTTTTAAGCAAATTATGAATATATAAATGCATTTTATGCACTAATAAATGCATCTCGTTCATAAAACCAACTTAACACTTATTTAGAGTTATATAATAAGGTCAAACAAAGGAAAGATTTAATTATATAACTTTTAAATGAGGAGTGAGTATAATGACACAAATTGAAAGAAAATCTGAAAAGCGATTTTTAATATTGCTTGGTACAATAATTACTCAAATTGGTCTTGGTACAATATACACTTGGAGTTTATTTAATCAGCCCATAGCTGATAAATTTGGCTGGAAGCTTAGTAAGGTTACGGTAACTTTTTCTATTGCTAGCTTTGCATTAGCATTTGCAACTTTATTTGTTGGTAAAATTCAGGATAAGATTGGCATTAGGAAGATGATTAGTTTAGCTGGAATAGTAATGGGACTTGGTCTTATACTCACTTCTAAGGCGAATTCGTTAACAATGCTTTATATTACAGCTGGAATAGTCGTTGGAGCGGCAGATGGTATAGGATATATGGCATCACTTTCGAATTGTATAAAATGGTTTCCTGATAAGAAAGGTTTAATTTCAGGAATTGCTGTAGGGTCCTATGGAGCTGGAAGCTTGATTTTTAAATATATAAATTCTGATATTATTAACTCTAGAGGTGTCACTGTTGCATTTCTCAGCTGGGGAATTATAGCATGCTTAATGGTGACTGGTGGAGCACAATTACTTAGGGATGCAAAGGTTTCAGCAGCTGCTTCTGAAAATAAAGCTAAAAATTACGATTACACACCAAAAGAAATGCTTAAGAAAAAAGAAGCTTATTTATTATTTATAATGATGTTCACAGCTTGTATGAGCGGGCTTTATATAATAGGGATAGTGAAAGATATAGGAGTATCTATGGCAGGCTTAAGTGTATCTGTAGCAGCTAATGCAGTTGCCATGGTAGCAATATTTAATACTGCAGGAAGAATAATATTAGGAGCTTTATCTGATAAAGTTGGACGACTTAAAGTTATAGCTTTTGCTCTTAGTGTGACTGCTGTAAGCGTATTTGTAATGAATACTGTGCATATGAATTTTGCCATATTCTTTGCCTGTGTTGCAGGAATTGCATTTTCCTTCGGAGGAAATATTACAGTTTTTCCAGCATTGGTTGGAGAATTCTTTGGACTTAAAAATCATAGTAAAAATTACGGTATAATTTATCAAGGCTTTGGTATAGGAGCTCTTTCAGGATCTGTAATAGCTAATATTGCGGGAAGCTTCAAGGCTACCTTTGTTGTAATAGGTATAATGTGTGTGCTTTCAATTTTAATTGCAATTTATATTAAGGTTCCTCAGATAGAATCGGATAAGAAGAGTTTAAAACTTAGAGAAAGAACTGCAATGTAATATGGAAAGCAGATTTTAAATTGAATAGTTATATGTAAAAAGGAACTGGTTCGCCCAGTCCCTTTTATTTTATGGATAAAATCTTAATAGCTGAGGCTTTAAAATATCGCTTAATTCACCAAGTGGAATTCGTACTAGGGGAATTTCTGAAATAGAAGGAGCAATCTGATTGAATCTTGGGAATATGACTAAGGTATTATTGTCAATATAATAAGGTTGATCCTCTGATATTCCATTAAATTGAGGCAGCATACCTGGGTAATTCAGTTGAAGAAATCTTCTGGTTTTTTGATTTAGCACTGCTAGATAATTAGTGCTTGGCTTAAATAAGTTGCCAAGAGACATGGAATCTCCATTATTAAGATCATAATTATAAGCTGTCCTTATATAACTGTTTTTCCCACCTATATATTCTTGATAAAAAAGAGACACGCTTAAAATATTATTCTTATTATAAGTTATGGAGTAGGTGGTAGCAATTTGATATGGGTTTGGTTTCTTTCCTTGTTTTTTTAGATTTGCCGCATTTTCTTCTGCAGCAGATTCCATCTGATTTCTGAATTCCATTATGTCATTTTTTATATTACTGTTTATGTTTGATAATATATTTTTATTGATATTTCCGCTAAATACGGGAATTTGAAGAGATTCATTAATTTTTTCATTTGAATTTGTTATTCGTGAGGTAGTTACAGTGAGAGGTGGATAAAAATTATTGGGATTATAGCGCAGCCTATAAAATGGGCATACTGAATCATCATTGCAATAGGGACATATCATTAAAAAAGCCTCCTTTATACTACTTACTAGGGTATGAAACGAGATCAAAAAAAGTTACACAAGATTTCATTAGTATGGGTGAAACTTGTATTGGACAGTGGAGATAATAAATGATAAAGTATTCATAGAGTTACTTTATTTAACATTTAACAAACAATGCAAATAGGAGTTGGGGTTTATATGTATGAACAGGATTATATAGAAAGGCTTATAAAGTCCATAGGTCAACTGTTAGTAGGCATATTCATGGGAAAAGAAAATGTAATAAGCCTTAAAGAAGAAGAAAGTGAAGTAATACTCTCAGGAGAAAAAGTATTAGAAATAATGCTTAAGAAATATATTAGTGAAGGGAAAATAAATGAAGCGGAAGATATTTTATTTGATACCCTTGAAAAGCATAAATCTCCAAAGTATTTTGAAGTAGCATTGTGGTTCTATAGTGAGATCAATAAATTAGAAGAAGATGAACTTACCAGATACAATTTTTCAAAGCAGGAAATAGTGGATGGACTAGAAAGCATTAAAAAACTCTTCAAAGAAAAATAATATTAAAAATGAAGCGAAATATTAGATGGCAGGGAGAAGAGAATAATGGAAGAAACTTGGTATAAATTGGATAATGCAGCTAAAATATATCCAGCTATACGGGAAACTAATTGGGCACCAGTATTCAGAATTGATGCTGTTTTAAAAGAAAAGGTTCACCCAGAAATATTACAAAAAGCATTAAATATAACATATAGAAGATTTCCTACCTTTTCTGTACATTTCACTAAGGGATTATTTTGGTATTATTTTGAACCTAATGAGTGCGAACCAGAGGTAAGAATGGAAAGCGATTATGCTGCGGCTCCTTTTTCAGAAGAGAAGGATAAAGGGTATCTTTTTAGAGTGCTTTATTACAACAGAAGGATATCATTAGAAGTATTTCACTCTATCACAGATGGTTTTGGGGCTACAGTTTTTCTAAAAACATTAATATTTAATTATATAACATCACTTAATGGGGAAGAACCAATTAAAGAAGCCTTAGATTTAGATAGATACAATATTTTTCACTATAAAGATTTACCTAGTGCTGAGGAAACGGAAGATTCTTTTTTTCATGTTGCAGCATCCGAGGATAAGCTGAATCTAAAAGAAAGCATAGCTTTTAAAATTAAAGGAACACCAATTAAAAGAAACACATTAAAGGTGCTTCATGTGATAGTTAGTGTTAATTCACTAAAGGTTGCAGCAAATAAATTCAATGCTACAGTAACTGAATTTTTAACGGCTCTATTCATACACTCCGTACTCAATGCTAGAATTTATCATCCTGGAGAAAAAAAGCCTATAAAGATATCTGTGCCAATAAACCTGAGAAAACGGTTTGCTTCTAAAACTGTTAGAAACTTTTCTTCTTATGTAAATGTAGAATATAAACCAGAAGTAGAGGCAGACAATGTTAATCTTGAAGAAATATGCAGAGAAGTTTCAAGACAAATAAGAGAAGGAACTGAAATATCGGCGTTAAGAAGCAAATTTAGTGGAAATGTAAATGCTGAGAAAAATATTTTAATGCGTTTAGCTCCATTATTTTTAAAAAATCTAGTGCTGAAAGCAAATTTTAGTTTATATGGAGAAAGAATAACTACATCTACTTTATCAAATATAGGAAACCTTACCTTGCCTGTTGAAATGATAAAGTACATAGATAGGTTTGATTTTGTTTTGGGAGCGCCAAGAGAAAATGTATTTAATTGTGCTGTTATAAGCTTTAATGATGTGATGAGCATATCTTTTACTAGCACCATATTAGAAAATACTGTAACCAAAAGCTTTACAGATTCTTTAGTTAGTTATGGTATATCTGTTAGTGTGGAAGCGAATTATTAGGAGGATATGTAGTATGAAGTGTAGAAACTGTCATGTTGAAATAAAGTATAATGCAAATAATTGTCCACTATGCGGAAAACATTTGATTGAAAAAGAAGAGTATAAAGTATACCCTGGTGTTGGAAAAGGCGTGGTAAAAACTACCGGCAAACAGATGAAAATATCGATTTTTATTCTTGTTTCGGCAAGTATCATATTATTTATAATTAATTTGCTCACACCACATTATTATTTTTGGTGTACAGTAGCTATATTTGGTATATGGCTGACATTTTTTATTATAGTAAAGCCGCTTATAAAAAAGAAAATAACTGCCATGATGGTGGTAGAAGATAATATCTTAGTAAGTGTATTTTTGGTTGTAGTGGATAGCACCTTTAATCAAAATGGATGGGCTATGAGCTATGTGGTGCCTTTTGTTTTATGGGGATCCTCACTTATAGTAACAGTGATAGTTATATGTATAAAAATGACTTGGAAAGAATTCTATCTTTTTCAGACGTCTATAGTTATTATTTGCTTTATACCTATAGTTGCTAGATTGATATTCAAATTTGTGCTTTGGCCAAGCATAATTTCGGCGGTGTATGGAGTAATAACAATTATTGCTATGATAATTTTTGGAGATAAGAAATTTAAATATGAAACGAAAAAAAGGATGCATTTTTGAAAAATAAATTTATTGCAATTGACAGTGCTAATAAAAGTGATATAATTATTTAAAGTAAATATGTAATTCTATGATGAGGACAGTAGGCATTGAAGGATTTAAAGAGAGAGAATACAGCAGCTGAAAGTATTCTTAAATTTGCAAATGTTGAATACCACCTCAGAGTGACTCTAATAAAGTCCGGTAAATCCGTTAAAATTATTAAAGTGAACTGCTTTTATTTTTATAATGCAGCTAATTTGGGTGGAACCGCGGGAATTTATACTCTCGTCCCTTTTCAAAGTTGAAAAGAGATGAGAGTTTTTTATTTTATACATATTAAAGAAAGGATGAGTAAAATGATAAAAATAAAATTAAAAGATGGCTCAGTAAAAGAATATGAATCACCTGTGGCCATAATAGATGTAGCAAAGGATATTAGTGAAGGTCTTGCAAGAAATACCTTTGCTGGTTTGATTAATGGTAAGGTAGAGGATCTTAGATTTATAATTAAAGAAGACAGTGAATTAAGTATATTAAAATTTGAAGATGAAGAAGGTAAAAAGGCTTTTTGGCATACAACTTCGCATGTACTGGCTCAAGCTGTAAAAAGATTATTTCCAGATACAAAGCTTGCTATAGGTCCAGCTATTGATGATGGTTTTTATTATGATTTTGATAAAGAAGGTTCTTTCTCAGCAGAAGAAATTGAAAAAATTGAAGCTGAAATGAAAAAGATAGTTAAAGAGGAACTTCCTATTGAGAGATTTGAGCTTCCAAGAGCTGAAGCATTAGCATTTATGGACGAAAAGAAAGAAAATTATAAAGTTGAACTTATAAAGGATCTTCCAGAGGATGCGGTAATATCCTTTTATAGGCAGGGAGAATTTGTAGATCTTTGTGCCGGACCACACCTTTTAAATACTAAATATATAAAAGCCTCTAAGCTTACTTTAGTGGCAGGAGCATATTGGAGAGGCAGTGAAAAAAATAAAATGCTTACTCGTATATATGGGACTTCTTTTACTAAAAAATCTGAGCTTGAAGAGCATCTTGTAAGAGTAGAAGAAGCTAAGAAGAGAGATCATAATAAACTAGGAAGAGAGCTTGGCTTATTTACTACTTCTGATGTTATAGGACAGGGTCTCCCTTTGTTAATGCCAAAGGGAGCAAAGGTAGTTCAGGTACTTCAAAGATTTGTAGAGGATGAAGAGGAGAGAAGAGGATATGTTTTAACAAAAACTCCTTTTATGGCTAAGAGCGATCTTTATAAGGTATCTGGTCACTGGGATCATTATAAGGAAGATATGTTTGTGTTAGGTGATGAAGAAAAGGATGAAGAAGTGTTTGCTCTAAGACCAATGACTTGTCCATTCCAATTTACAATATATAATAATGATCAGAAGAGTTATAGGGATTTGCCTATAAGATATGGTGAAACTTCAACACTTTTTAGGAATGAATCTTCTGGAGAAATGCACGGACTTATAAGAGTAAGACAATTTACTATTTCAGAAGGACATCTTGTAGTTAGACCAGATCAATTAGAGGAAGAATTTAAAGGAGTTGTAGATTTAATCAATTTCATGATGACTACCCTTGGTATAGAAGGGGATGTAAGCTATAGGTTTTCTAAATGGGACTCAAAAAATAAAGAGAAGTATATTGGCTCTGAAGAAGAGTGGGAAAGAACTCAGAATATAATGAGAAATATACTTGATCATATAGGCTTAAAATATAAGGAAGCAGAAGGAGAAGCTGCATTCTATGGTCCAAAGCTAGATATACAATTTAAGAAT
Organism: Clostridium sp. 19966; assembly: GCF_032335695.1. Taxonomy (NCBI): domain Bacteria; kingdom Bacillati; phylum Bacillota; class Clostridia; order Eubacteriales; family Clostridiaceae; genus Clostridium; species Clostridium sp. 19966. Next base: position 113,689 of record NZ_JACTOJ010000016.1, read on the forward strand.
GTTCATGGGAAAGAGGATACTATAATAACTGTTCAAATAGACTTCGCTTTAGCAAAAAGATTTGGAATGACCTATGTGGATAAAGATGGAGAAAAGAAACATCCTTATATAATCCATAGAACTTCCATAGGATGCTATGAAAGAACTTTAGCAATGCTTATTGAAAAATATGCAGGAGCTTTTCCAACCTGGATTGCTCCAGTACAGGTAAAGGTACTACCTATATCTGAAAAATATCATGATTATACTGAAGAAGTTGTTAAAAAACTTCAAGCAGCAAGAGTGAGAGTAGAAGCAGATTATAGAGCTGAAAAAATCGGCTATAAGATTCGTGAAGGACGTATGGAGAGAGTTCCTTATCTATTAATATTAGGAGAAAAGGAAGCTGAAAACAAGGAGGTAGCAGTAAGAAGCAGAGTAAATGGAGATGAAGGAGCATTAGCTTTGGATACTTTTGTTGAAAGAATTATAAAAGAGATAGCGGATAAAGTTAAATAATTATAAATAATAAAAAGGGTGTTTTAAATGCTTCGTCTTTAAAACATCCTTTAGTTTTTAATAAAAAATTTCTGTGCGATATAAAAATTTTAATGATAAAATATATATTATATAGTAGGAAAGGAAGAAAAAATTATGAAGATTTTAGTATATAGTTATAGACAAGATGAGGCACAGTATTTTGAAGAGTTCAAAAACAAATATAATGTGGAATTGACCTTATATAAAGAAGGACCAAGTATAGAAAATGCTGATCTTGCTAAAGATTTTGACTGCATAAGTATAATTACAACTCCTATATCATCTGAGCTTATGGGAAAATTTTATGAAAATGGAGTGAAGTTTATATCTACAAGAACTATAGGATATGATCATATAGACATACAGAAAGCTAAGGAATTAGGTATTCATGTGGGAAATGTAACTTATTCTCCAAGAAGTGTAGCAGATTACACAGCTATGATGATTCTTATGGTTACAAGAAAGGTGAAGGCTATATTAGAAAGGAGCAATGTGCAAGATTACTCTCTAGTGGGAATTCAAGGCAAGGAATTGCATAATTTAACTGTTGGAGTTATTGGAACGGGAAGAATTGGTGCTACTGTAATCAAGAATTTAACGGGATTTGATTGCAATATTATAGCATATGATTTATATGAAAATGATAAATTGAAGTCTATGGCTAGTTATGTAACTTTAGATGAACTTTTTAAGAAAAGCGATATCATCACTCTTCATGCACCTGCTACCGAGGATAACTATCATCTTATAAATAAAGATAGCATAGCTAAGATGAAAAAAGGAACATTTATCATAAATACGGCTAGAGGGTCACTCATAAATACCAGCGATTTGATTGATGCTATTGAAAATAAAGAAATAGGCGGAGCAGCTTTGGATGTTATCGAGAATGAGAGTGATATATATTATAATAATTTGAAATGTGAGGTATTAACTAATAGAGAGTTAGCTATCTTAAAATCTTATCCAAATGTAATAATTACTCCACATACCGCTTTTTACACAAATCAAGCAGTAAGTGATATGGTTGAAAATTCCATACTAAGCTGCATTCTATTTATGGAAGGTAAAGAAAATCCCTGGGAAGTTAAATGTTAAAGAAAATATTCAAAATTCTCATTAAAAAAGTTGATAACTTCTTTTTTTTGATATAAGCTTCTTACCCATTGACACCATTTTAACCCAAGTTTACTTTCGTTTATACCTTTTTGAATTAGTAGATAAACACCAAATTTAGGAGAATTAATTGAATCGAGTTTTCCATTAAACTTGATTTTTAATTCTTCTAAAGATTTTAAATTTTTTTCTAATCTTAGTTTATTTCTATTTTCCATTTCATCTAGAAGCTTTAGTACTTTGTTTTGGTCTAGAACCTGTATACAATAGGTTTTTAAAAGCATTTCATCTCTTATAGCCGCAGAATCCGTGTCCTTTTGTATCCATTCTTTTAATGAATCTATACCTGCTGTTGTTATACTATACAATTTTTTGTCAGGTTTCCCTTGCTGTTTAATTACTTCTCCTTTAATATATTTATTTTCTTCTAGAGTTGCTAGCAATGGGTATATAGCACTATGAGTAGTAGGCCAAAATAAATTTAATTTTAGCATTAAATCATATCCAGTCAGAGGTTCGGTTGATAATAGGCTAAGCAAACCATAAGATAATTTGTTCATTTTGTTCCTCCAGAATATATGTCAATATTGACATATATTAAAATATAGTTTAATATTTTTTCTATGCTGATTATATGTCAAAAATGACATATGGTCAATTAAAATATTTAAATTCACAGTTTTTAGGGGGATGATCAATGAGTAGCAATACAAAAGAAGTGGAATTTTGGCCTGTTATATCATCATTATTTTTAGGAACTTTTTTAACAGCATTAGGAATAAGTACTATAAACTTAGCATTAACAGATTTAATGAAAAATTTTAACACAGATTTGGACTCAGTAAAATGGACAGTTACGGCCTTTATGTTAGCTACAGGAACTATAGCGCCAATAACAGGATATTTAGGTGAAAAGTTTAGTTATAAAAAATTGTATTTGGTATCATTAATAGGTTTTACCATAGCATCTTTGCTTTGTGTTTTTTCATGGAATATACAATCTTTAATTGCTTTTCGCATATTGCAGGGGGCCTTTAATGGACTTGCCACTCCAGCTACTATGAGCATAATTTTTCAGGTTATACCAAGAAAAAAACAACCTCTTGCCATAAGTTTTTGGAGCCTTTGTGCCATGTTAGCTCCAGCTCTTGGGCCTACCATAAGTGGATGGCTTATAGAAACTTTTAACTGGAAAGCAATATTTCTTGTAAATATACCTATTGGAATATTAGCTATTTTAATGGTAGTTAAATCTACACCATATTATAAATTAAATCCACCAAAGGGATTTGATATGCCAGGATTTATAACTAGCCTTGTAGCTAGTTTAATGCTTCTAACCGCTTTCAGTGAGGGAGATGCTTATGGATGGTTATCTAGCAAAATAGTACTACTTATAGTTGGCGGAATTATTATTTTATCCATATTTATAAAGATAGAATTAACTAGCAGCCGTCCCGCCTTGAATCTAAAAATATTTAAATTTAAAGGATATAGTAGAAGCGTTATCGTAAGAGCAGTTATTAATATGAGCTTGTATGCAGGTACTTTATTAACTCCTCTTTTTCTTCAAAATGCCAAACATATTTCTGCTTTAGAGACTGGACTTATTATGCTACCTCCGTCATTAATTATGGCTTTGTTTATGCTGGTGGTAGGAAAGCTTTATAATATTATGGATCCACGTATTTTGGTAATAGCAGGCATAATATTTATGGCTTTAGGATCCTTTAAAATGTCATATTTAACTATTGATACAAGTAATGCTTATATAATAACTTGGATGATAGTAAGAAACATAGGTATAGCTATAGGCAGTATGCCTGTAACAAATATAGGTATGAGTTCCTTAAATAGAAAGCTATCAGGAAACGGGTCTGCAGTAAACAATTGGGTTTCACAAGGAGTTGGCTCCTTAGCTATTGGAATATTTACATCATTACTTACAATGAGAACAACTCAACACATAAAGGAACTTTCAAATTTAAATATAACTCCAAGCTTAATTGCTAATAAAGCATTTGTTATGGGAGTAAATGACGTGTATTTTATATCCTTTATAATTATACTTATAGCTTTGCCGCTAAGTTTGCTTTTAAAAAAGGAAGAACCAGAAGAGGAGAGCTTAGAGAAAATAGCTTAATGGGAGGTAAAAATATGAAAAATCTAAATGAAACAGGCTTAAAAGAGGTATTTAGTATATCAATTAATGTGGATAATCCTATTGTAGTAGGACAAGATGAGATTGTAGGAAGAAGACAATTAATTCCTATAGTATCTGGAGAGGTTACGGGAGAAGGTTTTAAGGGATTTGTACTTCCAGGAGGTATAGACAGTCAAATTATTAGACCAGATGGAAAATGTGAGCTTTCTGCAAGGTACGCTATAAAGCTTGAAGATGGAGCATCAATATATGTAGAAAACAATGGAATACGTACCGTTCCAATTCAATATGTAAATGATGTTAAGTCAGGAAAATTTGTAGATTCAAGTCTGTATTATTTTAGAACAGTTCCAATTTTTTGAAACCTATCATGAGAAATATAAATGGATGATGGATTGCATGTTTGTATGTTATGCTGAAAGACTTCCAGAAAATGTTTTGCTAAAGTTTTATAAGGTTTTATAAATTTAGTTATTACATACAAAGGCAGCATTAATTTTATTGTGCTGTCTTTTTTTTATTATTCTTTATGAACATAAATAATAATGTAGTAATATTTTATACTTTTGCTCTGTTTTAGATCAGTGTTGATTTTATACCAATTTAAAACATTACTTTAGTGCGTCAGGTTATTTTTAATATTCAGATAAAAATCATATACTGATTCGGGTGTATCAACATGTGAGAAAACTCAAAAAAAGTAGAAAAATAAAGTATAATCGGGTTAATATAAAAATATGAGCTGAAATAATATACAAGCATATATTGAGCTGTGGTACTATATCTAAGTCGCAACTGACAAGTATAAAAATTGAAAAGTAGAAAATGCTAAATCAATAAAAAAACTTGAAAAAAATTGTTGACAGATTATCGGTAAAATGATAATATATAAAAGCTGTATGAATGCAGCAAGGTCTTTGAAAATTGAACAGAAGGAAA
>NZ_JACTOJ010000017.1:0-114582 GCF_032335695.1 Clostridium sp. 19966
TCATTTCAGAAGGAAATATATAAAAGCACGTAAAGAAATGAAAATAGAGTTGAAAGCTTTGATGAAAGATAATGTAACTTTAATGATGTTAATAAGAGATATTTATATAGCTTATAGCCAAAGAAGCTATATTAAGCAAGTCATGGCTTAATTCAACGTTTGAGATAAGGGTTAGGGAGCAATAAGTACAAGAAGTGAAGATCCTGAAAAAAAGATGAAAGAAGGAGTAATAATGAGAAAATATATTATTGAAGTAAGCGAAGAAGGGATTAAAAAGACATTTATAGATGGAAATAAAAAGCATGAAGAAACATGGGTAAGAACCGAAGATGGTAGTAAAACTACTGGAGTTTGTATAACTGAACAATTAGAGCAGGATCGCGATTTTGAAGAAGAAGATTTAATAGAACTTTTAGACGAAGACGATATAGATGGAATATGGGATTATTTAGAGGAAAACCCTGGTCCAAGCAAAGGCAAACTAATAAAAAATCTAGCAACTTGTGATAAATGCAAGTCTGATTTAATCAGCAAGTACGAAAATGGAATTTGGGGGTTTAGCATACTCTTTGGGGATAAAGAAACAGGGTATTATACTGACTGCCCATTCTGTAAAGACGGAAAAAAATATAATATTCAAGAGGAAGATATAAAAGATATAATCAAAGATTAATTCGTCTTTCAAAGATTTGGGACAACCATTGAAAAATTTACGAGCTAAAAAAGAGGGGGGGTTAAAGATGGTTTTATTTGCAATAGTGAACAATAGTATTGAAAAGAAGTTTATTGAATGTGTTGCAGCAGAAGATTATGACGATATTGTTGGGTACTGTGATAAAAAGTATGGAAAAGAATCGTTACCTATAGGACTACCTGTAGTTCTTGATACAAAGGGAAATCCAGTTAGTGCCCAGGTATTTGATTTAGTGAAAGAAGAATTCAAAAAAAAGTAGTTGGAATTTTAAAACTATTTTGGAAGAATTGTAATCCAAGATATTATTAGGAGGTTTATTAAAAATGATGGACATGTTTAGTGAGAGAATAAGACTTATAAATATAAGAGGAGCTTCAAATTGCCTTATTGATTTTGACAATAATCCATTTTCTATATCAGAATTTAGTAATTCATATTCACAATTGGATGCTGCATTTTATGTTAATACAATAGATCTAATTCATACGAGTAAATTAACAATAGAAAATAAAAAATTAATTATATCTAAATTAAAATCATTACCTCACATTAAGCATGTATATGATGATGAGGAACAATTTCATTTTAGACCAGCCTATAAGGAAGATATTAAAAACCTAATACCAATATTCGCCACGAATTCTATAAAAAATGGTGGAACTTTAATTTGTGAAGATGCGGCTCCAAATGAATCAAATATAGATACTGTATATGTATTAGAATTTTTAGGTGAATTAGTAGCTTATGTAAGTCTAGAGAATAAGAATATTATTCATTATGATATGCGCGAAAGCATTATGCTTTTTGATAAAAAATTTAATGAAGAAGATTATATTTATATCAAGCAATGTGCAGTATTAAGAGGATATCAAGGTCGAGGGTTTGGTTCAACATTATACAAAGAATTATTTAATTATTTTACTAACTGTTCATTTTACTCTCACGTAAGTACTAAAAACATTCAATCGTTGAGACTTCATTATAGAAATGGATTTTATAAGATGGGAATATATCAGTCTGCTAATTTCCATGGTGCTGTAAATGATTATATAAGTGATCTTGTTTATAGACCTATTCAGATTTCAAATAAAAAGACACTCTGAAAATTGCGAATTTGAAAGGGGAATGAGCCAATGCCAACACAATGTGAAATCTGTGGTAGTTATTATGCTATATCAAAAGAGAATAGAGACATTAAAATTGCAGAAAACAATAAATGTTCTAAAAAAGAAGAGATTAAAGATATGTACAAACCTTTTAAAAATAGCAGGGAAGAAATTTGTATTGATTGTAAAACTTTTAGTCATATAAAAACTTTAAAAATAAAAACGATGGAGGAGAGATTGTTATGAAAAAAATAAAAGTATTTGTAATTAATGATGGACTTGACGGAATAATTGTAGCAAAAAGCATAAAACAAGCAATTAAAAAAATAGCACCTTTCTATTACCCTTATAAAGTTAATGATTTTATTAGTAGCATAAAGAAATGTCAAAAAGACTCTAGCTATGATGGAGATTGGACTTTGACCAATGTGAGGAAGGTTGCTAAAAAGGGCAAGTATAGGAAAACTAAGGTACTTGGATGGTGTGAATAGCACGTCATACAAAACTAGATACTATGAAAATATTGCAAACCTGAAAGGAAGGGATTTTATGAAAAAAGTAGCTTGGATTGATGGCACAAGCTATGGAAAAGGAGAACGTGGTGTTATCCAGCCAAGGGTGTTAAAAACTAAAATCGAGAATGTTTCAATAACCGTGCATAAACATATAGACTATGGTAATACTTGGCTATTAACATGCAGAGATTTAAATATAGAGAAAGAAATATTACAAACAGAAAACTTTGAAAAAGCACAAGAAAAAGCATTTTCTATTATTGTAAATAAAATAGAAAATCTTATTAAAATTAGAGATTTTCTATTAAATGAGTAATTCGCATTTCAAAACCTAGATGCAGCTGCTCCAGAAGAGTTGCAAAGTATTAGAAAGGAGTGAATTAAAACTTATGATGTATTCAACGGAATTAGATGTATTTTTAAAAAGTTATGAGGGCCTTCAGCTAGAATATAAAGCAGAACGTGTAAAAAATTTAAGTACAGAAAAATTATTAGCTTTACTAAGAAATATTGAAGAAAATGCTTCAGCATATGAGGAAGAAATTATTAAATGCTGTGCCAGTGTTCTATATGATAGAAACATTATTTTAATGTACTAGGTACCATGAAAAATAAGGTGAAGGAAAGTTGGTGAAAATATGATTACAGCAAAAAGTTATTTTAGTGGAGCTGGCGGGATGGATTTAGGGTTATCTCAAGCGGGTATAAAAGTAACTCATTCTTACGAAATAGATGCCACTTGCTGCGAAACTTTAAGGATGAATTTCAATCATGAGATTCATCAGGAAGATATAAGTCAGATAACTGTTTTGGATCAGCAAGATGCGAATATTTACGTTGGAACATTTCCATGCACCAGATATTCAACAGCTGCAGATATTCATAAGAGCAGAACGGGTGATGATTTATTCCTACACTTTTTCAGACATATAGCGCTTGCACAGCCAGAAATGTATATTGTCGAGAATGTACCAGGAATGAAAAAATTCAGAGTAGTTATGGAAGCTCTTACAAAGCTACCTGATTATTATGTAAGGGTTGAGTGTCCTGTAAATGCTAACATGTGGCTTCCTCAAGAACGTAAAAGGCTAATACTTATAGGCACTAAAAAGCCATTTAGTAATTTAGATTATCCAGAAAGTAAGCCTATAAAGTTAAAAGATATCATAGAACATGGCGTTGATTTGCCACTACCGCAATATGCTTTAAATAGGATAAACGGAATAGGAAACTATAGAGACAAGCCAATAATAAGTAATCCAGATATAGATGATATTGCTCCATGTGCAGTAGCGCATTATGGTACAGACCGTAGCACAAGATTAATTAAGGATGGAAACAACCTTAGATCATATACTGTTAGAGAATTTGCAAGACTGCAGGGATTTGAAGATGCTTTCAAATTTTCAGGGAGTGATAATAAAAAATATAAACAAATAGGGAATGCGGTAGCAGTACCTATGGCAAGGTGGGTAGGTCAACAGGCCTTAAAATATTTTAATTAGTTCGCAGTTCAAAACTTAACTATACCTATAAAAACAGTAGTATTCATAGTATCCAAAGACACTGGAATAGGCTTAAATAATGTGTTGTAGATAAGATAACTATACTCATTATTTATAGTCTACAAAGTATTTGTAGGTGATAGCCATTTACCCCTAATAACTGTTCTTTTGATTGCTTTTAACTGTCAAGGGCGTGGGTTACACGCTTCGTTCACCCTTGACAGTTAAACAGCATATCAAGGTACAATATTGCAGGGATAAATGGACTATAGCGTCGTTTATATATCAACATGGATTATGTACTGAAATTACTGCATCCGTTTATTAAATGTATAGATAACAAAACTATGAAATCAAGTCGAAGTGCCAGGAGGTGTGATAGATGAAATATGAATTACAACCAATAAGTTTAAACGAAGCAAAGATCTTTGTAACTAAATACCATAGGCATAACGTAGCTCCTGTTGGCCATAAGTTTTCCATAGGTTTAAATGATGGTGAAAAGGTAATAGGGGTTGTAATTGTAGGCAGACCAATTGCAAGGCATAGGCAGGATGGCTATACGTTAGAAGTCCTTAGATGCTGTGTCTTGGAAGGATATAAGGATGCTTGCAGTATGCTATATGCAGTTGCGTGGAGAGTGACCAGAAATCTTGGATATAAAAAATTAATAACATATACTCTTAAGAGCGAACCAGGAAGCAGTTTAAAAGCTGCAGGATATAAAATTATAGGGCAAACTGAATATAAGCCTAAAGGGTGGAATGTTCCAAGTAGACCAAGAGTTATAACAGAGAAGTACCCACTAGAGCAAAAAAATATTTGGGGAATCAGTTAGATCGTCTTTCAAAGAGCTGCCAATCAGTAGCAACAATAAAAATATTGCTAAGGAGTGATCAAATGCTAAAAAATTGTCCTTTTTGTGGGGGTAAAGCTGAATTTGTACAATTCGCTAATCCGAATAATTTTGTACATGTAAAATGTACTATATGCCACTGCTGCACTGATGGTTATCTGAAAAATAAGCTAGAAAACAGCCTTAAAGAGAATGAAAAAATACAAGCGGATATATGGAATCGACGTGAGCAGCCGTTTAGCCAATTAAGCCTATTTTAATCTTGCATTGTTATGCAATACAAAAATTCAAAGCAATCTATGAAAATAGTGTGAAGGGAGTTTTAACTATGAAACGTTATGAGGTTGAACACTTTTTAAGAATATTAGATGGTCTAATTACAGATTTAGAATTAAAAAGGGAAAATGCAGAATGTAAGCGTGCTAACGATATTTTATTTAAGAAAATAGAAGTTATTGTAGAAGCAAAAGAGAAAATCGAGAGAGAGTGGTTGTGACGTATTACAAAACTAGGTACTATGAAAAAATGCGAATTAGGAGGTTGTGAGAATGAGGATAGTATTATTAGTTGGTTACGGATTACTATTGATACATATAATATATTTGCTTTTAACAAATAAGGTATTAAGAGCATTTTTACATATGTTACTTTATCTATTAATAGGCGAAGTGGTTATAGATGGGTTCGTGAGTATATCGAAGCCTTTATATATTACTTTTTCGGTCTTACTTGTGCTATTAATTGGCATAGTTAATTATACGAGTAAAGGTGTTATAAAAAACAAATAGATTTATCTTTCAAGGGTGTAGCGAACAAGAAAAGTGGTTCATAATCTGAAAAATGCGAATATCAGAGGAATGGAGATGTTATTTTGAAAGTAAAAATTATAACTGATAATGAATCAATAAAAAAGGGAGTAATCGCTTCAGTATTATATGAAATAGGAACAGAATATTACAGAGTAAGAATTGGAGGCTCAACATATGGCTCTGATGGTGTATATTCTTCAGTTAAAAAAAGTAGTTGCGAGATTATAAAAAATTATTAGTGATAGGTCATAATTCAAATACTTATGACGAATTAACTTAATAAAGAGTGAAGGGAGTTATTTCTATGGAGTTGAAATTTGAAGAATGGAAACAAAAAGGTAATTATAGTGAAGAATATATAAATAACATAAGTGAATTAATGAGTTGGGGAATAGATATTGGAATGGCACAATCTATAATTGAGAGAGTGAGAGATAAGAAGAACATTCTTATTGTCGGAGCTGTAGCTTCTGGTAAAACTAAGTTGTTAAACTTGCTATTAAATATAACAGATAAAAATGAAAGATTCCGTTATCTTTATAATTCCAGCGGTGATAAATACAATGATTACGCAATGCATGTAGAACATCAAAATAGGATTGAATATCACATAAACATGGTAAATGAAGAGTATCACAGAATAAAAAAAGAAATATCTCAAAATTCACAAAAATTTTGGGAAAAGCCTGACTTCTATGTTATTGATGATGTTTATCAAGATGATTTAATAAAGATAGTGAAACAGTTAAAGGAATCATATTCCAAAGGAACGATAAGCACTTGCTTCCTTCGTAATAAGGGTGATTTGCAATTTATAGATATGTACCTGAAAAATTATTTTGATATTATCATTGTTGTAGAGTCTTATAAAAAAATAGAGGGTATTTTTTCAATACCTAAGAATGAAATAGAGGAAAAAAATATTCCATTATTATAATTTGCTTTTCAAAACTTAGTAGAACCCTTGAAACTTTACGAAGGAGTGAAAATAGATATGGTAAAAGGTTATTTATACGTAAAAGGAAATGCTAATATGTTTTGTCCTCATTGTGGGAATATACTGTGGAACGAGCTGCCTAATGGGAAAATGTGCTTATCCTGCGGATGGATCATGGATCGTTAATTTTAGAGTGTAACTCAGGATCTTTATTGATATACCGCCGATTGATAATGCACCAGCTGCTGGTGAGAATGATGTGGCTACATTTAAACTAAGTACCAGGTGTTATGAAAATTAAGAAAAGGAATTCGACATGTAAGGATATTACGTCTTAATATTTATAAGAAAAGAGGAAATTAATTATGTATAGTATGTATGTTAATGCTTCTAGGGTTGAATTAGATAATGATGTTGATTCATACAATGATAAGCTTGAAGAAATATATTATTTGCAAAATGATGATGTTTTTATAATTTTACGGCTACTTGATATATGGTATAAAGATTTAAATATTGAAGGTGGAAAATTAATTACTTTAGAGCATTTTTTAAAAGCTAAAATAAGTTTCAATGATAATAAAAATATCATACAAGAATATGTAGAAGAAGATGTAATATATAGAACAGAACATATACAGGAATTTTTCGATTATGTTGAAAACTATATAGATAAAAATGAAATAAAATGTTTGTACATCGAAACAGACTATTTTAGCTAATACGCATTTCAAAGCTAAGCACTTATATATTAATGGAAGGAGGAACTTTAAAAATATGATCAGTATGGAAAGATTTATATTTAATAATGATGGCGAGATTGTAGCCAAATTAAAGGAGCTGGGGATATTCACTAAAACAAAAACAGCTAAAGATCTAAAAAAGCTTAAGTTTAAGAAAAAAATCAATAATAAAACGGTTGAATTTAACTGTAAAATAGTTTCGTATAATAGAAAAAAAACTAATAATAATTGCTTGAATGAATACTATGAAAATCTTAGTATAGAAGTAGAAAATAAAGTGTTTGATATAAATATAGACTATTTCAAGGATATTCAAATATAGAGTGAATTACAAAATTAATTTGTGCTGGAGTGGTAGAGATTATGGATAGATGGTTTTATTACGTTAGGGTGTCATCAAAATGGAAGCAGAAAACAGATCGTCAAATATATAGTGGTGATTTACGAACATTTTGTGAGAGAAATGGAGTAAATGAAAAAGACATAATTGTAATGGAAGAAAAAGAAACAGGTAAACATTTTGAAAGACCTCAGTATCAGTTGTTAAAGAAAGTGGTTTCGTCAGGAGATAATATAATAGTGTCGGCCATTGATAGGTTTGGAAGAAATTATATACAAGGAAGAAAAGAGTTTGCTGAACTTATTAATGGGGGTGTTAAGGTATATGTTCTGAATAGACCAATGCTAGAGGATATGTATAAGTTAAATGATAATATGAGTAAGTTTATGATAAATTTTTTAGTGGACTGGGAGCTTATGAATGCAGAAGAAGAGTTAAAGCGGATAAAAGAAAGACAATCACAGGGAATCAAGGTAGCTAAAGCTCAAAATAAGCATTTAGGAAGACCGAGAGCTAAATATCCGGAAGCGTGGGAGCAATACTATAGTGAAATGAAGGCTGGAATGAGAACAAGAAAAGCAACTATGGATTTATTAGGATTAAAAAGTACAACTTTTTATAAGCTTAAGAGATTATGGGAGGGGAAGGTTAAATAAGATGGTGAGATACTATATATTTAAGATATATTTAATCTTATTTTTTATGCTGGTTATTATCTCAGGGGCTATTAGTTTATCAATATATAATATCAATGTATTAAATATTTTAAGCAGTGGATCTATGTATAATATAGCAGGGCAGGTGATAGTTGTTGCAAATGATCTAAAGATTAAATACGATGTAAGCCAAATACTGCACAATCAAAATCCGCATCTTCTAAATATAAACGTAAGTTATATAATTTCAACATTATTTTTTACTTTAGGATTATTACAGAATATTGGAGTATTAACTTTTAGCAACTTAAATAATATTATAATTTGCAGTGCTTCAACAATATATCTGTATTGGCAAAATGAAAAAAGAAAAAGGGATTTTTTAGAATATAGAAATTTCAAAAATGAATATATTAAAGAAAATGGCGAAGATGCTTTTAATGAATTTGAAAGAGAAAAAAATGAAGAAGTAGATGCAATGTATAATAAATTTAAAAATATTATAGAAAAAAATAATAATAAAGAAGAGAAATAGATGAAGTTTTATGTTTATATTGCAAAACAATAGCGCTTGTGTAAAAATAATATTAGATTACAATAAAGAAAAACCCGCCGATAACTAGAAGGAGAATAACTTATGGAGTTTGTAGATTGGCTAGCTAAAAATGGAAACAGCAAAAATACGATAAAATCTTACGATTTACATATAAGAGGATATAAAAAATGGTTCTCCGAAAATTATGGAAAAGAACTGTCGGTTTTATATAGAAATGATATTCAAGAATATATAAAATATTTAAAAGATATAAAAAATTTGAAACCCAGGAGTATAAATGCTAAGATTTCAGCATTAGACACATATAATAAATATTTGATTGAGGAAGACAAGCAAAGGGATAGAGTAATATTCAGGACTGATTTAATCAAAGTAGAAAAAGATAAAATAAATTCTAGTGTACACAAGGAAGATGTAGATAATTTCAGGCAGATGGTTTTAAATAATTCTGGTGAAAGAAACTTTGCCATTGTGACATTGATTGCTTATTCAGGAATAAAGATATCTGAAGCATTAGATATAAGAATTAGTAATGTTCATTTAGCAGAAAAAGAAATTATTATTATTTATGAAAATAGCACGAGAGTAATTGTAGTAAACAATATAATCATAGATGCTCTTAATAAATATATGGAAATAAGATCTTCAGAAAAATTTAAAGATAGTGATTTCTTATTTATAAGCAATAAATCATCAAGAGTAAATAGAACTATTATTAATAAATTATTTAATAAATACTCAAAAGACATCACACCTAACCTATTGCGAGGATTTTTTATTAAAAACGCATTAGAAAAAGGATGGTCGACTAATGAAGTAGCTGCACAAATTGGTGATTCAAGTGTATTAAGCTCACCGATTTATACACTTCCTTCTATGGAAGATATGAAAAATAAAGCTGAACTATTATAAGAAAAATATATGATGATCATATATGTAGAAACCGTGACATATCCAAAGAAAGTTTTTAAATAAAGTAAAAATATTATATTTTTACTTGAATATAAAATGTATTTATATGGTATAATAAAGGTAAAGGGTGAGTAGGCTGAAAAAAGCTACTTAATTAATTTAATATATCGGTTAAAAAAAGGAAATGAGATAGATTGCAGCTATTATTCATTTCCTTTTTTATTTTTATCTAAATCTACTGAGACTTCATGCATTATGTTATCTTTTTTTAATTTATGTTTAAAGTTTAGCCTATAGTTCTCTTGTTTGTAGAAAAACATAGAGACAATGGCTACAACACATATAACTGTAATACAAAATATAGTAACTATATAGAATGTAGAATCCATAAAGGGCCTCCTTCCAAGGAAGCAGCTTGATTTTATCTTCAGCCTACTCATATAGGTAATGGAAGGAGCGATATATTAAATAACCTTTACCTAAACATATTATAACATATTACATGTAAAAAATGGAATAAAAACTAAAAGCTAATTTATTTATTCATCAACTTGGAAGCTTAGGATCAGAAGGGAGAGCCTTAATAGAATTGAACATACAACTATATGTTGTTTTAAAAAAAATATATATAATTCAGGGGAGTAATTAATAAATTTATATATTTTTTTTATAATGTGAAAATTTATTGAATTTAATGTATTTTTAGGATAAAATATTAAACAAAAATATTTACATATTACCAGCATTAGGTTATATAAAGCAAAACTCTTATATATGAAACTGTCGGCAAACAAAGATTCATATATAAGAGCAGGATTAAATCAAGGTATCTTGATAAATTAATCATATACTACTAAATATATTTCTAATTGTCAATAGAAGGTGAAATTCTTTTGGTAAGTAAAGATTAATTGTTTAGTTAGTCCTGGTTTTGCTTAACAGCTCAATACGAGGATTTTTTGTTTATACAAAAAATAATAAATATATTTATTTTTGCATCTTTAAGGTTAATTGGCTTTATAATGCGTTTAATAAAAATTATTTTGATATTAATTGAAAATTTCAGAAGTAACAATATTGATTATTTTCAATTTGAAAGGAACAAAAATGAATATACTAACACCAGGAGAAAAAATTAAAAAAATAAGAGATGAATTAAAAATATCTCAGCGAGAGCTTACGTACATATTAAAAAAAGATGAAAATAATGTATGTAGAAAAATTGAAGTGATAACAAGAAACTATATAAGCGAAGTAGAAAATAATAAAGAAAAATTGACTCAATATACGGCCATCATAATAGTAAATAATATAAACAGAATATATAAGAATCGTAAAATCAATAAAGAAATAAGTGTAGAATTTCTGTTGGAAGATACACGAGCACAAAGGAATACTTACATAAAAAATACCTTAGAGAATTTATCTAAATGCCCCGCCGATGAAATTATTGTTGAAGATCTTATAAAAAGTAATAATTTTATCGATGAATATTCCGAGGATATAGAAAATGAACTTAAGTATAATTATTATCAATTTGCAGTATTATATTTCTTTAAATCAAGGCATGCAGATTTAGGAATAGAATTTATGTTAAAATGTACACTTATAGCAATAGAAAATAATTATATTGAAAAGCTTATATCTTTACTAGCTGATATATGCAAATATTTACTTTTGGCAGAAGAATATAAAGAGTTGGTCAATATTGATATATTTATTAAGTATGCTATGAAAAATATGTCTTTAATAAATAATAATGATATTAAAAGAATCAAATTTAGTATTGCTTCTGCATATAAAAATTTAAATAAATTTAAAGAAAGTTTGGAAACAATACAGTATTTAATTGATAAATGTGAACTTAAAAAGGATGAACTAACCGACATTTATATGTTAATGGCAAATTGCTATTTTAGGATGAAAGATTACCAGGAGGCAGAAAAATATAATCATGAGGCATTAAAAATAGGTGAATTTAAAAAAGGAAGTGTAACTCAAACTATAATATATAGAAACTTAAGTGAAATAGAATATTTCCAAGGTAGGATAGGAGCTGCTATCGAATATTTGAAAAAAGCAGATATAAATGAAGCAGATGATATAGTAGACGTAGTATTGGCAAAATATCACAATACACTTATGTATATTAGGTTGAAAAGTACTGAGAATCTACTAAAAAGTTTTAAGTTTATATTAGAAAATGGTTTCCCAAATCAAATCGCAGAATATGAATTGTCTGAAAAAGTAATTAACTATTTAATAAGTAATTCTTGTAATGATGATTTAGAAGATGTATTAAAAAAAATTGAATTTAATATATACACTGGAAAAATGAAAAATCAAGATTTACATGAATTATTTTTTCATGCAGCATGGTATTTTAAAGATATGTCGGATAAAAAATTTACAAAATATGTTAGGACGAAAGGATTAATAAAAGAATATATTATAAAATCTTCCACTTTAAATGAAAATCGTAGTAAAATGTGTATGTAGGAGGTGGAGCAATGTTACGTAAAGCTATAATATCAGTACTTATATTAACTTCATTAACTGTTGCAGGTATACAGCATAATTCAAGTAAAATTAGTAATAACAATATTTCACAAAAAACTTATTCGTCTACTGTAATGTTTCCGCAATATGAACAAGATCCCCCAGGATGGTAGGGTAAGTAAAATCGACAAAAAAATACTTAACACCAAAAGAACGTAAACACTAGTGTTTACGTTTTTTTGGTGCTAAAATTAAAAGAAACTATAGTTTATAAAAAAAAAGTAGTAGCATGCTACACAATTTACATGATTTTTAAAGAATATTTATATAATTCCAGTACAAGCAGTAACGCCTTTTTTATTTAAATATCAAAATTGATTATGTAAATATAAGGGAAAAAAGCATTTTTTCCAATTAAAACTAACATATATTTCCAGTGAGGAAATATAAGAATTTTGCCGAAAAATAAAGCTATTTTATTATGGCAATCTGTAGAGATAAAATGCTTTAATTTACAGAAGTAATGATTGTAATTATTATAATAGTATAATCTTACACCTAAGAAATAACAAGGAAAGAAGGGGTTACTAATGGAATTAAGGCCAATAAGTGATAAGGATCTCTTGGTGTTTTTAGTAGCAAAAGGTTTAGAAATTAAGGACATCAAAAAAGAGAAAGATAAGAACAGAAGTTTAGTTTATTTTGAAGATACCGATAAGCTAAACCAGGCAATGTTGCAATTTGCGAATAAGTCGGAACAAGTAAACATCTCAGATGTTCTTGCTGCAGAAAGAAGAGTAAAAACTCTTTTATGTATGCAAAAAAATTAAGTTATTTAGATTAAACTTTCAGCTTTCAGATGCAGCTGTCAACTAAGTATTAAATATGCTTAGGGGATGTGATGCAAATGAATTTTATAGATATATTTTCAGGAATTGGAGGCTTCAGATTAGGTTTAGAAATGGCAGGCCATCAATGTATAGGACATTGTGAAATGGATAAATTCTCCAATAAAGCATATGAAAAAATGCATTTAGTAAAGGAGAATGAGTGGTTTGCAGAAAATATTGAATTACTTAAATCAGGAGACATTCCAAGATCAGACATGTGGTGCTTCGGATTCCCATGCCAAGACATTAGTGTCGGAGGAAGACAGTCTGGACTTGAAGGATCCAGAAGTGGACTATTTTATAAAGTTATTGAGCTTGTCAAAGGCAAAAAAGAAGAAGATAAACCCTCAGTGTTGCTCATTGAGAACGTTAAAAACTTGTTTTCAGTTAATGGAGGATGGGATTTTGCCAGAGTTCTCTATAAGCTGGATGAAGCAGGGTATGATGCAGAATGGCAACTTATCAATTCTTCCTGGTACGTCCCACAGAACAGAGAGCGCATTTTCATTGTCGGACATATTAGAGGACGAAGTAGACGAAAAGTATTTCCTATCTCAAGAAGTTGTTCAGAAAATCTTAAAACAGTAGCTCATGGGAAACAAGGAGAGAGTGTGTATAATCCAGATGGCATTGGATGTACGTTACTTGGAAATGGCGGAGGCCATGGTGGAAAAACAGGGTTGTATTTCTTAGGAAATATAAATCCCAGCGGGAAAGGTATGAGTGGGAATGTATACGGAAGTAATGGAATTGCTCCAACACTAACAGCATCTGACTATAAATCACCACCTAAAATAACGGTAAATGCTGTTTTAACTCCGCAAAGGATAGAAAAACGACAAAATGGCAGACGAATTAAAAATGGCAATGAACCAATGTTTACTCTTACCGCTAATGATGTACATGGAGTACTCATTTCTGAGGCCACAAAGAAAGGATATACTGAAGCTTTGGCAGGTGATAGTATTAACTTTTCGGTACCAGGGAGTAGTACCAGGAGGGGAAGAGTAGGGAAGAATATAGCTAATACATTAGACACAGCGTGCAATCAAGGAACACTAACAAAGGGTAGAATACGAAGGTTGACCCCGCTTGAATGTTTTAGACTTCAAGGATTTCCAGATGAATATTTTTATAGAGCAAAATCTGCAGGATTAAGTGATACACGATTGTATAAATGTGCTGGGAATTCAGTTACTGTAAATGTAACGTATGATATCGGCAAGCGATTAAACTAGCTATTAGAAATTAAGCGTATATTCAACTTTCATCTTATTTAAAGATGAAAGGGTGATGTCGTATGTTAAAGCCTCCAATAGCAAGAATGGGTGGTAAAAGTAAACTTAGAAAAAAGATAATAGAAAAACTTCCGGAGCATTTATGTTATGTGGAACCATTTTTCGGAGTAGGTTGGGTGTATTTTGGCAAAATACCATCTCAAGTAGAAGTAATAAATGACGTAAATGGAGAACTAATTAATTTATTTAAAATGATAAAGTATCATGCTCCGGAAATCCAAAGACTAATGGAATATGAAATTTCCGCAAGAGATTTATTTAGTGATTATAAATCTCAGAACATAGAAAAACTAACAGAGCTTCAGAGAGCAATTAGATTTATATATACAGTATCTCAAAGTTTCGCAAGCAAAGGGATATCGTATGGATATGGCACAACTACAAAGCCTAGTCCTCAAATCTTTAATACTGGCAATTTAACAGATCTGAAGGAAAGGCTTAGAAATACATATATAGAAAATTTAAGTTTTGAAAAAATAATTGAAAAATATGATAGAGAGCATACTGTTTTTTTCTGTGATCCTCCATACTACGAGACTGATGGATATGGCAATGAATTTAAGGAAAAAGAACACTTAATACTATTAGATACTTTAAAAAGCATTAAAGGTAAATTTCTATTAACATTAAATGATCATCCAAAAGTAAGAGAATGGTATAAAGATTATAATATGCAGGAAGTTCAGGTAATGTACTCGGTAGCTAAAAAATCAGAGGCTAGAAAAAATTATAATGAATTAATAATAACAAATTACTAGGAGGTGCTAACTTTGGCAGCATGTAAAATAATTGAGAATAAGCTTATAGAATACTATAGTGAACTAAAAGAAAAAAATAAACTAGAGTATGAAATAAAGCTACTTGAGAACAATAGTAATAGATTATTTAGTAACTTAAAAAATTTAGAATTACTAAGTGGTAACGCTCAATCTGCCAAAGATAAATTAAAAAACAATATAGAAATTATTGTTCAGAAGCAGCTAAAAATAAATAAATTTATTGAGGAATATGCTGAAATAGAGTATAAAATAAATCAACTTGAAGAAGAAGATCAGAAATTACTGAGGCTTAGATATGATAAAAGATATTCATTTCAAAAATTGAATGATGAATTACATATGAGCAAATCTAGTTTAATAAGAAGAAAATCAAAATTGTTAAATATTATAAGTAATAATTTTAAAAATAGTATAAAATTATAAAGAAAATTAAATTACTGTATAAATTTTAATTATACTGCACTAAAATGCAGTATTTTCTTTTATTCTATATTAGGGAAAATGTAGAATAAGGAGGAATTTATTTTGACTAATGAAAAAAAAAATTACAGGAGGTACTTAAGAAGTACTATGATTACCAGCAAAGAAAGGGAAAAATTAAGTATGAAATAAAAAGGCTAACTGAAATTTACGATACTTTGAAGGAAATTAAGATATTTGACAGTGGTGATAAAGTAAAGAGAAAAATTAAAGAGACCGCTGATAGAATTTTGAAACTTTATATGGAACTCATACAGCTCCAAGAAGACAATGCAGGCATTGACTATATGCTTTCTGAAAAATTAGAAGCTGAAGAAAAATTAATCTTAAGAATGAAATATTTTGAAAATAAAACTGTAAGAACAATAGCAGATGATATTCATGTCAGTGCATCAACGGCATCAAGAAAAATAAATTATGCAATACGGAAACTAGTAAATATAATTTAAATAAAAATATGGAATAATAGATTAAATAAGATTAATCTATTATTCCATAGAAATAAATGAATGTATAACCTTACCTAATATATAAATGTTATTGTCATTTAATGAAATTAAATTAGTATCATTCGAATTAAATAAAAAAAATGTATCTTTGTGAACAAAAACTTTTTTTAGATATAAAGTGTCATTAATCTTAATCAATAGCAGATTGCCTTTTTCTGGTGTTCTAATTTCTTGGATTAACAACGTGTCATTTTGCATTATTTTTATATTATTAAGTACAAATGAATCCGGAGAGTTAAGCAAAAAATATTCGCCAGCATTTTCTTTAATTAAAAGATTTGGAATCAGCAAATAGGTTCTAACCGATTTTGAATCCTTATATACTTTATCTATAAAAGGAATATTTGAATAAAGAATATGATCATAATCGGTAAAATCTTTAGGCACTTTTAAATCAGAGAAACCACATAGATAGTCAATTGTAACACCAAAAAATTGTGCTAGAGATTTCTTTATTTCATCAGGAGCTTGTGATCTTCCTTGTTCGTAAGCTGCTAAAGCGCCTCTTTCAATAGAAATTGCCGTAGCCAATTCTGCTTGACTAAGTTTTTTTTCTTTCCGAAGAAATTTTAATCGATCTGAAAAGCTTGCCATATTATCCCCCTTTAACAACTAACAAAATATAGTCACGATAAAAATATATGGAAAAAAATACCGATGTATTAATTTTAACATTATTTTATTAAGCATAGAACAATTGTAAAAAATAATTTCTACATGAGTATATATATAATTATATATTCAAAAATTAATAAAAAAAGAAAAAAATAATTTCAATATGTAAGCTAAATATAATAAATATAGCATAATAAACTAAAATTTATTTGACTGAAACAATTTTTTTCATTATAATTAGTATGTAAATGGAAAACAATTAGATATATAGTATGTAAAACAAGAATGAATTCCTTCTTGTAAGAATATTTGGGCCAAAAATGGCACAAATATGAAATTTTTTAGGTGTATTTTTTTATATAATATATACATGTTGTTTTCATAACAATGCCTTGGAAAGAAGGTGTCCTTACCCTTCTTACGTCCAAGGCATGTTACCCAAAAAGTCAAGTTTTTAAAAATTAAAATTATAAAATCCTTTAAAAAAAGGATTTTTTTTTATAACATTTTAAGGAGGAGGCATAGTGAGCAAAGAGCAAATTTATGAATTATTTTTTAATGGCGGCTTAAACATAGTTGAAATAGCAGATACGCTAAGTATAAGTAAACAAAGAGTATCTGATATTTTAAAGAAATTTTATGAAAATGAATATCAAACAGAAAAGGTCAGGAGAAGTGAAGTACGCAATGCTCTGCGAAATGAAAAAAAAGCAAAAAAAATTAAAGAAAAGAGACAAGCTAGTAAAAGCAATAGTTTTTACGATGTGACAGATAATGATCTTAGAAGAGAACATGAATGTGCATGTAGAGAACTATCTGAAGGAAGTAGAATTACAACTGAATCTTTTGTATTTCACTCTTTAAACGCATATGATGTTGTTGGAGATAACTTAGTGTACAATGAAAAATGCGGCAAGATTACTAAAAACGTGCCACGAAAATTTCCTCTAAAGGTTAATATTTATAGATAGGAGAAAGGTTATGGGTGAAAAGTTAATAGCTAAAAGAGATTTATGTGAAGACATCAAAAAAGGTGACGAGATAGAAAGCGTACCTATTTATTCTTATATGATAGGTGAAAACACACGAATAAAAGATTACTTCCATGTTAAGGCAGATGAGATTGTCGTGAAGAAAGTTCAAACTAACAAAGGTAAAGAAGAGCTATCTTTCATAAAATGTAAAAGAACTGATATAGAAAATTATGCAGCTGCTTTAAACGAAAATATATCAAAATAATTTCGAACAATCCAGGAAATGAGGATGTTCTTTTTTTTTAACTTAAAATTAGAGAGAGGAGCAATATTTATGACCGAAGCACTAAGAAACAAAAATCATAATTTGCTTAATTCAAAGGCTGAATTGAAACTTAATGGTTTTTCCCACATAAAGGCATTACTAGATAGAAATAGAGCTTTAAAAAGCAAATTAATAAAATTGGAGAGAGAAAAGCTAGAGCTTAAGGATGAACTTTTTAAAGCTAGATATGAAAATGCAAGACTGGCAGAAAAAAGCTGCCCTTTCAATAATGCTTGTAATGAGTTTAAAAATCAAATAACTCAATTAATAATCGATCATAGAGAAAAGAATCCATTAAAAAAATAATAAATTCAAAAATATTGAAGGAGGTGATGAAATATAAATTTGAAATCCTTAGAAAGGAGGGAATTTAAATAAATACCTTAAAGAAAATAAAGGAAGTAAAAATTAGACCAACTACTCCTCAAAGGGTCGGGAAAGCAATTTTGTGGATACTGGTTATTTTTTTACTTGTAAGAGGAGCCGCTAGTGTGGTAAGGAAAGATCCTACGAAGGCAATTCAAACAAACGTAGATAAAAATCTTACAGTGTATCAATCAAAAGAAGAAATTAAAAATCAAGCAGCAGCATTCGCAGAAAGTTTTGCTAAGGAGTTTCTAACATACGATAGCAATAATTCTGATGATTACATCAATAGAATAAAAAAATATGTTCCAGATTACTTAAAAGGAAGTATGAATAGCATAAACTCTAAGTCTCAAGCTGAAGCAGACGACGTTATAGCTATAAGTAGCAATTTTTATACTAATACACAATTAAATATAGATATAAAGGCTAGAGTAAAATATAGTACACCAAATGTTCAAAATGATATTACAGGACAAATAGAGACTAAAGTTTCAATAAAGGATGTATATCTTAGGGTTCCGGTGGCATTTAAAGATAATAGATATGCAGTTGAAGATTTACCTACAGTTATTTCAGACCCTGGTACAGCAGATATATCTGATAATCAATATAACGGAAAAGCTGCAGATGATTCTTATATAAATGCTATAAAGGATACACTTACTAGCTTTTTAAAAACATATACTTCTGGAAGCTCAAGTGAATTATCATATTATATGCTAAATCCACAGTTTAATGTTAATGGAATTAAAGGGTTTAAATTTGATAATATAACTGATTTAAGAGTATTTAATCAAGCGAACAACGAATTCCTTGCATTAGTCACATTTTCTCTAACTGATAGCGACTCTAATCAGGATATTAAACAAAGAGTAAATTTCACTTTAGTTAAGAAGGATAGGTACTATATAAAAAATTTTGATACTAGAGTAGATAATTTGAAGGAGGCGAACAAATAGTGTTAATGAGGATAAAAGAAAAATTAAAAGATAGCGAAAGCCATAAACTGGATTCCTTGAAGAGTAGAACAATATCATCGGTTGCAATGTCAGCTATTATGATCATAGGGTTAGGCACAAATGTTTTTGCTGCTTCTAATACTTATGCAGATAACATATCAAATTTTTTAATTTCCGGTGCTAAAACAATAGGGTTAGCAATTACAGCAGTTTATGGGGTTAAAATGTTGACGCAAAGAGCATTTATTAAAGGAGTATCTTTTTTAATAATGGCGGCCTTTTTCCTAGCAATTATAGCATCTCCAGATAAGGTGTTACAGTTAGGACAATCTCTATGGTCAATTGTTACTGGAGGCTAATGAAGGGAGGAATAAACAGCACGTATAAGTGCTGTTTATTATTATGAATGAAGATAAAGAAGATTATTTAATACTAAAAACCTATAATTCAGTGTGGAAAATTGACAGAAAGATATATGCAATTGAAGGAGGAAAATTACCATTTCCAGTAAAGCCAAATGAAGCTATGTATTTTGTTATAAGCGTGGCCTTGAGTATGCTTTTAAATAAGATAATTCCATTTTATAGCGACTTAAATCCTATGCTTCGGTTTGCTTTAATTCCATATGGAATAACTAAATTTCTTACAAATCAAAAATTAGACGGTAAACTACCACATAAGTTTTTCTTTGATTACTTAATTTTTAAAATATCTCCCAAAAGATATCTAAGATTCAAGCCAATAAAAAGCACTAGCAGAAGCAGATTTGACAGCAAAATTGTATATAGGCAATGGAACTGTGTCGATAAAACTCAACAGATACTTTCTAAAAAAAGAAAAGGGGGAGTGATATGAGCACGATTAACATACAGTTCCCAATAAAATATTTTGAAGATAATCTTATTTTTAACACCCAAAAAGATGAATGTTGTGCGGTTTATAAACTTGTTGGATTTGGATACGATTTTAGATCGAATGACTCAAAAATAAGAATACTAAATAAATTGACGAGGTTTATGAGCAACATAGGTGAAGAAGCTCAAATTTTAATGATACCAATAAGCCAAGATATAGATTCACATTACAATAGACTAAAAAAATGTTTAAAGAAAAGTGATCCTCTATATAATGTAGCACTTGGACATGCTACACACACTGCGGCATATCTAAATCCTAAAATAATTGATAAAAGTACAGGACGAGAAATAAAGAAAGAAGAGCCCTCAGATTATAGCTTTTATGTAATAACTAAGATTAAACTGAAGCAAGACATAATTAAAGATATAAAAGAATTTTTCAAGTATTTTGTACATGAACCTGTACAATCTGTGCAAGAGTTTTTTGCACTTGATGCCATTGAAATTATGGAGAGTAAAATAGCAAGTTTTCAAAGGTTAGCTACTGATTATTTAAACAAGCAAGATGTAAGATTAGCTTTGGATAAAGTAAGTGAATATGAGATACAGTTTCTTATACGAAGGCCAATGTTTAGAGGATTAGGTGAATTTCAACTTAGAGGTGATGAAGAAAATTTATGGACACCATTTGTTGAAAATACTGTGAAGAACGGTCAGCAAATGATTAGACCAGATTCCCGACAAGTTTTAACTTTAATGGATGGAGAAATGTGTTTAGATGAAAGCAGAACATTTAAGGTGGAGCATACTGATGGCAGGACATCTTATCAAGCATTTTTAGCTGTTACAGATATACCCCCACTAAGATTTCCTGGAGGAGAATGGTTTCTGCTGCTACAGGATTACCCCATAAATACGGAAGTATGCATCAAAATTAACACTATAGAACATAATGCTAGTATAAAAAATATAACCAAGAAGCGAAAGGAAATAAAAGACCAAATAGAGCATATAGCAGAGAATGATGAAAGTGTTCCAGAAGATTTAGCAGATAGCATGGACTATACAGATGAGCTAGAAGCAGAATTAAAACCATCAAAATCCCCAATGATCCACGCATCAATATATATATGCATATATGATGACAACAAGGAATCTCTAGAGAAAAATGTTTCGTTCATAAAAGGTATTTTAGTTGATGATAATTTTATGGTAGAAAGACCATTATCAGATCAAATGGCACTTTTTATGGAATTCCTGCCAGGGACTCAAAGATATTTGACAGATTATATACAAAAGTTGCCACCTAGAACTTTGTGTGGAGGAATGATCGGAGCAACAAGAGTCCTTGGAGATAATTTAGGACCATATATAGGCACCACAGGAGATATGAAAAAAAAGGTATTCTTAGACGTCTCTAGAGCATGTAGAGTAAATAGAAGTGCATCAGGAGTATTTGTAGGTACTCTTGGTGGTGGGAAGTCTTTCAATGCAAATTTGTTGCTATATCTAGCAGTTATGTACGGTGGGAAAGGTTTAATATTAGATCCAAAAGGAGATCGTGGGGATTGGAAAAAGGATCTTCCTGAATTAAAGGATCAAATAAATATAATTACCTTGTCGAGCAGTGAGGAGTATAAAGGAACATTAGACCCTTATTATCTATACAAAAATGATTTAGAACAAGCAAGTTGGTTAGCTATATCAATAATATCAGAAATGTATGGGATATCTTCTAAAGATGATGAGTATTTAATTTTGCAGGAAGTTACTAAATGGGTAAAGAAGCAGGAAAATCCTTGTATGCTAAAAGTTGCACAGAAACTATTAGAATTTGATGATGATGATGAGATTCTAACTAGAAAAGCTCATTTACTTGGAAGGAAAGTTAATAACTTAAAAGATATGGCTATGGCAGCGTTATTGCTTGGAGATGGCACTCAGGAAGAACGAGCACTTAGTTTTGATAAAAAAATAAATATAATTCAAATACAAAACTTGGTGCTACCAGATCCTAAAAAACCTAAGGAAACATACACACCTGAAGAAGTATTATCAACAGTGTTAATGATTCCGGTAGCATCCTTTGCAGATAGATTCAATCACATGGATAGAAGCTATTTTAAATGTACACTTTTTGATGAAGCCTGGGCACTTAAATCAACATCTTCAGGTCGGCAGATGATGAGCAAGCTTGTTAGGGAAGGACGTGCACTAAATGCTGGATGTTTCTTTATAACTCAATCAATAAGAGACATAGATGATGAAGAAATAAAACCACACATATCGTATAAATTCTGTTTTAAGGCTACTGACAATAAAGAGATAACTGCAATTTTAGATACTATGGATCTAGACTGTACTGAAGAAAACATGGATGTTATTAGAAATCTTGAAAATGGACAGTGCTTATTTCAGGATCTTGATGGTAGAACGGGAGTACTTCAATTTGATGCTGTATTTGAGCATTTAATATTAAATGCATTTAATACTAATCCTGAAAAAGTTATCAACTCCATGTCAGGGGAGTGAGCATATGAAGAAAAAAAATAGGGTTATTTTAGTTACTATAATATTAACTATTTTTATGTCATTAATTTCTGGAGGAATATCTGCAAAGGCTGCAGATAATCCGGAAAATGCGATGTTTCCAAGTGCTCAAGAATTATTTAATGGCCAAGATAAAGATAAATATTTAAATGAATATAGACCGAATTATTATTTAGATTTAAAAAAATCCGGAGGAATATTTAAAGCTTTTGACTTTTCAATATTAAATACTTTAGCCAATGCTATTTTTTCATTAGAAAGTGTTCTAGCATATGCAGTTATTGTAGTTGTATACTATGCGTTTAATTTAAATATATATGATTTTTTCTCAAGTTATTTGAATGCTATTTCTAATGCACTTAAGACTACAGTTTTTGATCAACTATCAATGGCTGCTATAAGTTTAGCTGGAATATTTTTTGTAATTAAATTATTAAAGGATCAGAGGACTCAAATATGGACAGGATTAATTGAAGTAATATTAGTTGCAACTTTGGGATATGGCTTTCTAACTAATCCAACTCAAGTATTAAACACTGTAGATAAATTTAATAGGGAAATAAGTCAAAATATCTTAGAGGGAACTTACTTTGCAACTAACAATGGGGCATCGTCATCTTCTTCTACAATGGCTGTCTGCAATAACTTATGGGTTATCTTTGTACATAAGCCATGGGAAGTAATGGAGTTTGGTAATACTAAAATTGCAAGTCAGTATGAAGACAAGATACTAACAATGGATCCAAGTTCGGATGATAGGCAAAATTATGTTAATGATATTGCTAAGGATGGCCAGCACTTTCAATCAAGTGTTGGGAAAGGAAGATTCGTAGTATCAATAGTGTATCTTTTAATATTTATTATAATGGCGATAGTTATAGTGCTACTTTGCTTTTTTATGCTAGCTTTTCAAATATTTAGCGTATTAATTAGCTTGTTTGCGGCAATTATATTCCTGTTAGCTCTTATACCATGGTTTGGCTTTAAAATAATTAATTCATGGGCAGGTAAAATCATAGGATATATGAGTATGCGTATAAGTATATCATTTTTATTAGCTGTAGTATTTTCTTTCATATTAGCCACCTATGAAATGTCTGATAAGTATTCTATATTTGTTATTATGCTTTTGCAAATCGTAATAATTGTAGCTGCTTATTGGAAACGAGAAGATATATTTAATATGGTGCTAAATTTCTCAAAGAATTCAAAAGAAGCATTTAGGGAGCCTAGCAATATTCATAGGCATGTAAGAAATGATAATTTATTGTCATCACAAATTAGGAGAAATAATAAGGACCGCAATAGTAATATAGGAAGCAACATAAGAAGTAGTACTAATGCTTCTCCACAAGGTGGGGCATCAAGTTATCAAAATAGAAATAATACAAGCAAGGGAGCAAATAATACTACTGCATCAAACAAAACTGCTTCAAGCTCCAGTGGAAATAATACTGGCACAAGTTCTACTGGTAGCAATATTAATAATCAGAATCAAGGGAAAAGCCAACAACAAAGCAACCCTTCAAATTATAAAAGCAATCAGGCTCAAAGAAATAATATCGAAAAGCATTTACAAAACATCAATACAGCTATAAATGAAGGAAATAAAGACAGAAAAGATGATAAGATTAACGATAATCTTAATAATATACGGAAAGACACAAGCAATATAAAAGAAAATGCGCATACTCCAAATAACGACTTTGCTTATGAAGAAAATCCATATGCATCTCAACGACATTATAATAACGCCAATCTAAATGACAGACTCAGACTTGCAGAGGATATATTGAATAATAGGTACGAAGCCTCAAAATATATGTCTGAGAAGAAAGCTGCAAAAGAAAATACAGAACCTAAATATAGTTATTTTGTACAAAAGGCTATGAGTAGAGAAGAAATGAATTTACCTAGATTTGAAGAACGCCAAAAAATTGCTGTTGCCGCTCAAATCGATAAGGTGTATAAAAGCGGCGGAGATGTCAATCAACTGTATATCATGAGTGATGAACAAAATAATGATGTAGAAAGGCCTAAAGCAGTTGTGGCTGAAGAAAATAATAATGAAGGTCATGTAGAACCTAAAGAAATAGAAACTAATCTTAATAATACTGGCCCAGAAACATTAATTAATGATTTTAATAATGAATTTAATAAGAAATACGATGTTAAATTTATGGAAAATTTGATAAAAAAATATGGCAAAGAAAATGTTAGACAAGTATTAAACGAAATGAAAAGAATTAATAAAAAAGATAGTATTAAAAACCCAGCAGGATACATTACTACTAGCCTAAGAAATAATAAAATTGAGAGAAACGAGGATTAGTGGGTGATATGGGGATAATCAGAAATAGAAATAGAAACAAGAAATCTAAAAAGAAAAAAGGGATAATAGCTGGTATAGTAATTTTGCCAGCTATTATGCTTATTATGATAATATTTATGGCAGCAAGCATGGAAGTAAATTTCTTTGGTAGTGATACAGTAGATGCAAGTTTATCTGACGCTGACAATCAGAAAATGCTACAGGTGATAAAAGATAAAACTGAAAAAATGAATAGTGATAATACATTTAAGGATAATGGAAATAAGATTGGTAAATTTGTAGACTATTACAAGACAGATATTCAATTTAAGCAAGGATGGGAATACACTCTTGCTTATGTAAAATATTGGCAAATAAATCAAGATAAAGACACATATAAGAGCTATAATGATGTCCTTAATTATATAGATAAAGTAATAGATATAATAAAGCCTAAGTTTACATATAAGAAAGACAAGATAGTTACAGTAAGAGAATATAAGGATATTGAAAAGTATTTTGATCAAGCACATGGATCACCGGATGGGAGTATAGTTATAGTAAGTTCGAAACCATCAAATTTTCAACCTACTAATTATAGTTCAGGAACAAAGATTTATGTTAAAAATGAAAATACAACATACTTAGTATCGAATGGAGTTACTAGCAACTTTTCTGTTAGTAGTGGAGTGCCTCCTGGGACCTCATATAAAATATTTGTTACACAGCCTGATAATTTAGATCAGTTAAATGGACAAATTATATATGTATTAAATGATAATGCGACATATCAAGTCAGGGATAAACATGTCAGAGATGATTATGACGGAGATTATACTTATTATTACCTTCAAAAAACTTCAGATGGAAGACCAGATGAACTAAAGAATGTTATAATATGTCCTCAAAAAAGCGATATGAAAAGTGCAGATCAGTATAATAATAACGATATTATATATGTTATAAATGAGAATAATACATATAAAGTAAGTAAAACAAGTGGATTAGGATTTAGCACATTATCAGGAAAACCAGTTGAGATTGGGAATGTAATTCTTTTGGATGCAAGACCTAGTAACTTTAGCAGAGATCAATACAAGACAGGAGATATTATATATGTAATATCTGAAGATACCACATACAAAGCTCAGGAAAAAGTAGTATGGAAAACAGATAAAAAAGAAGATGAAGAATATTTTTTAACTGAAGCAAAAAATGTTAAAGGTACCTTCAGCGTAACATATAAGTCTCAGACTGATGTTGTTACTAAACCTGACGAAAAAATCACTACAACCAAACCTGTAATTGATGGGATAAAACAGACAGATGCGCAGTATCAAAATTTAAAGAATATAATAAGAGGTCAATATCCAGAAGAAGATTTAGACAGTGCAGCTGATGCCATTGTAAGTACGGCATCTAATTTTTTGGGACAAGACATATCAGACCCAAGTATATTTTATACCGGCTCTGGTACATTTGGAGGAAGTGGAGAAGCTTTTACAGGAAGTGAAGCAGATTTCATAAACAAGGTTGCTCCAGGAGCAGAGGATGCATATAAAAAATACAAAGTATTACCAAGTATTACATTGGCTCAGGCAATGCTAGAATCAGGATGGGGAAGTTCTGATTTAACTAAAAAAGCTAATAATTTATTTGGAATGAAAGCTTTTAGCGATTGGACAGGCCCTTATGTTGAGATGCTAACTAGAGAGGAAAATTCAGATGGATCTTCATACTATATTAGCGCAAAGTTTAGAGCGTATAATAGTTGGAATGACTCTATAGACGACCATGGAAAGTTATTAACCGGAAACTTATATTCGAAGGTTATTGCTGCATCTAACTATACTGAAGCTGCTAATGCACTTCAGGAAGCTGGATATGCTACAGATCATAATTATGCAAATTTACTTATAGGATGTATTCAAAGGTATAATTTGGATAAATATGATAAATCAAATTAATAATAAAGCACTTCATGAAAACATGAAGTGCTTTATGTTTAGGAGGAATAAATGGAAAGTAAAAAAGTAAAAGTAATATATAAATTGAGTCAAAAAGGACAAAAAGATGCTTTTTTAAAAGGAATTTCATCATCTAGGGAGCAGACATTTGCAGTAGATTATCAGGACTATATGGAAAATATAATTTACATTAATGATGAAGGTGAATGCATACTGGATGTATCTGGAATAATCTATGGATTTATATTCGTAGGTGGAAGGGTAGAAGAGTTATTGGATAAAGAGTTTGATGAGACTCTTAATGAACAAGAGTTATTAAAATGGATAGAGGATCAAGTAACTTCATTAGAAGCAAGAAAACAAAAGGCAATTGCTAATAACAAGAGAGCACAAATAAAAATATGGACTATTACGAATGTAATATTATTTGTAGTAGCTATACTTATTATGATTTGTATAGGAGCAAACATTAGTTTTAAAATGGTTTTAAATTTAATTGCGGCATCAATAATACTAACAATGTGCTTATGGTGTACATGTCATAGTATTCCTAAATAGGAAGACGTAAGGAGTGGCTAAGATGTCTAAGAATGTATTGAACATAAGTAATAATAATTATGGAGAGTATGCAGAGAGACTTGGAATAAAAGACCGTGACAGCTTTAATAAGTTTTTAGATAATTTAAAAGAAATGTCAATTACAAGATGTTTATCCGGAGTAGTTGAATATGAAGACCTTAGGGATATCGCTAAAACTTTAGCAGCTTTTGATGAAATCACATTTGATAACGAATATATATCCTATATGAAAATCGGAAAATTAAGCAAGTTAAAACTGCAAAAAGATATGACTCAAAAGGAAATAATTAAATGGATTTATAATGGAATGATAAAATCTGTAACAGAAATGATCGATGAGGATATAAGATATGATCAAAAGAATGATTTTCTATTTGATTTAAGAGATTTTCTATGTCTAATAGAAATTTGGAGGTGATTGGCCTTTGGCTAAAAAAATATTTCTATCACTAGGAAGTGAAGAGCTTGAAGATATTTTTAGAAGCTCTGAAGATGTGGAGATAATGGAAAGTGAAAGTAACTTAGTTACGGTGTTAGATCTTATAGAATATGTTCAAATAGAATTTTTATTTATAAATACTTTATTGGATGACGAAGAAGAGAATATTGCTAGAATAATAAAAAAAGCGGAAAAGCTAGGCATAAAATCCATAGTTCTTGTTGATAATTTTGAAAATAAAACATTCATATCTTTTCTTGTGGGATTAGGGGTTCACAGTTTCGTAGAAATATCAAAAGTAACTAAAGAAATTATAAGAGAAAATGTAAATCATTATCCAAGAGAATTTGACTTTACACTGCTATCATCAAATATTAAGACAAGCACAGATGTAAAAAAAGAAACTGTTGTTCGAACAGTAAAGCATATAGCTGAAAAACAAAAAACTGTTGAGGTTGTTAATGGAATTACAGCTGTAGTAATATCTAATGCTCCTACAGGGAAAAGCACTTTGGCATGGATTATAAGCCATTTGTTTGCGGAAAGAGAGTATAACACAGCTTTAGTAAATATAGATCAATATCATAGTGCAAATATTCTTTTAGGGACTATAGAAGATCAGGTTCCATTTGAAGAAGAAAAAACTGAAGGAATATCAATCAAAAATAACTTTACCTTATTTACAGGTGAATTTATGGGAGAAGAGATAAGCAAGGATAAATTTCAAAGCAGTTTAGATGATATTAGATTAAAGTTTGATGTTACAATTATAGATTGCAAAACTGGATATAGTGAAAATATGATGGCAGCAATGATTAATAGCGATGTTATATTATTTGTTTTTGATATGAATAATGTACATACAAGACTTAATATAAGCATGATTGAAAAACTTAAGGGAAAAATTAATCCTCAGAAAATTATAGTTATTATTAATAATAGTTACCGCAACATAAATGAATATGAAAATACCATAAAGTTCATAAAGTCTATGAAAATAAAATTTAGAGATATATTATCGATTAAAGCTTCTGGTGAATGTATTTATGAATGCATGTTTAGTACAAAAAATCCTGTAGCTGTTTCCAAAGACAAAGAATTCATAAGAGATTTGCAAACACTAATGAAAAGTCTAAATGCAAAAGAATCTAAAAAAGGTATATTTAAATTTTTAACAAGGAGGTTCACTTAATGGATAATAATAATTTTATAGTAAATGGAGATACAGAAGGAGGTATGTCATTCACAAACAAAATAATAGAATCGATTATTCTTAAAGATACGAAAGGGAAAGTAATAGTTTTAGATCCGCAATTTGATGCTGTAGATAGTAATTATTAGGACAGTTAGGTATAGGGTTTAAAATAGCTTCTATTAAAAAAAAGTGAATTTAGGAAAAAGCTTATACCTAAATATGCAACAAATCAAAACAGAAAAATCAATGGCGAGGAATACGTACTAAGGGCATATTAAGTAGTTTAGGAGGATTTTATGTATATTGATATTCTAATTAGTTGGTTAGGTTATATTTTTATAATGTATTTATATTTTAATATTTTCAAAGAATTGTTTCCGATGAACAAGAAAAGGTTTATTTTAATATTTTTGCTAGGAGCAGCATTATCTTTTCTATCGTTTTATTTAGGATTAGTATTATCTGCAGTTTCATTGATATTAATGCTAATACTTATACTTTTAAAACAATGCAATAAAGATAAATTTAAAAAATATATTCAGGACAACTCAATTAAAGGATATAACATAATTTTTAAAATGGTTAACGGTAAAGAAATAGATATTTCTACTACAGTGGAGGGATTTGAAAAAATAAAAAACTGGTTTGAAAATGATTCTGAGGAAAGCTACTCATCAGAAGTTACTTGCAGTTCAAAAGAGGGCATTATAAGTGGTAAGACGATTTTATTAAATAAAGTCAATATAGTTGAATTTTCCTTCGAAACTGTTACAAATAGGATAAATATACTCAATTTTATTAAGTATATTTTTACGTATCCAGCTCCAAAGCTAATTGACCTAACTAGCTTTGCTAGGTCGTTATTTGCCATACCTACTATATTAATAATATATATATTATATAGTAGATATGCCCTAAATATAAGCATAAATAGCACCTTAAATAATGAAAATGCAATAAATTATGTCTTTCATGTAACTATGTTGGCTATAGCAATTGTATTTATTATAGCATATTTGATTTTCTTCCTTATAAAAATATTTTTTTGGAAATCTGGAAATCGCAATTATTTTTATAAAGTAGAGAGCCAAAGAAGATATAAAATATATGATTATGCAATTTCCAATTTTTTAGTGATTGCACTTTTTTCTCATGTCATTTTGTCTACGGTTTTATTTTAGAAGGAATGCTACGGTCTGAATATAGCTTATTATCTATTATAAAGCTTCTGGCGAATACATTTATGAATGTATGTTTAGTACAAAAAATCCTGTAGCTGTTTCCAAGGACAAGGAATTCATAAGAGATTTGCAAACACTAATGAAAAGTTTAAATGCAAAAGAACTAAGAAAGGTATATTTAAATTTTTAACAAGAAGATTTACCTAATGAGTGAGGAGATGGAATATTGGCTTATTTAAGAATTGCTTTTATGGTACTTGGAATTGTATTTTTGGCGCGTGAGCTACTAAAACATCAGAATATGCGAAATACTTTCTTTTGCACTGCGGGAATATTACTTATTTTTAAAAAAATTGTTATAGGAAGCAATCTCGATAGTATTGTCCCCACTTTTATTATTAATATAATAATTATCTTAGCAGCGACTACATTATTAATGCTGTTAATGATTAAAGCTTCCACATTACATGTCAGCATCCGTAAGGCTATGCCAGAAGAAACGCATGATATAAATGAATATAAAGCAAAAAATAATACGGAAGGAAGAAAACATATATTATCACTTATAGATGATATCGAATGGTCGTCGGCGGATAATAAATCTAGATATTCAAGTATAAAAGAAAGCATAAATATTTTAAATAATACTTTAGAGTTAGATCTTCTTGAACATACCCGTAACAATGAAAATAAACTAGCTGGTTTTTTAACAGAGAGGCAGAAGCAGTGTATATTTTCATTTACATATAATATCAACGGAAAAAACGCTCAAGGAGCATATCATGAGTTATATGACTTCATAGAAAGTTGTGGAATGTTGGATGGCAAACCTATAGACATAATTGAGAAAATTATAATTAAGAACGAAATAATGCAGATTGAAAATCTCATGGAAAAGCAGTGTACAATCTAAATATATGAATCATGGAGGTAAAATAAATATGCTAGGAAGGTCAAATAAATATAACGGAAGAGAAAAACAAATTAAAAATAGTTTTTGGAAAGGAGCTGCTGTCACATCTATACCAG
Organism: Clostridium sp. 19966; assembly: GCF_032335695.1. Classification (NCBI taxonomy): domain Bacteria; kingdom Bacillati; phylum Bacillota; class Clostridia; order Eubacteriales; family Clostridiaceae; genus Clostridium; species Clostridium sp. 19966. The sequence goes on from NZ_JACTOJ010000017.1 coordinate 31,435, forward strand.
CAATAGTTGTTATCGTGGTTTTTTACCAAGTGTTTTTCATTCCGATAGCGAAAAAAAATACTGAAGATCAAATTTTAAATGAGAATAAAGAACAAAAACAGGTTGTTTATATATTAAATAAACCTGTAATTGCAGGGAATCCAGTAGAGAGTAGCGATTTTACACCGGTACCTAATAATAAAGAAGCGGTACCAGATAACGCATTGAAGGACGTAAGGACTGAAGCTTTAAAAGGTATGGTATATAAGATAAATCTTAATAAAAAGACCTCAATCACTTCAGCTATGATTGTAAAGCAAGAAGACTATGCGGCAAATGATATAAGAAATCAGGATTATTCAGATATTGCACTTAGTAAAAATTTAAAAGTAGGAGATTATATAGACATAAGATATAAGGCTAAAGATGGTAGTGATTACGTCGTAGTTGCAAAGAAAAAAGTGCTTTCTATAAATGCACAAACATTAATTATAAATATATCCGAGCAAGAAAGGCAATATAAAAATAATGCTACGGTAGCGGCATCACTAACCGGAGGAATTTTATATACTACAATTTATATAGATCCTCAAAATCAGGAAGCTGCTAAGGTAACTTACGAATTAAATGATACTATAAAGAAAATGATAACGAGCAATCCTAATGTTGTTAATAGCGCTGAAAAAGATCTTAAAGATAAAAACGCATCTACAGTAACTACAGATAAGCCTAATTTTGCTAACTAGTAAGGAGGAAAATTTGAAAATGAAAAAATATCTATTTTTAGGAGCTAAACGTACTGGTAAAACTACAAACATGATACTATTAGCAAAAATATTGGCCAAGCTAAAAAAGAAGGTATTAGTGGTTGATACATCATTCGATCAGGGTATAAAAAGCTTTTTTTGTTTTAATAGCGATATTGAAAGTTTGAACCCTTTGGAAGATTCTAAAACAATCATAAGAGATGACTTTGAAATAGTCTTTGGACAGCAATACAAGACATTTGATATTAATAGACTTAAAGAATATAACTTAGAGAAATATGATTATGTTTTTTATGAAGGCGATATAAATGTGCCAATGGATTTAATTCATTCTGCAGAAAGGGTATTTTTATTTCAAGATGGAGATAAGGCTGCTCTTTATGAAAATAAAGATATATTAGGAAAAATCAATATTGAAGAAAACAAGATAATTATAGTATTTAACAGTATGCTAAATATTGAATATGGGCCAATGTATCTGCTATCAGAGCTGGTTAAATATATAAAAATTAAGGATCTTTCAAAAGTAAATGAAAACATAGAAATTCTATTCGATGAACGCAATTTAGGAATTATCCAGGAAGGAAAGATGAATGGGAAAATAGATTTAAAAAAACTCACAGACGAATATAAAGGAGCGTTATTCGATTTTATTAATATTATAGAAAAAGTTGATATAAAGAATTTTAAAAAAATAGCAAAGTAGAAGGTGATAATTATGAAAATAGCATTGTGGAGTCCACTGCATGGCCGAGGGAATACGACTAATGGTTTAGCAATTACATTGGCTTATTCGCTAAATTATGAAGGTGAAAATGTATTGATAAATACACAATACACTAAATCAATAATGGAAGGTGCTTTTTTTAGTGGTAGAAAATTAGCGGAATTAAGGAGCTATGATTATGGAATTGATTTTTTAGATAGGTTAGCAGTTGGAAATGCAAATATACAAAAGGAAGATTTCTATAATTGCTCGGCTAATATAATAGATAAAAGACTCAGTATAATTTTTGGAACTGATAAAATAAGTTCAGGGATGTATTCTGCTTCAATAAATAACACTATTAAAAACATAGTGAATACTGCAGACGAGCATTACAACCTAGAATTTATAGATGTAAATTCTGGGCTAAAAGATGGTATAACAGAAAAGGTACTGGATAATGCGGATCTAGTAATTGTGACTTTAGAGCAGAATGAACAAATGATTAGCGAATTTTTTACTGAAGACCATGAAAAATTAAAAGATAAAAATAAAAAAATAATTATAGTTATTGGCAGGTATGATTGTGAGAGTAAGTGTTCTCAGAAGTATATACAGAAAAATTATAGATATCAAGATGAAATATTTTCAGTTCCATATAATATTGATTTGCTGGATTCTATAAATAATCATAGGATCCTCGATTATTTTTATGTAAATAATAAATTTGTAATGAAAGAAGATAATAATTTCTTTTTTCAGGAAGTAAACCGGATATGTGATAGAATAAATTCGTTTTCTGAGGAAAATACTTTAAAGAAGCCGCTTGGAATGGAAAATATGTACACTAAATTCAAAAAAATATTAATGGCAATTTGAAGGGGGTTGAAATATGATTGCTTTTCTAAGTAAAGTAAAAGGCGCACTGCTATCAAAAGATATAGATGAAGAAAAAACAGAAAAGTACACCTTAAAAAACGTTCAATTGTATGTTGAAAAATCTTTAGAGTATTCAAGGAGGCACGAAACAGAGAATACAGGCATGACAAGTGCTCAATATAGAAAACAAGAGGAAAAAAGAAGGACTTTATTAAAAATATCCCAAAATTGCGGTAAGGGGGATATTGCAGCTAAATTATATATGAAGAAGTATATAGCTGATATTATAACAAAAGAGTATGGTGTAAGTAGAGATAATATTGACTATATATTTAATTTTAAATCTCCTAAAACAGCTCAGGATAAATTTGAAATAATTTTATATTCATATAAAAAAACACATGAATATTGGGCATTGGACAAGTTGCTGGACAAGTATCAATTAAATAAATTCAGGAATATAGATGGAGTTAAGTGCTGCGTAATAACAGTAGATGATATAAATGATATATTTAGCAAAGAAAGTATATCCGTTGCAAAAGAAAAAATAAATTTATCATTTGAAGATAAATTAGAAATAATAGTTCAAAGAATTTATCAGGATACAAAAGGTTTGGGTGTCATAGATGAGATTAGAGATATGTTTTGTGATGGTATAAGCATAGGAGTATCTGGAGTACCAATAGATTTTATAGGTAAGCTATCAGATATGCAGATAAGACAGAATATAGATGCAATACAAAATTATAAATACTCTTATGATAGCATATGGCTTTACAGGGGAAAGGAAATTCATTTAGATTTTCTAAGCTTTGGATCACAGCACGAATTAGAGAGAGTATGTAAATTAATTTATAAATTTCATGATACTGCTCAATTGACAAGATCAGATGGATATATATTCACATATATGGCTGATTTGTCGAGAGCTGTAACATTTAGACCTCCGTTCGCGGAGTCATGGTGTGCATTTATAAGGAAATTCGATGTAGATCCTAATTTAGATATATTATATAAACAACAAAATTATGATATTGTTAAGGAATTGCTAGAATTCTTCGGAAAGGGAAAGGCAAAGCTTGTTGTAACTGGACCTCAAGGGGTAGGGAAAACAACGTTGTTGATAGCAATTATAAGAAATATGTATGCCAATACAGCCATAAGAGTATGGGAAGACTATTTTGAGGCATTTTTAAGACTTAAAATTCCTGGTGCCGGCAGAAATATTATGACAATAAGAAAGACTAAAAACATTAATGGAGATAAAGCAATAGCTGCCATAAAAAAATCGAATGGTGATATTACTGTAATTACAGAGGCAGCAGAAGATGAACACATTAAATATATTATTAAGGTATCACAAGCTGCATCAGAAACAACGGTATACACACATCATGCTAATGATGCAGATGCATTAGTTGACGCTTTAACTAATTCAGGCGTGAATTCAGGGGCATTTACTAATGAAGAATCTGCATTAAAAGCAGTCTTGAAAACATTGGGGTTTGATGTACATCCTGAAGCAACGCCAGATGGAGAAAGATATATAGAAAGAATAACTGAATTTATTATCGATGATGAAAATCAAACAGAGGATATATTAGATAAATTTGCAAATTCAAGAATTACTGATAGAGATAGTAAGCTTGATGTAATGTTTGAGATGATAAAAAGCATGTATATAAGTAAAAGAAAAAAGAATAAAGGATATAAGGATGTAAATATTGTTGAATATGATCCTATAGAAAAAAAATATATAATAACTAATCCTATAAGTGCGAAGAGAAAGAAAGAAATTATGAAAAAGCTACTTCCGGAAGATCAAATAAAGTTTCAAAACCTTATGGATAGAATGGAGAAGATGATCGAAAAGGGGGCGTAAAGCGTGAACGTTGAATTTAAGATAATTATTGCCTTGTGGGCAGCATTTTTTTTATATCAAGCATTTTTATTTGTTAATAATAAAAATAGAAAAAAGAGCAAAATAAGCAGAAAGGTTTCTGATTTTTTCAGTATAATATATGGTTATTTAACTAAAATCCCTATATTAAAAAATGATATAAAGAGAGTTAGACAGAGATTATATAATAACAATTTATGGGATGACGATATATTGAATTTTAAAGTAGCTCTTTATTATGTAACAGCATGGTTTATCGCATTAGTTAGTTTTACATTTGTTTGCATTTATTTCAAAGATGATAGTTTTGAAATAGTTATATTATCCCCATTTTGTTATTATCTCAAGATAATATTGCTAGAACATTTTATAGGAAATGATATAGAGCTATTAACAGGATTACATGAATTTAATGAGGATCTAATTCCTGATTATCAGCACCATCAAGATATTGATAAAGCTGTTGAGCAAGCTCAAGATGAAAATAGCAGTTTAATTACGATAAACCATATAATAAATATGAAATCGGCTATTGATGACGGCGATGTATTAGAGGAGTATATTAATTCACCTAACAATATTTATTTAAAGCTTGATGCTTTAAATTGCCATTTAACTAATGAATTTGGAGATACGTTTAGTAATGAAAATGAATCAGTTTTCATGGCCAATATAAAGCATTTTAACAAATTAATAAACATGGATATATTTAAAATAAGAGCTATTATGCATAGGATTGGAAATGGAGCGTTTACATGTATAGCACCTTTGCTGGCGTTTAAACCATTAGAGATGTGGTTTGATAAGTGTCTTCCAGAGGCAAACATTTTTTATAAAAGTAGCATGAATTTTATATTGAAAATTTTATTGACTATACTTTGCACTGCTATGTTTTTTATAGTTAGAAACTTATCTAATGTAGATCAAGCAAGCGACTTAGAAAAGAAATATTTATGGGAAGAAAAGCTATTGAATATAAAAATATTTAGCAAATTTATTAGTTTTATTATACCTAAAAGAGATTCAAAAAAGTATTACTATTACCGGAAATTAATTGCTAGATCACAGATAAAAACTAAAATAGAATGGGTATTTGTACAAAAAACTGTGATATTTTTAGCAGCATTTATATTTTCCCTAACAGCTGCTTTTTCGGCACATAAAATAAATTATGGAAATATGTTAGATAATACGACCTTTAGCATGGGACAAACCATAATAACAGTAAGCGGCGAGCAAAAAAATACAGATGAGTTGGAGAGAAAAATTATAAATAGCATAGGTCTGCAAAAAGATAAAGTTATAAATAAAACAACTGAGATTAGAAATATGTTGCTATCGCAAGGATTAGATGATAATGATGAAACTACAAAGTTAGCCGAAAAAATAAATAATAAGTTAATTAATATAAACAATGAACATGTCAGATTGTATGAAATCTTGATATGTTTATTTTTTTCGTTTATATCAACGATAGCACCTAATTTATATTTAAAATTCAAAATAAAAACAAATAAGTTATCAATGAATTCTGAGGTAATGCTATTAGAAACGGTAGTTTTAATATTGATGAATTTTGAAAATACAAATATAGAGTTAGTTTTGAATTATTGGAGCAAGTTTGCTAAGCAATTCAAAATTCCTATTGATAATGCTATTTATAGGCTACAAAAAGGTACCGATGAAGCACTTAATAATGTAATAGTAGACAGTACTGATAATAGTCTATTAAAAAATACAATAAATGAAGAAGAAATATTAGATGATCTCATTGAAAAGGTGGATTTTAAGCCATTTAAAAATTTAATTAAGAACTTACAAAAAACAGAAGATATTAGTTTTGTACAGGCCTTTTCAAACTTAAGTACACACAGAAATGATTATGCTAAAAACAGAGAGGAGGATGATGAAAGAGAAATTAGTAGGAGGGTTTCAGTAGCTGAAAGATTATGCAGAATTGCGTATTGGAGCGTTGTAATCTTATATATGCTAGTACCTTTGATGGTAGTAACTCTTTATAAAGCTTCAGATATCATATCTCAGGTATCAGCAGGAATCCCCAAATAATTTATATTTTACGAGGTGAGAGCATGCAAGAGAGAGAAATATCAACAAAGGAATCGATAATAATTATTTCAATTTTGATTATAGCTACTTGTATTCTCATAAAATTGAGTCTATAACAGCTTGTATCTACAAAAAAATATACTAGATATATGAAAGGAGGTGGTTTATATGTGAAGGAGATTAGTATAAATAATTCAATAAATATTATTAATCATTTTAACAGTATACATACTGTTTAATTTTAGGAGGTATAGAATATGAAAGCGGTAGAAGAAGGAACACATGGGTCAGTAGGGATAATATTAACATTAGGAGTAATCACTTTTTTTGTAGCAATTTTTGGGTTATCTGGACCATTAAGAACTTTGGCCAGTTCAAATTTAAAATCAACAGTACAGAGTTTTACTGCAAGTACATTTAGTAATTATGATAATACTGAAATTAATGGTAGTGAGGTAATTAGTGCTATAAACACAAAAGCTTCATCAGATTTAAGTGTAATAGTAAAGACTAAGTCTGATACAGTTGGCAAGAAGTATAATACTGGAAGCTACAATATATCAGATAGTTCAGATCCAGATTATATCGAAGGAGAAGCTACTTTTACTTCAGTATTAGGCAAAACGACAAATGGAACCATAATTTCTATAACATTTACTCAGCAGTAATTAACATTCCATAAGTAGTAGTTAAACATTAACTACTACTTATGGAAAAATATTAAAGGTGATTATTTTGAGAAAGATTTTTGTGTTTTTTACTATTTTATTAACTATATTTTTAATATTAAATATTAGCAATAAACAAAGGAGTACCCAGGGTAAGGAAATGGATAGTTTGTTAAGAATAAAGCCTAAAAATAGTAATGATAATGAATATATTATTTTAAATGATTTTGAAGATGAAAATAGCAGGAATGGTCCTGAGATAATAGATTTTATAAATAATAAGTCAAAGTCTCCGGCAACTCAAGCAAATGTAGAAGATATTAAATTATTGGCTAGGTTAATTGAAAGTGAAGCTGGAGGAGAGTCTTATGAAGGAAAACTTGCTGTTGGAAGCGTAGTTATAAACAGGAGTAAAGAGGATAAAAAAACTATAAGGGATGTAATATATTTTCCTGGGCAATTTGAAGGAATAAGCAGTATTAATTTCAATATAGAACCAAGCAGTGAGTCAATTAATGCTGCAAATGAAGTTGTGGGAGGTAAAGATATTATTCCAGATGCATATTATTATGCTAATTTGCAGATATGTGAAGCTAGGCATATAAGGCCTAGCTTTGCTGTTGAAAGTAAATTCATTGAAAGGATAGGCAATCACTGGTTCTTCAAAAAATAATTAAGATATATCGGTAAAGATTTAGATGTGAGGAGGAATACAATGGTTAATCCACTGGCAGAAATAGCAATAAGTATTTTACTAACGTTTGGACTATTAGCAGGACCAATACATAATACATTTTACACAACCGATACAGCCATAAATAATCAAGTAAAGAGAAGTATAAATGAATTTCAAAAACAAGTAAGAAATAATGGATATGTAGATTTAGATACTTTTAAAAGCTTTATGAGCGAAATGGACACTACTAAAAGAGTATATAAAGTTGAATTATTGCATAGCAGCAAATTAATATACCCTAATGGCACTAATGACACTAAGGTTCTATATATAAAGCATGGCAACAAAGAAATACTTAAGCAAATTTATTCTGGACAGAAATATTATATGAGATATGGCGATGATTTTTCGATAACAGTGACTGAAACCCAAGTGGAACCAAGTAGGCTACTAGAATATAGTTTATATCAAAATTCAGGTGGCTTTAATAAGTACTTGAGCTTCAGCAATGGAGGAATGGTAGAAAATGAGGCAAATTAGCTTAATTGCAATTGTATTATTTATGATATTATTTTTCCCTTTAAATATTGATATGACTGCAATGACAAATGCTGAAGATTTAAAGTATGATTATTCAGAGGCAGTAGATAATGCTACAAGCGATGCTGCCAATGCTCTACTTATGGATAATAACGATGAACTGATGGAACTACAAGCTAACGGTGGGGCTGCTTTATACTCAAGTTTAAATTTAGACGAAGGACTAAAAAGATTTCAAAGATCATTATATCTAAATTTAAGAATAGAAGAAAATTATGCCGCACAACAAGCACTACAGAATAAAATCCCTATAATTATAGCAGCAGGATATGATGGATACTACATTCATTCATGGATGGAACAGAAGATTAAGGGTAGTGTCAAGTATACAAATGATTGGACAAATAAAAAGCTATATGAAATACTTGATACTAAATTAAATATAAAAATTAGGTTTACTATGGATAATTATGTCTATATTCAGGATTTATCTTCTGGACAAAAATATGAAGGAGATAAAAGTAAATTTGAGAGTAAATATCCTAATTATTTTGGTGAAAAGTTTGAAAAAATAAGATCGCAGGTTATAAATCAGGTTATTCAAAGAGACCTACAGTATTATACATATAACAGTAATAAAGTAGCAAAATTAAATGGTTGGCAACTTGCTTTCAATATACCGTATTGGGGGAATAGATCAATAACTTCAGTTAGTTTTATTGCATTTTTACAAGGAGAAATCAGTAGGGGAGTATCTAACTATAATACATATGGATTTGGAACTGCAAAAATATATCAGAGAAAACCTATTTATGGATATGAAATGAATGGCAAAAAGTATTACTCAAATAATATGACTGGGGATAATATAACATCATTTTTTGATGAATACGAGGCAGCTCAAAACGGATATTTCCCAGACCCTAAATATTACAAATAAAAATACGAAAAATTTACCATAAGCTATTTACAAATTGTAGAGCAAGTGTTAATATTGAAATATAATACAATATATATTGAATTATATTTCAATATTAGTGGAGAGAAATATGGAAAGAAGCGAATACTATGAATATATTGCTGCATTAAAGGATTTAACAACATATCATTATAAAATATGGATGTTGTTAAAGGGGAAATCATACAGCCAGTCTCAGATTTCAAAAATCTTATATGTTGATCCGCAAAGGATCAATAGAGCCATGAAGGATTTATTAAAACGTGGGATAGTAAGTGTAGACAGAATCGAAGGAAGAAACAAATTTTTCAGGTTAACCGATATAGATAAAATAGTTAGGGAGGGAATCAATAATGAAGATAATTGAGCTTTTAAAAAAATTTCCACAAGTTTTACATGCTTCAGTAAAAGTTAAAGTAATTGCTATGGCTACGGTGGCAGTAGTAGGTGTAGGGGGAGTTACGACTGCAGCTGTAATTGTTAAAAATAACACACAAAATACGCCAAAAGCAGAAGCTACAGCGAAGGCCGATACAAAGGATATTAATGTCACATCAGATATTGGAAAAAACAATGAAGATCAATCACAGGCTCAAAGTTTAGATTCTAATCAGCAAAATCAACCTACAACTCAGACTCAATCTCAAAGTAATAATTCAAATACACCAAATGAAGCTAATAGCCAGAAGGCGGCTTCAACAGATACTTCTTCAAATACTACAAATTCTAATAATAGTTCAACAAAAAAAACTTCTTCAGCAGCTACAAGTTCAATAACACAGGCTTCTGCACCAGCAGCAACGCCCAAAACTAGTCCAACACCAGCACCAGCTCCAGCCCCTAAGCCAGCCCCTACACCAGCTCCAGCGCCTACCAGGCAGAGCGGAATTGATGAGGATCTTACTAACCAAATAAATAATCAGTATACTATTCCGGTATATGAAAGAAATAAACAAGATCCAAGGACCCAGTCTTTGGTGAAATTAGCTAGATCCGTTGTAACCGGCAATCTAGTTATTCCTGATGATGTGAAGAATGAATGGTGTCCTTATACAAGCGATCCAAGTACTAAATTTAAATACATTAAGTATTCGGTAAACGTAGTAACAGGTGAAAGTCAATATTATTATACTCGTTTTCCTGAACAACCAGGAGCGAAAAATGGATTTAATTACGTAGTAGCGTATTGGGATGCATCAATAAATAATTATAAGATGTATTATATTAAAATCCAGCTACTTTAATTTGGTATCTAATAAGTTTTTCAAGAATATATTAATGGCTATTTTACAGATTCATAAATTTACAATATAGTTGATTAAAGTTTGCATATACTATAAACATAGTCAAGGAGATAAGAAATGAGATTTGATATTAGTGTAATAAAATCTTACTGGAATTTTTTTAAGATATTTCATGATGGCTCAGATGTTTGGAGTTGGGTGATAGGCAAAATAGCAAGAGGCTATGACGAAGTGGACAGCAATGGCTATTATGGGTATGAAGAAGAATCAAACCTATTTAAATTGTTATTAGCTCCGTTCAAAATAATTATTTTAATTACAGTTATAATAACAAAAATAGTATTTTTGCCTACAGCAGTATTATTCTCTATAAAATTTTGAGATTCTGATAAGGAATAAATCCAAATACAATATGATTTTAAATTAAAAGGTTAAAATTCGTGTTAGAAATCTGCAGTAAATTTATTAAAATCAACATAATTTCTATGATCCTCAAAGGAATCTAGTTGCGTATGCAGCTAGATTTTTATTTTGCAAAAAAATTAACAGGAGGCAGATTATGCTATGAAGTATAAACAAGTATTTATAGGAGCTTTTATTGTGTTTATTATGCTTATAGTCCCACACCAAACAGTTAAAGCTTCAGATGATTATAGAACATATTACTCTGATGGTACTTATGAATATATGCTAGGATTGAACTTTATTTTATCAAATAATCCTAATGATTCTAGATTGCAGGATAATCCAACTACGTCTGGAATAATAGATAATAATAATTTAAGAGATGCTTCTACACAATTGCATAATGATGATAGAAGGGGATGGGTATGGGTAAATGATATTTGGATGGACTGGAATAATTGGGATCAATATTTTAAAAATGGGTATAGCGAGTATGTAAATGGCTATGATCCTACATATGTAGCAAATGTAGTTCCAGGAGTTCAAGATGGAGGTTCAGCTATTTATACTGAAGATGGCGTTACTTGGAACAGATATAGAAGGGCAGTATTAATGATATATAGAAGGCCGCTGCCGAATGCAAATGTTAAGGATACATATATAGATCAAATAAATGGTAATAATTATATAAATGGAGATACTGTATGGATAAGGTCAGATTCAACAGTTCATTATAAAAATAGAAATGTTGCTGTACAAAACGCTTCAAATTCGCAAGGAGCTCAATGGGACCCAAATATAAAACAATCTATTATTCATATTTCATCTACTAATGGAGCTGTAAATTTTCAAAAATTATTTGATGGACCATCTAATAATGCTTCAAATTATAATAACACGACAGGATCTGATATGGTTACTGGAATAGGTATAGTAGATAAAAATTCAGTTAATTATTCGGTTAATGGTACTACGCTAAGTGTTAATAGTATGCTCGTTCAAGAAGACATAAAGCCAGGACGAAACAATATAGACATGACATTATCATCAGTTGGAATTGAAAAATATGGACATTGGAGTTCGTGGCAGGATTATTTTGCTGTGAACGGACAAGCAGGAAGCTTCAGATGGGTTAAAACAGATGACGATGCGCCTAATGCATATAACTTTACAATAGCAAATATAACAGATAGCGGATATGACGCTTATATATTTGGAGTAAGTGATAGTAGGTCTGGTGTTAAAACTGTGAATTTTGAAACATGGACTAAAAGTGATCAATCGGATAAAAAGACTTATTCTGGCGTAGATAAAGGAAACGGTACATGGATGGTTCATATTGATAAAAGAGACTTCAGCAATTCTATGGGGACATACCATACGCATGTTTATCCTGAAGATAATTTATCTAACAGAACTGATAGAGGAGGCAGAGATGATATAAATCTAGTTCCAGGGCCTAGTGGTGAGAATGGCGGTGAAATAACATTTGTGCCAAATTCAACAGACTGGACCAATGCAGGGAATCCTAATGGCTATCCAGTAAAAGTATCTTGTAGCAAACCATCACTTATAAATAATTGGGTTCAGCATTATACAAAAACAATATTGATAGATTCCTGGAATTCATCCTACGATGCTAGTAGCGGATCATATAATAATACTGTGCATCATACTTTTACATTAACAGATGATGTTTGGGTCCCATTTGGAGTCAAATACACTTTAGGGACAATAAATGTCACAGGCAATAGTTATCCATCAACGATAGATAGTGGAGGGACTGTATATGTAAAAGAAGGAAAAGCTCAGGTATTAAACGCAAGTTCTAGATATATTGAAAATCAGGAAAATCCGGCAACACCAGCTGTATCTGATGTATCTAGTGGAGACAATAATAATGGCAGCAAAACGACGGCTTCTGTTAGTAAATCAAGTAAAATAGACAAGTTTGATGTGCCTCAAAATCCTGTAGGTACTTCTGGCCAATATAACATAGACTATACAAAAACAGATATTCAAATAAATAAGCCAGATAAGTGGATTAATAATCCAACGCCATATATTTTAAACATAAAATCTACAGATAACTTGAGTGGATTTAATGAAAACTCTAAAGTAGATATAAAGGATTCTAGCCACTTTAATAGACAAGAGGTTGTAGATGTATTACCTTATTCTCTATTAAGCTATAATAAGAATTTTACGCTAATAGACGGTATGTATAATGTTAACGTAGAATCTGATGATATTGCAGGAAATAATAATAATGATAATGCAACTTATTTAATAGATTCAACAGCTCCGCAGGTAGATTTCAATATAGCTCCTGGAATATTTTCTACAGCAGCGGGAGCAGTCGAAAAAACTAGTCAACAAGGCAGTGGTAATGGCTTATATGGTAAGCTGACATATTCAGATAATTTATCAGGTTGCGCCAAATTACAGTATTTATGGACGTATGGTGTTACGGAATCAAGTGAATATAAAGACTTATATAATAGCGATTATACTAAAACAGATAGAAGCAGTGAGAAATTAAACAGTGATATAGAAAAGCCAGTTGGAGATAACCTTTATCTTCATATAAAGCTGTATGATATGGCAGGAAATCTAACTACAAAAGTTTTTGGACCGTATGAAGATCCAGTAAAAATGCATGATTTCGAAGTTACTGACATAAGAGATCCTATTTGGCATAGTGTTTTTTGGAAGAGTGATGATTTTACTCAACCTACAGGAATAAAATTTGGAGCTAATAAACTTCCTATTGACGAAGATAGCCATCCAACAATAAAAAATACAGCACCTAAATTGGGATATGCATTTTTCTTTGATTTAACGACGAATTATCTATATAGAGACAATGATAGGATAGAGATAACTCCTCATTTCTATTATTGGGATGGTAAAAATCGTATGCCGGTAGATGTTTATTATATTAAGAGTGGTAAATTTTATGGACTGAATGATCCTTTTAATATTACATTAAAAACGAAGCTTGGAGATGTATTGATAGCTAACAACTTTAATAAACTTACACTTACGAAAGGTGTTAGGATAGATCAGGGGCAAGATTGGTCGAGTTGGAAAAACGATATTCAATATTCTAATGGTAAAACTCAATGGTGGTACGGAGAATATTTCATTCCGGATAGCGCTATATTTGTTAAGCATGGCGCTGAATTAAAACCAGAAAACTATCTAAAAGGTGATCATCTGATAGTAAACTTTGATATTATAGCTTATAAAAATGGTATTGAAACATTAAGCCAAGATCAAATTTCAACTTATACAGAGCAATTATGGAAATCTGAAGGATCTCCTAAAAATTTAGTGTATGAACCTGGAGATGTTATGGTATATAAAACTAAATATAATGTTCTTAGCAACTTTAGGGCAAATGTAATTCAATAAATTTAAGCTCCCACAAAAATTAAGTGGGGGCTTTATTAAGTTTAGCGGGGGATTGAAATGGTAATTATATTATTAATAATTATATTATTTGTTAGTGTAATAATTTATGTGGATCGTAAAAATAAATATCAAAAAAATGTTAATAGCATGTTGAAGGAAATAATAAATATTAGTCTTAAGAAAAATGAGGAATATGATATTACAAATAGCTATTATTCAATTATAAAAATATTAAAGAAATACTATAATATTGACTTCTGTACGATATTTAATAAAAAGATAGAAGCTGCAGATAACTATGAATATGAAATCGTCAGCACAAATGTCAGCGGATTATTCACGGAAGATATTCAGGAATATGTTAATAAGAAAATACCTGGTATGGCTGAAGAAGCAGAAATTATGGAATCAAATAATACTCTGTCATATGTTTCTGCTGAAAGGCGAGGAGTAAAGTTTAGTTATCTGATTCCATTAAACCAGAATAATGGTGCAATATACATAGAAAATATAAATAAATTTAAATATGACAAGGAAATTTTTCTTGTGGTTGCAGAAATAATAAGTTTAGTTATAGAAAACTTTAACTATACTAACCAGATATCTGAACTGGCCATGAAAGACACTTTGACCAAGGTATACAATAGAAATTATATGCAAAAGCATCTTACAGAAAAAATTAATGGAAATAGGAAATTTTCTTTAGTACTTGGGGATATAGATTATTTTAAAAAAATAAATGATACTTATGGCCATACTGCAGGAGATATAGTTTTAAAGACTATTAGCAAGTTAATCCAGGATAAACTAGGAGAGCAAGACAGAATTTATCGATATGGCGGCGAGGAATTTCTAATATATTTTGATAATAACACAGAAAAGAAATCATTAAGTGTTATGGAGCTAATAAGAAAAGAAATTGAGACGACTTCAATATTATGTGAAGCAGAACTTATAAATGTGACAATGAGCTTTGGAATATATCAATTTGATAAAGAAAATTCAATAGGGAAAGCAATAGAAAAGGCCGATAAGGCCTTATATTTTTCTAAGGATAATGGTAGAAATCAAATAACGCTCTACTCTGATATAAATAGGAGGGGATAGGGATTGAAAGAAAGTAGTTTTATTATATTTGCGATTATTGGATTTTTATCAGTCTTTGCTGCTATATACATATCATTTAAATCAGGAATAATTGTAATGATATAACGGAAGTTAAGGTGATAATATGGATTTGATGGAACATATGTGGAATGTTAGAAGTATAAGCAAGTCTATAGCTAAATCTATTCATTTAGATGCAAAAGCTATCAAAGAAATAGAAACAGCAGCATACTTACATGATGTTGGAAAGTTTATAATTCCTAATTATATTCTTTATAAAGATCATAAGCTCAATGAACAAGAATTTAGCATAATGAAGCAACATTCTATTATTGGAGCAAATGTACTATCTGAAAAAAAGTTTTCAGATGGTGTGATAAAAGCAGTAAAGCATCATCACGAGAGATATGATGGCTTAGGTTATCCAGATGGACTGAAAGGAAATGAAATACCTTTTAATGCGCGTATAATCGCCGTAGCGGATGCTTTTGATGCAATGGTAAGCAACAGGTGCTATAAATCAAATATAAGCGTAGAAATGGCCATAAAAGAGATATTAATAAATTCGGGAACACAGTTTGATCCATACATTGCACAGATATTCTCAAATATATTAAAAAATAAAAAATCTAGTTTGACATAATATAACGAATAAATAATTCCTTAAATATTGTTGACAATGGAATATAAGCAATATAAAATATAAATAAGCATAAAAACATATAAAAAATATTAAAATGCATAAAAAGCATAAATACGAGCAAAAGCAATAAAAAATGACAAAAACAATATTTGCAAGAGGAAAGGAGTTGGATTATGACAGACTCAAATTTAATTAAGACAACAGAACTATGTGAATGGTTGCAGATTACTCCATCTACAGCATTGAGATGGAGAAATGAAGGCATGCCGTTTATTGGTAAGGGAAAGGTATTAAGATACAATAAAAAAGATGTAAAGGAATGGTTGGACAAGCAAAATAAAAAAGAAAATAAGGAGGATGAGTTGTAATGCAAGTTACTAAAAAAATAGGCGCTGATGCGGGAAATGATTCATTAAAACTTTATTTAGAAGAAGAAAATTATGAAGGTAAAAAAGAACTTGAGGTAATGAATGTTATCGCCCCAGGATATAAAAGAAGAACATTGGGAACAGAAAAGGGGCATTTATCAAACTTGTTAGATGTGACAATACAAAGTGAAGGCAAGGAACTTGGAAGATACTTTGTAGGTGGGTTGGCATTTAAAGAAAATAGAGAAGACCTTATAGAAAAAAGTAAAAAAGATAAGAAAGCTAAGAGTTTAGATACTATAATTTTAATAATGACAGGGTGCGCATATGCTTTATATGATCCTAACAATCTAGAAAAAACAGAAAATGTGGCACTAGGGACATTACTGCCAACTGAAGAATATTTTTATGAAGACGAAGATCTTGTAGAAATATTTGAAAAGAACTTTAAAGGAAAATCATATGAGGTTACATTTAATTCGCCTGCTTTTAATGGTGCAAAAATTACTATCAATATAGTTGATGACGAGATTACACCTGAAAGTGCAGCAGGTCACTTAGCTGTAGTTTATAATGCTGAAGGTGGATTTAATGAAGGAATGGAGAAGTTTAAGGATGAGACTATAATTGGCATATTTATAGGTAGTATAACAACTGAAATATCGGTATTCCAAAATGGAGAATTTTTAGACAAAGGATTCAAAGGAATTCCATTAGGAACATCAGATCCTTTGGATAAAATTTTATATGATTTAGGACTTTTAGATATAATGTCTAGGCATCAATTAGATTTTACTATTAGAAATAATAAAAAGTTGATCGCTAATATAAATGGTAAGACTGAAGATATGACGGAAAAACTTAAAATCAGCAAAGAAAGAAGATTTAATGAGTTTGTAAAGACTCTAGTAAATAGAATTAATAATAGACTGGCACCAAGTGGAATAAACATAGAGCTTGCCAATAGGATTAATATGGGCGGTGGAGGATCAATAACATGTTTTGATAGCTTTAAAAAAGAATTCAATGCTGGCAATACAGAACTAGTGAAAAATGCTAGATTTGCTAATGCACTAGGGGCATTATATAGCATAGTATCAAAGCAAAATGATAAGGAAGCTGCTGCGGACGAAGTTCTGGGATAAATTAAGTTAGGAGTAGGTATGAATGAATGAAGGTGAGAAGCAAAAGAAAAAAAAATATCAGCGAGGCGAGGTAGTATCCTTCAGATTATCAAAAAAACTCTCCTATAGTGATGAAATAATAGACTTTATAAATGATGCTAATGAAAAAGACCAGCTAAATATTGAGCTTGTAAATGCTATAGAAGTATATATAAAGTATAAAAAGTTTGATTTAGATATTTTGATAGGTGGAAAAAAGATAGAGAAAAAAGAAAAGCTTAATGAAATTGATGAATTTGAAATCTCAGATAAGCATACTTCAAATGATAAAATAGAAAATAAGAAAGAAATTGATAATAGTGAAGAAGAGATATATAAAGACTTCGTTTCTGATCCTGCATTTGAGATATTTGATAATGAAAGCAAAATAGATAGCAACGAAAACGCTTTATCAAGTGCATTTAAGCCATTTAGAAGGAAAAGATAGAAAAAATAATTCGACACAAAACGACAATTAAAAGTGTAATACAGTTTTAAACAAGAAAAATCAAAGAACTTAGGGCAAAAAACAATAAAAGTGTAATACATTTTATTAATATGGAACAAAAACTGTATTACAGAATAGTTATATAATTAACAAAAGTGTAATACACAACAAAAGCATAAAAATCAAGGTATAAGCAACTTAAAATAGTTAAATTGTAATACAATTTTAAAATCAATGTCCAAAGTGTAATACAATTTCACTTAAAATATGATTATAACCCAGATATTGCACTAAAAAAAATGTATTACAATTTTTAAAAAAGGAAAAATAAAGAAATCTTCGACAAGTGCCTCAAAAGCTTGATATTGCACATTTTAAAAGAATTCTGTACAATATAAATATGCATTATATGAAATATAAATGCACAATGAGCTTAAATAAAATAAAAAGCTGCAGTATTGGCATACTACAGCAGACGAATTAAAAAATCGTATTAAATTATTCATCTGGTTAAGTTGGCAGCTTAACTAGATACACTCTAAAAAACTGGCAATTTTTTAGAGTAAGCTAAATGCTAATAAACTAGCATTAGCAAAATTAAATAACAGAATCTTGGCGTTTAATCCAAAAAAAACTTGGTGTTAAAGGCTTGGTTTTCTATTATCTAAAATAAGTTGAAACTCAAAAATTATTTACCTATGCAAATAAAAAAGTGAGCACATTTTTATTATATCCATTTTTGCGAAAAAAATAAAGGGTATAAACAAAAAAATGTAATACACTTTTTCCTAAAATATAAATACATTCGACATCAGCTATCGGAAAAAGGGGGAAACTAATGAAACTTATAGATGCATTTTGGACGTTAAAAGGTGAGAAATACCATTATGGAATAGTAGAAGTTATAGAAGGAGAAGATCTTTCCCAAAGTAGAGTTACGAAAAAGTATGAGACACACATTGAAAGAGCTCTTGAATATACAATGAAAAATAAGATTCTTAGCCATATGAGTATTCAGACATACAGCAGCTTTCTTAAAGAAAGACCAGGAAGAGAAGATTGGGAAAAAAAATATTATCCATTTGTTTTAGAATTTGAAGGCGATGGCAAGGAATATTTTGATGCGATCTATGAGGCAACTGTGTATGTTCAGTTTTTAATAACGGATTTAAATATACATAGAGATGATATACTGATAATGATAAATAATTCAAGATCCATTTATGTTAGTGTTAATCCTAAAGCATTTAATGCTAGGCCAGATAAGGATTTAAACTTAATATATGCGGAAATATATAGAAAAATAAAGGCAGCTATTGGCTTAATTCATGTTGATGAGTCTATAGTTACTTCTACATATAAACTTATGAAAACTCCAAATTGTTATTATAAAGGAGGATATTTTGTACCAATTGAAATAACTGAATTGATGAACCTCATGATCGGAGCTACTACAAAAGATGAATTAACGAATACCAGGAGGCCTTTAGATAAAGAAGTGCCTTCACAGTTAGCACTAAATTTTATAAAGTTGTATTCTGCAGCAGTAAAAAAAGTAAAAAGTAAAGGATACGTGGAAGAAGGTCCATTAGAAGCTAAACCATGCGGTACATGTATTAAATATTTAATGCAACATATGATTGAAAAAGGCCATAGAAACTATGGTTTAATTAGCGTTGGTATATATTTAAAAAGCATAGGATATACAAAAGATGAAGTTTATGAAAATTTAGTACAATTGGCAAGCTCTTGGAATCATGATGAAAGTCAGAGAAATATACGTTCTAAAGTAAATACGCTATTCAGGAAAAATTACAATTTTTCTTGTAGCTACGCGCAGGCTGTTTATCAGGATTTGGGCATAGAAACTATGTGCCAAGCATGTCCGAGAAATATAATAAACAGGCAAATGGTAAAGGTAGATGCAGTCCAAATTGATGCAAATATAATTAATGAATTATGGTCTAATAAAGCGAGTACAAGGCATTATTTATTATATCTGCAGATATTAGATAAAGACTTATTAAATATTATATTTAAACCTGAAGACTATGAGATTAAAGAAAGAACTTTAAAGGAGCTTTGCAAATTATGTTCACTAAAAATAAAAAATCATGGGGACAAAATTGAAATTAAATATACTGCTTCTAAAAAGCGTTATATTCTTCCTAGAGCCTTTATAAAGACTTCAAGTGTTGAATTAGGAGAATATATAAAGCATTATTTAAAACTCTTCGTAAAAGGCTATAAAGCTGTGGCAAAATTTATGTTTATAAGGCTTTCTATGGAGAATATTATGAAATTATTAGATTATACAGATATATCTAGTGTATACAAGCTAATAAATAAATTGAAAACATTAGGGCTTATAAAAGAAAAAAATACCTGTGATTATTGCCTATTCTATGAGAGCTATAAAATTATTGAACTTGATGCAACCAAAGCGCATGAACAAGATGATCAAGTAGCATCCGAAATATTAAATGAAGTTTATAAGGCTGTTGCTGGAGAGCAATTAAGTATAAATTTTGAAAATAACAAGATAATATTTAATTCCAATAGTATTAGAGATAAATATTTCAGCCGGAAAAAATTACGAGGCTCTCCAGGATCTGCTGGAGGTTCATCAGGGAGCAGCTGAAGATGAAAAAACACACATATTCCAAAAATAAATGAGAATATAAATAGAAAAACTTAGTGAAATCAGGGCTTTAGGCGGTGTGGCCGCGCGTGACATAAATATAATTATACTTTATATGTGGGTCCTGCATACGTACCCGCTTATTCTTGCATTTTATATTGTTTTATCCACAACTCTATCCCTTATTTCATGCTAATATTTCATATTAGTAATTCTATACTATTAATTCTTAGAGTTGCTAGTGAATTACTACTTTTTGCTTGGCTTACGTCTTATTTAGTGCTAAGTTGATTAGAATTCAGAAGCAAGGAAGTTTTTCTATTATATATTAAAAACAACCTTTACTTTATATTACTAAAACAACCTTTAACGTAACTTAGATTTTATTACGTCTATTCTATAGAGCGGGGAATTTTATATACTGTCCGTGGAGGGGGAACATTTTATGCTGTATTTAATATATAAAGCTTTATCATTTGATTATTATCTATATTATGATTATGACGATGATGACGACACGTATTATTTAGTATCGGTCATTGTTGCAAGTATGTTGTTTATTGTCCATGTTGCAGCTCTACTTGCGATTAGGGTGCATTCTCCCCCATCCGTGGACTACCTTGCTAAATATTTGTAAATCGGTATATTGTGCCTTTCCCCTGCCCTATTCAGGATGTATGTAAAATAAAATCTATAATACCGTAATACCATATGGAGGTGAACAAAAATGAAAACAAAATTAAGCATACTTTTGGTGCTATTATTGTTTGTATGTTATATCCCTAATGGAATAACGACAAATGCACTTGGGTTAAAAGAAACTGTTAATTCTTGTGTTATTACTCCTGAGGATGGAGCTTTATTAACCAATACAAATGTTACTATATCAGTTACCTTTAATATAACGCCCTATCCAGTTCCATCAAACCAATATTGGGATAAGTCTCATTATCAGGCTATGATAACCATTGATGGGACTACAAAGTATAATGATTATATATATAATTTAATTGATGATGAATATGGTTCATCGTCAGATCTTCATAAGTGGGAAGGCAGCGTAAGCTTTCAAGCTAGTTTAGGATATGGATCACATACTGTTATTGCTTATTATAATAATACAAAATACACCACTAATACTTTTACAATAACCAATGCAGATACTACTCCGCCAACAGCTCCAACTGTTAATTTATCAAGAACTGGTTGGGGAAATAATAATGTATCTTTTAGCATAACCAATGGTACAGATAGTGGATCTGGTGTAAGTAAGTCACAGTATCAGATAGATTCTTCAACTGGTTCTTGGACAGATTATTCTAGCCAGGTGACTGTTTCTACAGAAGGATCTCATATAATATATGCTAGAACATTAGATAATTCAGGTAATATTAGCGCGGTGGCCTCATCAAGTTTTGGAATAGATAAAACTGCTCCGGTACTTAATTTAACCACAGATACAACTTCGCCGGTTAGTAGTATTACATTGACGGCCAATGCTAGTGATAATTTGAGTGGAATAAAAAGTATAACTCTTCCGAGTGGTAATGTAGTTAATTCTAGCAGCACTACGTACGTAGTAACTGCAAATGGTAGTTACACTTTTACTTCTACTGATAACGCAGGAAATACTATTTCTCAGACCATAACTGTTAATAATATTAAAACTGTATCATTAACAGTAAATAGCACTACGTACAGTAATAGCGGTCATGTTAATGCATCATCACAAAATATATTATTTGCTACAGTTAATGTTACAGTTACAGCAAATAATTCTTATTCATTAATTATTTCTACTACTTCAGATTTGATAGGAAGTAAACAAAATATATCCAAGAGCTATTTAATGGCTCAAATAGATGGTGTAAACTCATCTCCTGTATCATTAGGTAGTGGAGGATCAGTAACACTAGCTAATAGTTTATCTGCTACTACAGCAACATATAATATAAAGTTTTACTTACAAGGGGGATGGATATACAAACCAGATGCATATTCTTTGCCTGTAAGTATAACTGCTCAATAGTAAAGGAACTATCTATTAATAATGGACAGTTCTTTTTATTTTGTTTCATATATAGAGGGGAGGAAATTATGAAAAGAATAAACACAATATTAGTAGGAATAATGTCATTAATGGTCATTATCCCTAGCTATGTAGCAAAAGCTGATACCTTGAAGTTAGGTGCTTCTCCAACAATTATAAATAATTTAAAGATTGAAAAAGGAAAGTCACTAGATAGCGAAATTACTATTGCAAATGAAAGTGAGTTTTCTAAAGCTGAAGGCCAAAATGGGATTGATAAATATAGTTATAAGGTTCATTTAGAAGCTATAGAAAATACTAATAAATTTAATAATATACAAGATAGTAGTAGAAATAATGTTATGGCTTCAAAATGGATAAATTTTAAAGAAAATGATATATCTTTAGCTCCAGGTGAAGAGAAGTCAATTAAGTTTACAGTTAATGTTCCAGAAAATGTTGATATAGGTGAATATAAGCCGATTATCAATATCACAGAAGTTCCTATAGAGAAATCATCAGCTAAAGTAAATATTAATCTAAGTTCATTATTGCAGGTTCCTGTTTTTATTGATGTCCAAGACCCTATACTGAAGACAGACGGATTGAAAGAATCCTATGAAATAAAGGATTTTATTGTTACAGATGATTTGAAAGATTCACAAAGCTTTATATCTTTGATAACCAAATCTTTTAGTAATGATGCAATTAAATTAAAAAGAGGGGATAAAACAATATACGATGTATTTAGAAATGAAAAAATCAGTTTAAATAATGTAATTACCAATGATAAATCTAAATTATCAGATTCTAAATATATTTTAATACCAGCTGCTTTATCTCAAAGCTCTTTGATTGATAGAATAGATTTTAGTGAAAAAAACTTAATTATTGTAAGTGATGGTAACAAATACACTATAGAAACTCCAAGTACAGATTTTGCTGATAATTTAAAAAGTCAGATTACTAAATTATCAACTGAAAGTACTGAAAAACCTAGTATTGGATTATTATTTGGTGAGTTAAAAGTAAATAAAAATAAATCTTCCCAAGAACATGATTTATTTTTTAAATATACTATTAAAAATACAGGGACTAAAACTATAATACCAAATGGTAAATTAAATATTGTAGACAATGGAAATATAGAAGGACAAGTTCTATATTCAAGTACAGTTATTTCACCAGGCGAAACAAAAGATGTAATAGCATGTTTAGACTATAGTAACATGAGTATTGATAATAAGGACTATAATATTCAAAGCATAATAGTTCCATATGAAGGAGCCAATCCTATTATCTTGGCTAATTCAATAACATTTATGGGCATAAGAAAATATATAATATTGGGAGTTTTATTAGTAGCAGCAGCTGTAATTTTGACAGTTGTTTTTTTTATAAGAAAAATAAGAAGTAAAAACCACAAAATTTCAATTGCTAGTTGATGTTTAATCATGAGGCAAATGCTGAGTGAATTAAATATATATTAAAAAATAAAAATTGAACTAAATTATAAATAAAATATAAGGAGGAAGATCTTATTTTTGTTCAATTTTATAAGGTCGATATTAAAAATGAGAAAAAGAAAAGGAATATTAGCAGGAGTATTAACATTAGCAATGGCACTTTCAACAGGAGTAACAACATTTGCAGCAAGCTCTGCAAGCCAGACTGTTAATTTAGGTTTTACTGTTGATCCAACAACTACACTTGCAGTCAGCACTAACTCAATAAGCTTTGGGAATGTAAATTCATTAACTAGCACTTATACTCAAAGTTTAACAGCAACAGTACAATCTAATGCTACATATAAGCTAACAGCAGTAGCAGGAAGTGACTTTAAGACAGCAGATACAACGCCTAAAATAATAACTATAGATCATCTTGGAGTAAAGCTTCATAGTGATAGTACATACAAAACTATGAGTAAAGACTCAGCAAATCCGGTTGTTTTGGCAAGCAGTCAGCCAGCAACAGCATCTTCAGCATATCCAATAGATATGCAGCTTAATACAGATTGGAACACCGCCGTACCAGGTAGCTATACTACAACCGTACAATTTTCAGTTTCTCAGTCTTAGTAACAAATTAAAATAATATTTAGTTAGAAAATTAAAAAATTGAATTAAGTAATAATAAAGGCGATAAGGAGGAAGGCCTTATTTTTTTGTTTGATTTTTATAAGGCCAATTAGAAAAATGAAGATAAAAAAAGGGATTATAGCGGGTGTTTTAACACTAGCAATGGCACTTTCAACAGGAGTAACAACATTTGCAGCAAGCTCTGCAAGCCAGACTGTTAATTTAGGTTTTACTGTTGATCCAACAACTACACTTGCAGTCAGCACTAACTCAATAAGCTTTGGGAATGTAAATTCATTAACTAGCACTTATACTCAAAGTTTAACAGCAACAGTACAATCTAATGCTACATATAAGCTAACAGCAGTAGCAGGAAGTGACTTTAAGACAGCAGATACAACGCCTAAAATAATAACTATAGATCATCTTGGAGTAAAGCTTCATAGTGATAGTACATACAAAACTATGAGTAAGGACTCAGCAAATCCAGTTGTTTTAGCAAGCAGTCAGCCAGCAACGTCATCTTCAGCATATCCAATAGATCTTCAGCTTAATACCGATTGGAATAGTGCTGTACCAGGGAGCTATACTACAACCGTACAATTTTCAGTTTCTCAGTCTTAGTAACAAATTTAAATAATATTTATTTAGAAAATTAAAAAATTGAATTAAGTAATAATAAACGCGATAAGGAGGAAGGCCTTATTTTTTTTGTTTGATTTTTATAAGGCCAATTAGAAAAATGAAGATAAAAAAAGGAATTATAGCAGGTGTTTTAACACTAGCAATGGCACTTTCTACAGGAGTAACAACATTTGCAGCAAGCTCTGCGAGCCAGACTGTTAATTTAGGTTTTACTGTTGATCCAACAACTACACTTGCAGTAAGCACTAACTCAATAAGCTTTGGGAATGTAAATCCATTAACTAGCACTTATACTCAAAGTTTAACAGCGACAGTACAATCTAATGCTACATATAAGCTTACAGCAGTAGCAGGAAGTGACTTTAAGACAGCAGATACAACGCCTAAAATAATAGCTATAGATCATCTTGGAGTAAAGCTTCATAGTGATAGTACATACAAAACTATGAGTAAGGACTCAGCAAATCCGGTGGTTTTGGCAAGCAGTCAGCCAGCAACAGCATCTTCAGCATATCCAATAGATCTTCAGCTTAATACCGATTGGAATAGTGCTGTACCAGGGAGCTATACAACAACAGTGCAATTTGCGGTAACACAGTCCTAAATGAGTATAAAGATTACGGTCTTATAAAAGTATGTAAGACCGTAATTAAAAGGAGATGAAAGCTACATGTTAAAAGAGTTATCAAAATTAATTAATTCAATTAATTCATCTATGAAAAATAATCCTGAAATGCTGATGAAAAAAGGAATTATTTTTTTTACAGTGATAGCAGTAGTGGCATTAATAATAGTTCTAGTAGATAATATTGTTAGATATATTCATGATATGAAAATCAGGAATACAAGTGTATTGTTAGAAATACTACCCAAGGAAACTGTACCAATAAAAGATACAGAAAAGCTAATTAAAAATATTCATAGTATGCTTTTAAATACAAAATGGAGAAGTTTTCTGTATGGCAGACCATACTTAAGCTTTGAAATAATGGGAAAAGAAAGGCTCATGAAATTTTATATTAAGGTACCTCGTGATAGTAAGGATAGAATAGTAGATAGAATATATTCCACATATCAAGAAGTAGTCATAAGAGAAGCTAAAGAGTATATTCCACAGAAGTTAGGTAAAAAGATTTGTTCATATGGAGTGGAAGTGAGCCTTGGATATCATCATATTTTAAGATTAAAAACCAGAGCTGATTCTGATATTATTCCAAGTTTACTATCTCAATTGAAGGATATGGATACGGATCAGATGGCAGTGATACAAATTTTAGCTAGGCCTTTGGATAATAAATGGCAAAATGAAGGAAAACAAGAATTAAGAGACTATGAAATTGATGGTATAAGGCCCAAGCGAAATAAAAATGGTGCTAGTGGGCAGAGTATAAAAAGTGCTCTTAAAGATTTTAAGGATCAAGTTGGTTATGAATTGAAATCAGAGCTTAAGAGTAATGGCATTAATACAGATTTAGACATAACAGATGGAGCCAGCACAAGTAATAGAAAAACAAAGGGTGAGAGAAAAGAAATTAGTGGAGCTTCTGAAAAAGTATATGAATCAGGATTTGAAATGGTAATAAGAGTGGCTTGTATAGGGTCCTTCCAGAAAGCTAATAGATATAGAGTAAAAGCAATTACAGCAGCGTTTAATGAATTGGACTCTGAAAACAGATTAAAAAGAGATATGGTTTTAAATCAGCCATTATTATATAAACATCTTAGAGAAAGATTTATGTACTCTACGGATAGGAAAAATATACTAACAGCTAGTGAATTGGGAAACTTTTTTTTAAGATTACCAGGTTCAGAAGCTTTAGAAAATTTTCCTGATGTTGAAGTAGTAAAGACAAAGGAATTTGCACCGCCGAGGGATGTTGAAACGCAAAAAAATATATTTGCAATTAATACATATCATGGTGAAACTACACCTATAGGAATAAAAGATGAAGATCTAACGAAGCATACTCTAATTCAAGGAAGTACAGGTTCTGGTAAATCAGAGTGGGCTAAACAGTTTTTCTTAAATCAAATCGAACAGGGTCGTGGAGGAATGCTCTTAGAGCCGCATGGAAAATTTGCTGATGAGATGATTGAAATAATACCTGAAGAAAGAAGAAAAGATGTTATATGGGTGGACTTCTCAGATCCAT
Organism: Clostridium sp. 19966; assembly: GCF_032335695.1. Lineage (NCBI taxonomy): Bacteria > Bacillati > Bacillota > Clostridia > Eubacteriales > Clostridiaceae > Clostridium > Clostridium sp. 19966. The sequence goes on from NZ_JACTOJ010000017.1 coordinate 58,919, forward strand.
ATCCTCCACCTTTTAATTTTTGCAAAGTGCAAAAAAGGCTTGGAATGGATTATGATGAAACACTTGAAAAGACTGTGGATGAAGCTATTGAAATATTTAAAAGAACCTTTAGTGAAGTTTGGTCTGGAAAAAATGAAAGCTATATAAGCAATGCAATAAAAACCATTATAGAGCTACAGGAAGGTACTATGGTTGATATGCCAAGGCTTTTTACGGATAAAAAGTTTAGGCAGCATGCAATTAAAAATCTTAAAGATCCTCAGTTGAAGGATTTTTGGATTAATAATTTTAAAGAAACTGCAAATGGGCAATTAAATTCAGGAACTGAGTCGACAGTTCAATCAGTATTGTATAAATTTGGAAAATTTTTAGATTCCAAGAAGCTTCTAAGATCTATAGGACAAGAAGACTGTATTGACTTTAAAGATGCTATGGATAACAATAAAATAATAATATTTAGATTATCAAAAGAAAAGATGAGTAAAGATAGGATAAACTTTATAGGCGGTATTGCTATTAAACAGATGATAGTCAATGCTTTTGCAAGAGATAAAAGTATGTGGAATGTACCATTTCCAGTAATTATAGATGAAGCACAAAACTTTATTAGCGAAAGTATAAAGGATATAGTTCATGAACTTAGAAAATATGGAGTATGCTTAATACTTATGCATCAAGACCTAGAACAGATGGATGCGGTACAAGGCTTAAAAGAAGCTTTATATGGAAATGTAGGTACAACTATAACTTTTAATGTAGGAAAGCCAGATGCACCTTATTTTGAAGGTATATATGGACCAAGGATTGACCAGTTAGATTTGAGAAATTTACCTTCTAGATATGGATATTGTAAGTTGCTGGTGAATGGACAAAAATCTCAAACTTTTAATATTTATACTTTGGATAAAACAGAGATTGATGAGAAAGAGGCAGCTAAATCCGCCGAAGAAATTAAAATGAATAATCGTAAAAACAGAATACATTTCTCCAAGATAGATGAAATGTTAAAAGAAAGATTAGAGTCATTCAATCAATATTCAGAATTTGACCAAGATGAGGATTTCAAAGTAAAATTAGATAATGATGAAAAGTATGAAGATGAAAAATTAGTTAAGTCCAATATTCAGGAAAAAGAAATAATAAAGAATGAAGAAGATGATGAAGTAAGTGAGTTTAAAAATTTATTTACAATAAAAAATAGTGATGAAGATATAAAAGAGGAGGAGCATGAAGAAGGAATAAATCCTGAGGAAGAAGAAGCAGCTAATATGTGGAAAATTGCTGAGAAAAAGGAGAAGAAAAATAGAAGGAGGGTGTAATAATATATGAAGATACAAGAGCCTTCTGGGGTAAAGGGGAAAAGGAATCAGGAAAGAATAGCTCAAGAAGATATAAATGAAGAGTTTGTGATAGAATTTCCGTTAACGCAATTTCAAAAGAAAGCTATAGAAGTCATTTATTCTATGAGAGCTGTAGGTCTAAGGCAGTTAGCCGAAATTACTGGATATACTTTAAGTCATGTAAGACCGCAGATGCTGCAGTTACATTTAAATAGATTCGTATATAGAAGATTTCCGACCAAAGATACAACAGAACCTGGTTCTAAAGAAGCATTCTTCTTATTGGACGAGGCTGGAGCTATATACGTTTCTGGAGCTTATGAAATAGCTTCAAAAGAAGTGCGATGGAATAAGAGAGATAATTTAGTAAAGTATGAGACGTTAAATCATACACTAAGAGTGTCAGAAACTAGGGCAAAATTAGAAATAGAGTGTAGAGATAAAAAACATAAAATAGTTAATTGCTGGAGTGACAGGCATTTATATTTTAATTATACATTTGAGGAAAAAAAGAACTATATAAAGCCAGATATGTATTTTATATATGAAACTGAAGATACCAGGTATAATTATTTTGTAGAAGTAGACATGGGAACTGAAGCAATTAGGGGATTCAGTAAGAAATCTAATTCGTTTGATTTGAAAGTACCATCTTATGAGCATTTTAAATTAAGTGGAGATTATAAAATTAACTTTGAAAGGTTTCCTAGAGTTTTGGTACTTACAAATTCCACCGCAAGAGCTAAAAAACTTCTGGAAGCAGTAAAAGAGAAACAAAAAACAAAGGTGGAATTTTTATTTACAACTTTTGATTTTTGGGATGAAAATTGTACAGGTAAAATATTTTTAAAAACAGATGGCAGCTACTGCAGCATGTTTGATTAATAAAGGGTTTAATCGCTAGCGATTAAACTCTTTATTTTTTATGGAGGTATATTTATGGGTATCATTGATTTAATGAAGAAAAATAAAAGCAACGTAAAGTTTAAAAGAATTATAATTTCAGAGAAAAAGATGGTCGGCCAAGCTATAGCAGCTGCACTTAATTGCAGTCAAACCGCCGATGGGCACATTGAAGGTGATGACTATGTTATTACCTGGTGTAATGGCAATATGTTTACCCTTAAAGATCCTGAGGACTATGATTCTATATATAGGAATTGGGACTTTGCTACATTACCATTTATTCCAGAGTTTCAGGTTAGATTAAGATATGATTTAAAAAAGAAAAAGCAATTTGAATATATAAAAGAATTGTTAAAAAGAAGTGATATTAAAGATATTATACTAGCTACAGATTCCGGAAGAGAGGGCCAATTACTCGGAAATTATTTATTAGAACAATTAAACACAGATAAGACTATATATAGGCTATGGACAAGCTCGCTTACAAAAGCGGCTATAAAGGCCGCTATGACCGATTTAAAGGCCAATAAAGAGTATGATGGTATATATAATAGTGCTAAGGCTAGAAATGAACTGGATCAATTAATCGGAGTTAATTTTTCAAGGGCTTATTCCTTACATAATAAATTCACGATAGCTGTAGGAAGATGTATAATTCCAATTTTAAATTTAATATGTGAAAGGGATAAGGAAATTCAGGAGTTTAAAGCTGATTTGTATAGTGAAGTTGTGGCCACATTTGATAAAGGATATTCTGGGACCTACGTGCGTAGCGATGGAATTAGTAAATTAAAAAAGGAAGATGCTTTAAATATAAAAAATGCTGTTGATGGTAAAGTTGGGGAAATAAAAGATATTAATAGAGAAAGTAAGAAACTAGCACACCCACTATTATTCAATTTAACAGAGCTTCAGAGAGTATGTAGTAGAAAATATGATTATACTCCAAAAGAAACGGTGATTTTATTAGAAGAGCTCTATTTAAATCATAAGATAGTCTCATATCCACGAACTGCTTCACAGTTTATAACGGATAAAGAAGCTGAGGAGATAAGAGATATATTCAAAATGCTGCAATTTGACAAGTTTAATGAAAGTGCAAATTATTGTCTTGGCATAAAAAAAATAAATTTAAAAAATGTGGTGAATAATGATTTAGTAGAAGATCATCCAGCGATAACTCCAGTATTAAATGAAAATACGAAAGATATTTATATGACACTGAGAGAAAAAGAAAAAAATATTTTTGATGAAATAGTTTTGAGGTATCTTAGCGTTTTTTATGAAGAATACATATATGAAAGCATTAAGGTAATTACTGAAGTTGGAGAAAGTAAGTTTATTTCTAATCTAACTAGAATTATAAGTTTGGGGTGGAAAAAGGTATATGGTGTAAGGAGCGATGAGGAAGGAGAATATAAATTAGTTACAAATGAAAAGGTTCAGGTTATTGATGCTGTAGTAAAAGATAAGAAGACAAAAGCACGTCCACAGTATACTGCAGATACTCTATTGGAGATAATGGAGAATCCTCGAAGATTGGTTGGAGAAGAGTATTTGAAACAGGCATTAAAAGGCAGGGGCATAGGTACCGAAGCCACTAGAGCGGATTTAATAGAGTCATTAATTGAAAAAGGGTATGTAACTAAAGACGAAAACAGTTTGATGGCCACGGAATTAGGAAAGAAAGTAATAAGCTGCATAGATATAGATCTTCTGAAAAGTGTTGAGCTAACCGCCGATTTGGAATATAACATTGAAAAAATGTCAAAAGGTCTTATAAATAAAGATGAATTTATGAAGGCTGCAACAAAGTTCATTATCGATGGAGTTTCTCACATTAAAAATATGGAACCAATAAAGGAAACAAAAAAGAAAGTTACTACTTATGGTAAATGTTTTAAATGTAATTCAGGAAGAGTAGTAAAAGTAAAGGGGGGATATGGATGTACTAGATACAAGGATGGATGTAAATTATTTATTCCTGAGAATATTTCAGGGACATATATAACTGAAGAACAGATGAAGAAGCTTGCAAGTAACGGACAAACAGATTTTCTTCAATTTAAAGGAGCTGACGGTCCTTATAGAGCGAGAATAGCATATAACAAATCAAAAGAAAAAACAGAGTTCAAATATAGGTAGGTGTAAATCATGAAGGAAAAAATTGAGCTACAGGACATTACAGAGTTTTTAAGTATATCAAGAAAGTTTATAAGCCAGGTTAATATATTAAAAAAAATAGATATTCCTCAGGAGTATTTAGGAGTAGCTGAAGATGCAATAAATAAAGTATCAGAAGCTTGTAATCAATATAATAAATGAGGTGGAAGACTATGGATATAAAAAGCACTTATAGAGAAATATTAAAAAATTTAGAAGTTGGAGACATGCTCTATTGGAAGAAACAGAAGCAGCCATTTTATATAAAGGCCAGGAATAAAAGATATATTATATTAACAAGAAATTTATTTGGCAAAATTGAAAATTCAATTATTGATTTCCAGGAGCTCGCTTACGGATCGGATGATTTCTTTTTTAAAAAGTATGATTATACTAATAAGGAAGATATAAATAGAAGCCTTCAAGATCTGGAGCAGGGGATATATGAAGTCGTATATAGAAAAATAACAGATTTTGAAAAGTGTTTTGACAGGTTTTGCAAAAAAAATAATAGAAATATGGTAGGGTTCCAGCAGCAAGGAGCTGTAATACGTAGCATAAATGATAAGATAATAGAGGATACATTAGATTTAGCGTATGGACAATTTAAAGAAAAAGTAGAAAAAACTATGGCGGCCAAATAGACCGCCGTTTTAATTATTAAGCTGCAGCTTAAATAAAAGAAAGTGGTGAGAGAATGTTAGGAAAGAGTCATCTTAGAATAGGGATATTGTCTAGCGTCATAATAACAGCAGTTCCAGCGATCAATTCATTTGTATTATTTAATAATAGCAATATACATATACCAAGAGGAGTATTAAATATTACTGGTGTAGCACTTGCTGGATTAGGAGCACTCATGGTTGATGCAGACAGTGAACATAGTAAAATAAATCATATGAACCCAGTAACAGGGGTTTTTGATGGTGTGGTAGGATTAATAGAGAATATATTAAAGACAATAATAAGCTTATTATTAACCGTTGGAATTGGACTATATATACTATATCATTCGAATATTATCATTAATGAATTAAATAAATTTAGTTCATTGAAAAAAATATCTTCGGAGATAACATATATTTTGGCAGCATTTCTAATTTTATCAGGAATAACAGGTTCAAGAATAGTTAGATATATACCGTTTGTAAGTAGTATATATAAAATTGTCACTGGATCCATAGGAGATTTAGGAGACTTGCTTAAGAAAATCTTTATGAAGCTCGTTTATATAGGTGGTGGAGCAGCTGTTATTTATTATAGCTATATTCACAATCTCAGTGGAATGATGTATTTATCAGGAGCTATTTTAATTGCTGCCGGTATTTTTCCACATAGAAGCTTCTTTCATGCAATTGAGGGGGCTGTACTAGTACCTATGTGCGTTACATATATATTAAGCAAGCTTGGTTATGGGTACTTAAGTAGCTATTTTATAATAGGGTATTTGAGTCACATATATTGGGCAGATATATTTACAACAGAAGGAGTTCCACTATCATCAATTCCTATTGTTTTAGAAAAGTTGGGAGCTGGAAAGGTATTAAAGCAATTTAAAGTATATAGAATAGTCAGCAGAGTACTCGGATTTAGATTACGTATACCGCCGTTTATGCATACAGGATCGCCTTCAGGGAATATTTTTGAAGCTACATATGTAATTTTTCTATGTGCAATAGCAGCTATAGCAATTAACAAATTTGGAATTTCAATAAAAATTATATAAAAATCAAAATAAAAGTAGCTTACATCGATCTAATTGATGTAGGCTTATATTATTTACTAGGGGTAATGGGAGCATCCTGACAGGGGCAAAGTAGAAAATATATTTAAATTTATAATTGAGTGGCGATGGCTAAAGGTGAACACTATAAGCCATCGCCACACTTTTTATAATTAATTTATCAATCGTCCTTTGATATATACCAAGCATTTTTGATTTCTCCAATTCTAAATAACTCTTGATTGTCATCACAGAACTTCCATTCCGAGTAATTATTAGGATGTACTTCAAAACAATAATAATAGTTATTATTTATTTTCTTTATCCTTATATCCGATAAAGAACTTTGAATTACATAACCAAATTCTAAATACTGAATAGCTTTTACAAAGCTTTCCTCGTGCATCTACTCCACTCCTAAAAAAGTTCTCTGGGAACCTTTAAATTTTATTTTTATTAATAGGCTATGTTGTTCCAAACTACACAAGCCCCAAATTAAAATGTCGGTAACTATTAATTTAGTTCCAACATTTTCTACTTTGCCCCTGGGTGTCATTACCCCTACTATGCGTTCCTTTTTAGATAATCATTATTAGCTGTTTTTAAAGAACTATAATAATTTCCATTATAAGTCTTATTAGTTTGTGGATTTAGTAACCAGGTTACATATTGCTTTTTATTATTAAGTTCTTTCCTTATCCATCTTGCTAGGATTATTTTTAAGCCATTATCCAGCAATTTTTCTTTAAGTATTTCCTTCTCTTCAATCATGTACAAAACCCTCATTATGTTTCTTCTTTCTCTGAAAATAATAAACTTTTCATTCAATTAATAAACCTATTTCCTGGCCTTTAACGTTTCTTCCTATCTCATAAAACTTTCCTGAATAAATTCTTAATGCAGGGAAATGCTCTTATCCAGTTCTAACACATACTTTCATGTCCTTTGGTAAATCTTTTATTATATTTTCTAATTCGCTAATAGTTAGTCCATCATCATAATTTTGTTCCATTTTTTAATCTCCCTTAGCCCTATTGTGGTTATAAGTATAGCCAAAAAAATGATAGCTTAAACAATTTTATTTATAAAAGGGGTAGATCGACAGCACCATGAACGATTAATTGAGACCATTAAATATTAATAATCCATAAAATGGCTTAGAATGGGTGAAAACTCAGACTTTCACAATTTTTTTTCTTAGCGTGGGTTTTCACTACGTGTTATAATAATAAAGTACTTCATGTAATTCGCATTTACATGAAGTACTTTAATACTAATTTTTTTTCTTACTAGTAGTAATTGTCTCTGTTTTTGACTCGCTAGAATACTCAAAAATCTTAGTATTAACCTTTAATTTTTTTATCGAGATTTTTTTTCCTGTAGTAGACTCCAAGCTATTCTTTGGAGTCGTATTTTTTTTTAGCACAGAATATAGCTTGTCCTTTATTACTGCAGCTAAAGTTGAAGTAAGTATATTTTCTTTAATTTTCTTTAATAAGTTCATATTATTTTCCTTTCTATATTTAGTCTTACATAGTTAGCTTTGTAAAATTAAGAAGTATTAGCGTAATTTTTATACATAATCTTTTACCTCAAGTTTAATGTATTCAATTATAAGTAGCTTACTGTATGTTAAAATTCCATATTTTCATTAATATCTTAGATTTTAAAATATTAATTATTCCGAGAATTAAACATTTTTAAGTTCTACTATGTATTAAATAAATTATTGTATAGAATATATAACCTTTATTATTAAAAAATCAAAAATTTTTTTAATTTTTTTTGAAAGATTTTTGATTAATAGATATCTTTATAAAAGATAAAAAAATAAATGCGGTAAAATAAAATCAAAAATGTCAACAAAAGTATTTACAAATGATATAATAAGCATATTAAATATTTTTGGAGGTGAAGAACGCTTGGACTATACGATAATACCTACAGGGGAGAAAATTAAAACTCTTAGAGAAAAATATAAATTAAATCAGGATGAAATTGTTGGGAATGATATAACAAGAAATTTGATAAGCCAAATAGAAAATGGCAAAGCTAAACTAACCCAAAATACTGCAGAAGTTATTATGACACATGTAAAAGAAAAACTAAAGAAAAAGGGAATGACTTTAGATATAAGCATTGATTATTTACTTGAAGATGAAGAAGCTCAGGCTAAAATAATATTGGACAACTCTATAGCAGAGCTTGAAGAACTTCTTAAAAATAATGATATAAATTTTAATGATACACTAAAACAGGTTGAAGAGTTTTTACTCAAATTTGACTTTGTTGATAAGAAAGTAAAGATATATGAATTGGCAGCTGATTATTTTTTTCAGAATAATTATTTTTATAAAGCATTGGTGTACTATGAAAGCGTAAGAAGGCACATTAATTTGAATATGGATATTGTTCAATTAATCTCTGTACTAATTAAGTTATCAAAAACATATTATTATATGGGAAAATATCAAGATGGAATCGATGTTTGTAAATATGCGCTAGATAGGTTTCCAGAGTTAGATTCGTATTCTAAAACCATATTCTTATTTAATATTTGTCTTTATTTTAATTATTTAAAACAGTACGATAATGCTTTGGAATATATATATATTTTAGAACCTGATGTTGATACAAAGGTGAAAGATATAGAGGCAAAAATTAGATTATTAAAGGCTTCATGTTTATATAATTTAAAACGTTATGAAGAATCATTAGTAAGTTATAAGGAATTACTAGATAATACTCAAAAAAATGATTATGGCAATAAAAGTATATATTATAGCAATCTTGCAGAAATATACATAGACATGGAGAATCATGAGGAAGCAAAAAAATATTTAAATATGGTCTTAAATGATATTTCAAGTATTCCAGAAGATTATGAATGCTTACCTCAGCTATATTTGGAGATAGGTAGACGATATATTAAGCTAAATTATCAGCAGAAGGCGGTTGCATATTTAAAGAAAAGCTTAGAATTAGCCAAACAGTTTAAATATGCATTTGTAATAAGCGATGCCCTTATTGAGTTAATGAAGTGCATACAAGAAAAAACTGAAGTAGATATTAAAAAAGAGTTTTTAGATCTTACAAGTAATTATAAAGAGGTAAATAATATATTGCTGATAAATACATTGAAGTATTTTTCCTCTTTAAACGATAATGAAACTGTTCAATATATTTGTGATAATTATTTAAAAAGTATTTAATATAAAAGGGAAGTGAATATATTGTTAAAAAAGCATAAGAAACTTTTATCTATACTGTTTGTAGCTGTTGTAGTGGTATTAACCTATGGTCCTATTATTCAAATGTTATTGGATTTTCCAGGGACACCAGCTGGCTAATAAAATATATCAAAAGTACATTACTAAAGGGGTTATCGCATTTTATCCAGCGATAACCCCTTTTTTTTATAAAAAAACGCTAAAAAGGTATTGCAAGGTAATACCTTTTTAGATATACTTAATACATAAGGTAAATGGAAGGGGATTATAAAAATGATACATGAATTTAATTTTGAAAAAAGTGGTTTTCAATTCAAATTTAAAAATCCTAAACTAGATAAGGGCAATAAATTAGTATTGGAGTGGAAAGTATTAGGTAGTGAAGATTGTGAAAACAATAAGTATACTGAGGATGGTTATTTTGGCAATGCGAAATTAGATACTGAAAAAAAAGCAATCATATGTGACTTTACTGTTGGTAAAAAAAAGATGACAGGGGTAATTCCTCCGGAAGATATTTTTAATGAGCTTACCACTTTATATATAGAGCTAAAAGCGGAAAGAAGTACTTTATTTGAAAAAACTGTTAATGAAGTAGCGGAAGGGAAAAGGAATATAGATGTAAGCATAGTTGGATGCGATCATCCACTATATCAAGCTTATTTGAAAGATTGCCCTGAGGATCTTAAAGGACATGAACAATCTATTGTGAAATTAGCAATAATGAAAGTAACAAATGACTTTGTTGGCAATTCATGTGACTACATAGAAAAGAGATTAAAACAAAGCATAGGTACTAAAGAAAGAATTAATCCTAAAGCTTTTAATTTAAGATTTGAAGAAGAAGTACAAAAATATCATGACTATCCTAATGATGTAGTAACGGGTTTCGAAATGAAACTTAGTGATGCGATTAAATTAGATGAATATTTAAATAAAAAAGTTGAGAATGAAGCGAAAATAAAGGCTATATTTGATAAAGCGAAAGAAACAGGAGAAAAACAAGAATTAGAACATTGGACAGATCCTTGTAATGATCCTGACGAAGAATGTGATCTTGATATTGTATATGTATATGCTATGCCAGATGGTACAACACAGAAAATTAGAAACCATACTTGGTAAAAAAAGAAAAAGCTTAGCCGAAGCCAAGCTCTTTCCAACATTAAAAAATAAAATGTTTTAATACACTACGTGTTAAAGTTCATATATTTATTGTAATTTAATTAAAACAAAAAGTCAAATTTAAATAAAGCTGCTATTCAGCAAACTTAGAGAGAGAGGATGATACAAATTATGAAGAATTTGTTAAATAACATAGAAAAAATACTCATCAGTGAAGAAGCAGGGGTTTTGATACTACCTAAATTTATTAGGAATAGAAAAACACATGAAGATGTAAATATTGTTCTATACTTACTTAAAGAGTTTGGATGGGACTTTGAAGGATATTATCACAAGTATCATCCTGTACTAACAGGAAATTGTGGCTACTATAAAGAAGATGAGGACGGTTGTTGTATAGGAGAACACGACGGTTGCTATATCGCCGACGGTTCAATTGATGGTTCTGGATTCTATTGTAACGGAGCAGATGTTTGCGAACATTGTTATCACAGCACGGAACCCGCTAGAATGGAATGGGATGAAAATTATGTAAAGATTACAGCAAGCTACGGATCCTATAAAATTCAGTACGCTGCTGAGTGTGTAAAGTATATTACAGAAAATGAAATGGAATCCGTAATATCTGAAAGAGTTAAAAAGGAATACTATGGAGCAGATAATTTTATTGACTTAAGAAAGGAGGGAGCCATGTTCATTGATAAAGTTGAGTTTATTAATGAACATGAGAGACTCTTCTACTATAAACTCAGCGGAAATCTATTAAGTAACCAGGAGTTTATGAAAGAAAGAGAGAAACGAACAGGAGAAAATGCAGAAGTTATAGTAAGTCTTTCGCAAAAAGTTGATATAAACAATATCGATTATTTTACATACCTATATAACTTTAAAGAGCTAAGGTATAACGAGCGTGTTATACGGAAAAGTGGTAAGTTAGTTGAGAATAGTGCCGAGGTTGTACTAAAGTACAATCTAGAGATATACAGAGAAATCACACATCATGAGCGTTTTGGGTTTGAATCTCTGTTTCAATATACAATAATGTCTCCAGAAGACATTATTCAAGAAGTGAAGAAACAACTAGAACTTAAAAAGATAATTCCTCTGGAGTTGTATAATTATATGAATGATTCTGTAACAAAAGAGGGCTTACAATACGGAATAGATAAAGGACTTATAAACAAACAGGAATTTAATTATATTAAAAACTATTCGGAAACAGTTCGCAATATGGGGATTGGCCATGCATCACACTTGTCAGAAGCGGAGACACATAAAAAATATCTTGAGAGCCTTAAGGAAATATTAAAAAAACAAGATAAATAAAAGCATTAAGAAAGGAGAAGTATATTATGGGTTGGTACTACGGAACATTTAGTTGTGGTCATGAAGGTAGGGTCAATATAATAGGCCCTACCAAAGACCGTCAGTGGAAAGCAGATAGCAAATTTAATGGATTATGTTCAGAGTGCTACGAAAAACACTTGCAGGAGCAAAGAGAAAAAGCAAATAAAGAAGCTGCAGAAAAAGCAAAGGAAATGGAACTACCAGCGCTTAAAGGCACAGATAAGCAAATTGCTTATGCTGAAACCTTAAGATTAAAATTTGCAGATAAGTTTAATAATTTAGATAAAAAAGCTATTGCGCGCATTGCACAGCAGAAATATATGGACGCTATAAACGAAATAGCTGATAAAAAAGGCAAAGAATATGCCAATCAGTTTATACAAGAAGAAGTTATTAATAAGGTTAGAGATTATATACTAGAAAATGAAACCTCAGCTAAGTTTTATATAGAATGCTGGGATAACGACATTATGTATTTTGTGTTAAAAGTACATGATAAAGTTTTAGTAACAGAAGAAGAAAAGATTGAAGAGAAAATTAAAGAAGAAATTAAAATGGAATGTGCAGTAAAACCTCAAAATAATATCCATCCGGGTGTTGTAGATATAATCGTTAAAGATGATACTATAACAGCCAAGTATGAAAAAAATGAGGACTTTATAAAAACTGTAAAATCTTTATGCTATAAATGGGATGGAGTTTGGTCTAAAAAAATAAGAGAAACAAATGGATTCATAGAAGATAGAGCTGCAGAGCTTGGTAATAAATTATTAAATGCAGGCTTTACAGTCAGCATTCTAGATGCTCAAATAAGAGAAAATGCAGTTAAAGGCATATATGAACCAGAATGCAAAAGATGGATTATGCTATACGGTGCAGAAAAATATAAAGGGTGGTTAGCTATTGGATGGCGTGACGAAAGCGATTTATACAATACTGCTCGAAAATTACCAACAAGCAAATGGGATAACCCCTACGTGGTAGTAAAAATTGAGCATTATAAAGAAGTAGAAGAATTTGCAAGGTTATATGGATTTAAGTTTTCTTCTAGCGCCTTAAAAGCAATAGAAAGATATAAGGAACAGCTAAACAGCATAGATACTGTACAGCCAATCAAAGTAACAGAGCAATTTTCTAAAAATGGATTAAAGGAAATATTAAATTCTAGTACAGAGGTACTAGATGATTTAAAGGAGGATTAAAATATGTTAAAAGAAGGCTACAAATTAAATAGGACGAAAGAAGATCTAATCGAATCTATTAAAAAGAGTACCTCTATTTTAATAGACAAGGATTACACTGAAAAGCATGAAAAAGTAATTCAAGCACTCAGCAAAGCAAATTTTCAAAATTTAGAAGAAGGATATGAGTTTAATATTAAGTGGGTTCCAGAAGGGTATCAGGTAATAACACATAAACCATTTTGGAACGAAAAATTTAATGCGTGGGATTATGCGGATGAAAAGGCGCTAATGACTATCGAGCTATGAATATAAAAGTGCTGACTACAATAATTTCAAAACGATATGTAGAGAAAGTGGGTAAATATATAGTTGAAATAGGTATATTGAATGAGCCTAAATCAATTATATGGCTTACAGAAAAACAAATGATTAACTTAATAAATTCTTTTAACTCAACACCAAAGGGGTACTCCAATAGTGATGTATTTGTGGTGGGAGTGTTTAACGACAATAGATATTTTTGCTACAGCAAAGCAATTAAACATAAAAAAGAAAGAGTATTTACAGTACCTAAGGAATACGATCTTAGAGAATTAATAGATGACTAGGTGATTAATATGATTTTAAAAACAGGTTTATACAATCATCAAATTAAAGCCACAGAGAAATTAAGGTCTATAAAAGTAGGTGCTTTATATATGGAAATGGGCACTGGTAAAACGCGAACAGCATTAGAACTTATAAGAATAAGGCTCGATGCTGGCAAAATAAATAAAGTTTTATGGCTATGCCCATGTTCTGTAAAAGAAAATCTAAGAAGAGATTTACTTAAGCACTGTGATGATATATCAAACATATACATATGTGGGATAGAAACACTTTCAAGGAGCATTAGAACTAATACTAAGCTACTTGAATTAGTGAAAGAAAATAGTATATTCCTCATTGTTGATGAGAGCAACTTAGTTAAAAACCATGCGGCTAAAAGAACTCAAAATATCGAAAGACTTGCTGAGTACTGTAGGTATAAATTAATACTTAATGGAACACCTATCAGTAAAAGTGAAAAAGACTTGTTTGCACAATGGTATATTTTAGATTGGAGGATATTAGGCTATCAAAGCTTTTGGAGCTTTGCGGCGAATCACCTTGAATATGATAAAAATATACCTGGAAAAGTAAATAAATGTTTAAATACAGATTACCTTGTAAGAAAAATAGCGCCATATACATATCAAGTTAAAAAATCAGAATGCTTGGACCTACCGGATAAAACATACTCTGTTAAATACTTTTTTTTATCAAATGAGCAGGAAGCAGAATACGACAGAGTAAAAGAACTGTTTTTATCAGACGTTAATGAATTTGATGAAACTACTATTTACAGAATGTTGTCAGCTATGCAGAGCGTAATAAGTGGAAATAGGATTATAAGTGAACTGCATAAAAGAATACAATATGAACTAATGTTCAAAGATCCACTGGATAATCCAAGAATACAATGCTTATTAAACTATGTGGATACTGACGAAAAAACAATTATATTCTGTAAGTACACGGATGAAATTAAAACAATAGAAAAAATTCTTAATAATATCTATGGTGTGGGATCTGCAGTAACATTTTATGGAGAGCTAAACCAAAAGCAAAGGCAAAAAAATTTAGATTTATTCAAAACAACGTCGAACTTCCTTATTGCAAATAAACAGTGCGGAGCATACGGCTTAAACCTCCAATTCTGCTGCTACATTATTTACTATAGTAATGATTGGGACTATGCAACAAGGTCTCAGAGCGAGGATAGAGTTCATAGAATAGGCCAAAATAAGAACGTACATATAGTGGATATATGTGCTGCCAATAAGCTTGATGAGAGAATTTTAAACTGTCTTGCTAGAAAAGAAAATCTAGTTGATAGTTTTAAAAAGGAAATTGAGGCTCAGAAAGATAAAAAGTATCTAGATCTATGGCTAAGTGGTAAGACTCTGCATGGCAAAAGATATAGAAAGAAAGTAGTAAATGAGTTTGAAGAGTTGAAGGAGGAGATACAAAATTGATAAGAATCGGCCTTTCACAAAGAGAAAAGCAAAAAGTAATTACTCAGTATATATCTGAAAATGGCATTAAAAAAGTGTATTGCTTTTATTTTAAGAAATTTCCGGTCAAGTATAATGTGACATGTGAAATAGAGTATATAGAGTATGCAGATATTGAAATGTACAAGTATTTTTATAGGCTGCTTGAAGAAATAGGGGAATGCAGCTTAATAATAATGGATGGATGCATGAGGACTCAAAACAGGAGTGAATTAATATATAATTGTGCGCACCATTACTTGAACCAAACACCACATAAAATCATTTTTGAATTTTTCCCCATTATAGATAACAAAGATGATTTTATGATACTGCTAGACTTTGAGAATAAAGGGATGTACAAAGGAAAAGCTTTTGATTATGCATTCTTGTATGATGAAGATATAAAAATGAAGCCATTTAAGATAAAAATGGATTTAATTAATATTCCTATAACGCCTAAGGACCAAGAGAGATACAACAAGAAAAGAGACAGCTTATTTGATACCCTTGGCAGTAAAAATCCGGAAACAATTCCAAGAGCATTACAATTATTCGCTGGAGATTTAAAAAAAAACGCAATAGTTCAAAGTAAAATGTATGTTGCCAGGAATAAGAGATTTAAGCTTAGCAATGTATTAAGTTATGAAGATATAGTTGATAAAGGAGATTATATAATCATAGACACTCATTATAGGCGATTAAATATGAACGATTTTATAAAAACTACTCAGATGAATACTCTTAAATATCTTTGCACTACTCTCTCAATTGATGATGTAGTTATAACGGAGTTTAGCAAATGGAAAGCGAGGTTAGAAGCAATCTATGCTCAAGCAAGTTTATATAAATAAAGATGTACTCACATCAGCAAGGGAAAGAATCTCTTATATTTTTGATAATTTTGAAAATGTATGTGTTTCTATAAGTGGTGGTAAGGATAGTACAGTGCTGGCTCATTTAACCCTTGTAGAAGCTCATAAACGAAATAGGAAGGTAGGAATATTTTTTCTAGATGAAGAAGTAGTTTATGATAGTACCATTCAGCAGATCAAATATATTATGAACCTTTATCCTGAAAATACAATAAAGCTGTGGTATCAGACCCCATTTAATCTTACTAATGCGACTAGCTTGGAAGATACGCAGTTCGTGCCATGGGAGCCAGGAAAAGCAAAAATGTGGATGCGCCATAAGGAGCCGGATAGTATACAGCATAAACCATGGTCCAAAGAGAAAGAAACAGTAAGAGATAAAAATAAAGGTTTTGGGTTTTATGATGTTATAGAAAACTTTGAAAATAGCAGACAAAATACAGCTTTTTTGGTGGGCCTACGAGCGACAGAGAGCCCTAATCGTTGGAGAGCAGTATCAAAAAATCCAACCCATGGGATGTTCTATGCAACCAAGCTGAAGAATGGGAATGTAAGTGCATATCCTTTATATGATTGGAATTTTCACGACATATGGAAGTATATCTATGATAATAATCTGAAGTATTCCAGGATATATGATTATATGTATAAGAAAGGCATGGGCTTACAAGAAATAAGAGTATCCAGCCTTATACATGAGAAAAGTTTTAAAGCTCTTGTAGAGCTTCCTGAGTTTGAACCTAAAACATATGATAGGCTGCTTAAAAGAGCAAAAGGTATTCAAACAGGACATATTTATGGTAAAAATAATGAAATTTTAAGAGCGAGAAAGCTACCAAAGAACTTTAAGGATTGGAAAGAATACAGGGATTTTCTTATGGAAACATATCCGGATAAGGATAAGAAGTGGATATTTGAAAAAAGATTTAGGAAGCATTTAGATAATAATTATGTAGCTAGGCAGCAATGCAGGCAACTTATATTAAATGATTATGAAAACAATCTACCTGTAGACAATAAGCCAGATCCTCGTGAGGAAACTATAAGAAAATGGAGGGAATTACTATAATGAGAACAATAGTAACTGAAAAATTTGGAACTTTTAATATACCGGATATTCCTACTATAAAAACCCAAAAAGGCGTTTTAAAGCTACCTGTAATGACTCCTATACTAGTTCCTGCTGAATTGATACAGGCAAATAATTACAATCCAAACCACGTTGACGATAATAATATGAAATTACTTGAAAGATCATTTATACTTAGTGGCTTTGCCTTTGCAATTGTAACTGTGTGGGACCCAGACATCCAAAAGTTTGTAATAGTAGATGGATTTCATAGGGATGATATGCTAGAGACGTGGTTTCAATGTGAACAAATTCCTATTATAGTGCTTGATTTAACTCCTGCACAAAGGATGGAAGCTACAGTGCAATTTAATCGTGCAAGAGGTATGCACCAAGTTGATCTTATGGGAGATCTAGTTAAAGCTCTATTAGAACAGGGACAGGATGATGAGGAGATTGCAAAGCAGCTGGGGATGGAAATGGAAGAAGTATTTAGGTTGAAGCAAATAACAGGTATTGCAGAAATATTTAAGAATCAAACATATTCCAGGGCATGGGAGATGCAGGATGTTGATATAGATGGCTAATTGGGATTATGGCAATGCATACCTGAAATATCCTTTAAATGATAAGATATATGAGTTTGATAATGGAAGTAAAATAAAAGTGCATGATATATTCAATCCATTGCCAAAATTCATGAAAGAAGCTGATTTATTATTTGTTGACCCGCCGTGGAATATTGGAAATCTTAACACATTCTATACGAAAGCTGATAAAGAAGAAAGGATTCAGAGCTTCGAAATCTTTTATAAAAGATTATTTGAATGCATAAAAGAAATAAATCCGGATACATGCTATGTAGAAGTAGGGAAAGAGCATTTAGCAGATTTTATAATAGAAATGAGACAGATATTTAAATATGTTACGTTTTATAATTCAAGCTACTATCATTCAAAAGATAAGATGTGCTATGTGATACGTGGCAGCAAGAAATATAAAAAGCCGAAGCTTGATTATATAGATGAAGAGAATATAATAGAGTGGATTTGCACTAATGAGGATTATAAAATTATAGGTGATTTGTGCATGGGGCGTGGATTAGTTGGATTAAATGCGTATAAGAATGGTAAGAAGTTTGTCGGTACAGAGTTAAATCATAAGAGACTGTCTGTACTTATAGAAAGAATTCATAAATATAGCAAGGAGGATAAAGAGTGGCAATGGTAAAAAAATCACTTTCAACTAGTGATAAAAGGATAGAAATTTTAGGTAAGATAGGCGAATTAGAAGACAGAAAAATAAACTGGCTAATAAATAAGGCCATTGACCAATACATTGAAAAATATATTAAAGAATCCGATAACAAGGAACTTATAGAACTTTTCAACAAATAAAAGCTAAAAATATGAAAAGAAAATGAAAAAACTATAATTCTTTCATTTATAACCGCAGATCTGTATAAAGATCTGCGGTTAAATTTTGGGTATTACCCCTTCTATGTGAACCGCATAGCTTTCACATCAGCCTAAAATTAATATAAGAAAGTAGCATAACACAAGCGACTAGTATCTCCACACATACCCTCAGACAATACATATATCTTATTATTAATCCTATTGCTAGTATTGTTTAATATAAGAATAACCTGATTATCTTTACTACCTTTAATAATAAGCTCTTCACGCATTTCATTATAATGAAGAAGAGAATTGTAAATAAATTCTTCAACATCATCAAAAGATTTAAAAAAAGTATATCCAGTAAATTTAAAATAAAATATAGCAAAATTATCATACCTACGAAAAGTATTGTGAAAGAAATCCATTTCTCCATTTTTTAGACAAAATGTTTCTAATTTATCAACTGACAAAAATTCATCTCCATATTGCAGAACAGGCTGTATATTTTCCATATTTAGCATCTCCTAACTTTAAATTTACACAATTATTTCATTTTAAGAAGAAACTGCAGAAGCAGCTTCCTTCTTTTTTTGAAGTTTTTATTTACGACTCCACTATCTCTCGTCTACGTTTTGTAAAACAAACTAACTTTCAATTATTTCATAACCTTGTTTCTCAACCTTTTTAAGACGAATTATCTCATTTTCTATGATAAACCTTGCGTACTCAGAAGCTTTCATTCCTCGCTGGTTAGCAAACTTTGTGAAATCATCTTTTTCACCTTTAGAAATACGCACGTTTATACTTGTATTTAATATTTCTTTAGAATCTAAATCCTTATATTCTACTCCCTCAATTGGACCAAACATCATACGATTATCTTGTATATAAACCATCTGTTTATAAAACTTACCAGTACCATCTTTAACAGTTACATATCCAGTTTCGTCAGTTACATAATCAAAATCAACAAAACCCTTATGAAAATACTTTTTTGCACTTTGAAATAAATCCATGTGATCACTCCTTATAATTTAATCCATATGTAAATTATATACTATTAATTTCACATTGTCAACAAAAGCGTTTCACAAATTTAATTATTGTTTCACATAAAGTATCTATCCAGGGGTAATACCAGCAGACGTGCTGCTGGTATTACCCCTATTTATCCATTAAAAATTGATTAATTATGCAACCGTTCTGATATTTTATAAATTATTAATACTGATTCTGTAAAAGTATACTTATAACAAGAGTTAGTATATTATATTTTAATAGTGTACTATAGTATGCTACTAAAATAAAAGATACTAATTTTGATAAATAGTATACATAATTGATTTGACATGATATAATTATATAAACAGTAATATTTTAATACGTATGGGGGCATTTATTATGACAAATGGTAATGAAAATACAGAAAGTTCAAATAAAAACAAGCAAAAACCAGGACTTAATGCAATTAGACCGGATGACAATGTTGAAAGAGACTTTAAAAATATGGCTAAAAATAGGAATTTAAGCCAAACAGAACTCTTTGAGTATATGTTTTGGAGTTATATAAATGAAGATAAAGAAAATAAGAAAGAATCAGCACTTCCTTTAGAAAGTTTCATTAACTTGATCTCCAATGATCTGAGTAATATATTAAATCACTTTAAAAACATGGCAGACAGTGCTCAAAATACTGTTATAGCTATTACTACAAATTCGGAGCAGGTTAAGATAAACTTAAACAAAGATATAGATTCCATGAAACAATATATTATTGAGATGGAGAAAAGAAATGCTGAACTTGAAAAATCCAACGATGCCTTTGAGGAAATTCGAAGTGGTCTAGATTTAAAAATCACTGAATTAAATGAAAAACTTGTACATAAGGAAAATGAAAATAAGGGGCTTATGGAAAAAATCAAAGAATACGAGAAACTGATGAAAGACCAAGAAAAGCAAATGGCCATTAAGGATAAAGAAATTAGCAATTTTAATAATGAGGTAAAGACTCTTCAGGATGCAGCTGATACATATCAATCTAAAATTAAAAACTTAGAAATTAAAAACGAAAGCTTGCAATCTACATTGAATAGTATTGAAGCACTGAAAAAGGCTGAAATATCTTCAATTGAGGCAAAGAATCAAGCAATAGTAACTGATTATGAAAATAGAATTAAAAGCATAGAAAATGCCAAAGCTAAGAACCTTAATGAAATAACTCAAAGACTCAGAATAGATTTTGAATCAAAAATTAAAAATCTTGAAGTAAATAATGAGAATTTAAAATCAACTATAGACAATATAGATTCTCTTAAAAAAGCTGAAATTTCATCAATCGAAGAAAAGTATAAGACTATTATTAATGATTATAAAATCAAGATAAAAAATTTAGAAAGTAACAAATCTAAAGAATTAAATGAGTTAACCCAAAGGCTTAAAGCAGAATTTGAAGCTGATAGAAAAATAGCTGTAGCTGATATTAAATTAGAGCTTGTTGAAATGAAGAGTAAATACAATGAAGCTCTAATGGAAAATGCTAACCTAAAATTAGAAGCGAGTACTTCCGAAAAAGTTGAAAAAACGACTATGAAGGAATGATCTAGGGTGAGAGAATAGTATATATTGATACTGAAACTACATCACTTGGATCGGGTCAAGTATGCAAATTTAGTTACATTATAGAAGAAGATAAAAAGCTTATTGGTAATAATTTTTATTTTGAAGTAAATAAAATGAATTCTGATGCAGAGAGAATACAGGGAGCTTATACAAGGGAGAATTAAACACTATTAGAATTCCGAAAACAGGTAAAAAATCATAAAAATAAATGTTTTTGAAAGATAATTGATTTTAATAATAATTGAGGGATGTTAGAATGAGTAGAATTGAATTGGGAGATATTTACCCACAAAAAGTGCCAATAGGGATAATGCTAGATTATAATAATGGATTCAATTTATTAATTTCATTACCGGATCTTAGCGAAGAAGAAATTAAAGAAATACAAATTGGAAAGTATAAATTTGGTTTAACAATAAAGGAAGATATTCTATTTTTCACATGTGAATTTGGTAAAGCCATTAATATTTCAGATGTGGCTTTTCATTTTGGCTTATATACAGATAATAGGGCAAAATGCTTACCTGAAAGTATTGAGGAAGGTAATGGGCTCGCATTAAATGTTATTGCTGTTGATTATACAACAAGAATAACAAAGGCAATTAGACTTATAGGCTTACCCACTGACATGTCTAGAGAACTTTTAAGGGTTTCAAAATGGCAAAGCAATAGAAACACAGGAAATTATGAAAAAAGGTTAAAGAGGTTACAGATGGCATTTTCATCTGCAGACTTGTATGAAGAAAGTAAGCTAAAATGTATTGGGGGGGATAAATAAAATGATATAAAACATTGACCGTGATACAACATCATCACATTAAATAGTAAAACTTATGTTCAATATTCATATACATACATTAAGAAGAAAAACTCAAATTTAAGATAGATCTAAAGAATATTTAGAATTGATAGATCCAGGATTATACTCCTGGATCTATCAATTTTTTGAACCACCGATTTGGGAAAGCTGCAGATCATGAAAAATAAGCAGCAATTAATTGTGAAGACGTATATAAAGAGAACAATTTAATATTTCAGGTGTTTTCAAAACCAGTTAAAAACTAAATTGTTAAATTAATAATACCAGGACTTTGCAAAATATGCTCCGTTCGGTTTGTATGCATAACCAGTTCCATAATATTTATTGGCTTCAAAAGCATTATCTTCCCAAACCTCAAATGATACTTTTTGAAATGTTCTGTAGACTTTAACGTTTAAAGTTTCTCCAGATGGAACAGGTGTTGTGCTACTAAATGTAACAGAATAACTTCCAGCTACATTAAAACCAACACTTGCAGAAATACCAGATTCGCTAACTCCTAATGTATCTGATACAGAAGCAGATATTGATTCTGTATGAGATACTACAGCTGTATCTGGCCCATCCCACCATAAATCCCACATTAAGTCATCTGTTGAATCGTACCAGCCAGAACCATAATTAGTTGTTGATTTTATGTAGTAATACAATGTATCCCAACTATTAGGAGTAATGGTACCTTTAGTTTTATTCTGTATAATTGATGATTGAGTTTGATTTGTAACCGGCTGATTAATTAGTTCTATTTTTTTTAGGGTTTTACCGTTTTTTGTAAGGGGAATATTGAGATGTTTGGCTTCTGATGACAATTGTTTTTTATCTGTAATAACTATCTGATTTGAAGAGTTACTTGAAATATTTGCAGTTAATGCACCATTAGTATTGTAAGAGTTTAAACTTTTGTTATCATTAGAATTTGTTTGTGCAAATGTACTCATGCTAGTACCAAATACCATTAACATAGAAAGGGCCAGGATGAAAGACTTCTTTTTAAATGATTTCATTTTTATACCTCCTTAATTAAGTAAAATTTATTTTTTATATTAATACGTAAAATATTTGAAAATATGTCTTAATTATCTTATTATAGTAGTATATATTAAAAATATATTATAAAAGCAAGTAGATTAGG
Source organism: Clostridium sp. 19966 (assembly GCF_032335695.1). Taxonomy (NCBI): domain Bacteria; kingdom Bacillati; phylum Bacillota; class Clostridia; order Eubacteriales; family Clostridiaceae; genus Clostridium; species Clostridium sp. 19966. Next base: position 81,930 of record NZ_JACTOJ010000017.1, read on the forward strand.
AGGGAAAATAGTGAAGTATTTAAAAACATACGCTAGACCAATTTTGTTTGCGATAATTTTTTTCATCGGAATTGCTATAATTTTAAATAGTGTTAAATATGGAGAAATTTCTGCTCAACAAGTAATTAATCAGCATCATGGGAACATGGATACCAATACTTATCTGATTTATTTAGCAAAATATATTGATGTTTACAAACTAGTAGGTTTTATACTTTCTATTTTAGGCGGAATTGGCTTTATAAAATATCTTGAAAAGTTTAACACAATATAAAATTAAATGGAGAGATACTTTTGTATCTCTTTATTTCCATTTTACATTCCGTTTTTACTTATACATCCGCATTTTTAATAATAAAATTTTAAGTTTATACTATGCTTTATATATTTTTGGATATAAAACATTGACCGTGATACAATATCATCACATTAAATAGTAAACTTACGTTCAATATACATATATTAAGAAGAACTCAAATTAAAGATAGATCTAAAAAATATTTAGAATTAATAGATCCAGGATATAATTTTTTCCCTGGATCTATTAATTTTTTTGAACCGCCGATTTGGAAAAGCTGCAGGTCATGAAAAATAAGCAGCGATTAATTGTGAAGCAGTATATAAAGAGAACAATTTAATATTCTAGGTATTTCCGACCTTCGTGTATTTTTATTTTTTAGTAAAAAAAATTTCTTATTATAACTTTCATGATATTTCCATCGAGACCTTTTAATCATGCACAGTTAACAAGACAATATTGGCTTATTATATTAAAATGGCACAAAAGTGAGATTTTTAGAGTGCTTAAGTTTGTATAATGATATTAAACTAAGGAAGAAATGGAGGGACAGTATGTGTGTAAATAGCTGCGGAAGAAGTTGCAAGGCGTGCGCTATAAATAACCGTTGTGGAGGATGCTCTTTATGTGAAGTATCTCTTTGCAGAAAACAATGCGATAAATGCTTTATATTGTGCCCAGAACGACCAGAAGCGTTTAATTATTTGTCATCTATATCTGATGGATCAGTATTGCTGGGAAATAAATTAGTGATTCTGCCAGAGCATATACCAATTATTCCGGATTTATTAAAAGAACCGCCGAATTTTAGTGTAATGCCGGCGATAGCCGTTCATGCGGGAGCCATGTTTTCTCGTAATGGTGAACAAATAAATAGGAGGTATACAGAGAAAGGATATGCTGGAGCTCTTAATATAGATCCAAGGACAAAAGCTATTTTAGAGTTTTATGTGAAAGATAGAACACTAGAAGGTTTTTGGGATAATCGTAAAAATATATATGATGATTTAAAAAAGTTAAATTTTTATGCAATTATCGCACCAAACTTTTCTGTGTATGAGGATGCGCCTAGAACGGATCACTTGTTTAATATTAGAAGATCCATTGAAGTATATAATGAGATGATCCAAAGCGGTATTATGGCTATTCCTGATATAGCATGGTATAACATAAATGATTTAGACAGTTGGATTGAATTAATAAATAAAAATAGCATAAGGACCATTGCTTTTTCGTTCCAAGTAGTTGATGTTCAATTAAAGGCATCTAATCTATGGAAAAGCTATATGTTGGGCTTTAGATATATGTGTCAAAACATAAAACAAGAAGTGGAAATTATAATAGCGGGAATATCAGCACCCCGCCGAATTAAAGAGATTTTCGCTGCGGCAGGTGGGCGTAAATTACATGTACTTAATCAATCAGCATATATACAAAGTCAAAGAGGAATGTTATCTGAAGGTAGAAAAACTTTATTGGAAATACCTAAAAATGAACTTTTAAAATTAAATATAAAATATTTTAATATAATGTATGCTCAGATGAATAAACAAGGGGGAGAATTATGCCAAAGACAAGGGGAAGCAACACTGTAGCTACAGGTGGACACTCAAGAACTTCTACGGCTGCAGGCGGATTCTCAGGAGGTTCAGACGGAATAACAGGAGAAGCACCTACAGGGGGAAACTTAAGTTTTAATAATACTGAAATGGTTAATAGAATGGAAGATAGACTACAAGAAGCAAGAACTATAGCAGTAAGTATGGAATCCAGGACTAGAGGAAGACTTGAGGACATTCAAGTTACATTTACGCCGGAAAATCATGGGCATGCATCAGTTTTATCAGAGAGTGGACAAACATATGATGTTGACTATGAGAATGGAACTTGTACGTGTATGCACTATACAATGAGAGAAAGTGGATGCAGACATATAGATGCTGTTAATTTAGCGAGAGGGCAGTTAACAGAAGATAGAGCCGTAAATAATAGAGAAATAAACAATTCAGATATTCAAGGTATAATAGCAGCTAGAAGTAATATGGATGTAGCTGAAGAAGCCGAAAGAAGAAATTTAACTAATAATTTTGAAGACGATAATTTCTTTTACTCCGATAACGATGAGCTATTTAGATCAGAGCTTGAAAGGCTTACGTATGAGGATCTTCCATATGAGCATGAGAATGTTCTTAATGGAAGCCAAAACACATTTGGTATAGAACTAGAGTTTGTTGGGGGAGATGCAGATGCAATTGCTAGGGAATTATATGATATGGGAATATGTGCGTATAATTATAGAGTAGGCTATCATTCACAAGGCGTGCAAGGTAAATGGAAGCTGGAAAGTGATGGATCTGTTTCGTCTGGATTAGGAGGGGGAGAACTAGTATCTCCTGTACTAAAGGATACTCCAGAAACGTGGCAAACCATTGAAAAGGTATGTGAGGTTGCTAAAAGGCATGGAGCACAAATTAATGGTGATTGTGGAGGACATGTCCATATGAGCATGGAGCCGTTGGATACTGCAAGGCAAAGGTGGAGAAGAATGTTTAATACTATAGGATCTTTTGAAGAGTGCATATATAGACTCGCAGGAGGAGATTTAGGGGAGATGAGGGAAACTTATTATGCAAGACCATTTTCTGATAGAGCAGCTTCAACATCAACAAGCAGATTTACAATGGAAACCGCCGATGATGTAAATAGATTAGCTAGAAATGCAAGCGATGGGCTACGATATTATGGAGTAAATCTAACCAATATATATGACTCAAGAAGACCTAATACAGTTGAATTTAGATATTTTAATGGAAGTTTGAATCCGGCGCAAATTCAAGCAAATATTAAGATCGCAAATGGAATAATGATCGCATCAGAGAAGGCTAGAACTAAAGATTTGGATAGTGAACAAACCAGTGATAGTATGAAGAAAAGAGGTACCATTTTAAAAGAGGCCTCAGGATCCAACCAAAGAAGTGACAGTCAAATGAAAAAATTTGTAGATATAATATTTATGAGAAAAAAAGATAAGGACAATATATTATCAGTTTATGGAAAAAACAGTTGGAGATAAGCTTATAGCAAATAAAAACTTGACTATTGTTTTAAGAAATGGTATAAATTACAGTGAAGAAACATAATAATGATTATGTTGCATTATAAAAAATAATAGGTGGTGATGCATATGTGTATGCTTTTTGGCTTTACAGCTAAGAAAACATATAAGATTGGAAAGACAATAGATAAATTTTTTCAATTCAGTAAAATTAATAAAGATGGTTGGGGATTAGCTATATTTAGGCATACATATAGCACGCCTGACATATATAAAGAGCCCGTGGCAGCATATAAAAGTAATTATGCTAAATATATAATAAAGGATGGAATAGAGGCTCAGATTGCTATAGCACATATAAGATACGCAACAGCTGGTAAGGTAAATTTCCATAATACACATCCGTTTGTTAGAGTTATTAACGGTAGACAATGGGTTTTTGCACACAATGGTAGTGTTAATATGGAGGGCTATGAGTTTATTAACAACAAACCATCTGGTGAAACAGATAGTGAAAAAATATTCTGCTTAATAGAAAAAAAATTAAGTGGGATAAGAGGAGATAGAACTGCAGATAAAGAAATAAAAGTTATAGAAAATACTATAAAGGAACTTTCATCGAAAGGGAAACTTAATATATTGCTAACAGATGGAAAAATGTTTTTCGTTCACAGTAACTATAAAGATACTCTTTATATGTACCAGAATAGTAATTTTTACTGTTTCTCTACAAAAGTAGAGAATCCTGAAAGTTGGAAGCCAGTACCATTAAACAAACTTATGGTATTTAAAGAAGGTAAAAAATATTATGAAAGTGAAGATATTTCGAATGAATATAAAAAAGTAATATAATGAAGGTGATAAAGAATGAATGTATTCGTATATGGAACTCTAATGAGAAGTGAAAGAAGTAATTATATTTTAGGGCAGAGTAGATATATTGGAAAAGGCAAACTTAAAAATTACGATATGTACCAAGTTGCATCATATCCAGGCATTGTGAATGGTACTGGAGAGATAGTTGGGGAAGTATATTCCGTAAATACAGATATGTTAAAGGTTCTTGATAGATATGAGTGTGAAGGAAGATTGTATATAAGAAAGCTAGAAAAGATAGAAGTTGAAAATAAAAATATGGAGGCATTTGTATATGTATGGAATGGTTCTGTAGAGAAGAGTACGCCAATATTTGAAATGCCTTGGAATGAAAGGAAGTTTGTATGAGAAGGATAATAAAAGAAGCTGGAAAACCAGCTGAAAAAGTGCCAAAGCTACCGTTGCTAATAGCATTAGACAATGGCAGCATAGGAGAAGCAGCATCGTTAAAAGATGCCGTGATTTTCATAATAGGAGATGAATATCTTGATGCTGAAGATCCTGAAGATGAATATGCATACAGATTAGAGCATGCTAGAAAAGAAGCAATGAGGTTACTGGAAAGAAATTTAAATATTAAAGTAAGTGATGGAGTTATGGGAACAATTCAGGAAAATTACGCTGCAGCTCCAGAAGATCCTGATTATCAAGAAGATACCGATGAACCATCGCTGGAACTGTATATAAGAAGTGAAAAAACATTTTTATTATCCTTAGTTAAAATTAATGCATTAAGTATATTTGAGAGAATAGATAGTAATTTAATTAAAGGAACTGAGGAGCAACTTATATCTGAATATGAAGGCGGAGAATATATAGATATCTCAAAAGAATATGATATAGATCATATTATACAAGATGAAATTGACAGATTGAAGGACATAAGAGAGTAGATAAGTATTCTACTCTCTTAATTTTAATATTACATTATTAATGTTAAAGTATTACAAAATTCAAATCGGAGGAAAACATGGACAAGCTCATAAGAATATTAAAACATCTAGCTATGATGGATATGCAGAGCATCTACTGCTATAAAATATACTTATTACTTTTAGAGGATACATATACTCAATCCCAGGTATCTGAAGCACTAGCCATTAAGCGGCAAAATGCTATCAAATATTTTAAGGAACTAGAAAATCTAAATTTGATTTATGTAGATAGGATTGAAGGAAGAAACAAATTTTATAAGGCAGAAACAAATCTAGCTAAAATCCAAAGTACATTGCCAGGACAAACTAAAATAAAAATATAGAAGGAATAAAAGCATTGCTGGAGTTTTACTTGCTATAATGACTTTGGTTGCAATAATTAAACTTATTAGAACGTTTATGTAAGAGCTGTGCAGATATAGCAACATTGATGGCGTAATAGACTATTTGGAGGCTGGAGTTGTTTAGCAATTAACTGAATACTAAAAGCTACCAATATTACAAGTTTTGCGGTATCATTAATTGAATGGAAAATTCAGAAATTATACAGGAGATATAGGAAGGAGATAATAATACATGGAGGAATTAAAAGAACTATCAAGGAGTATAAAGCTATATAGTGAACTAGGAAGAGAATTACTCAATATTGAAGGATCTGTTGGGACGAGATATAGAGAAATGTTAGGAAGTACAAACGCTATAATTCTGAATATAAACAAATTAATAAATGAAATAAATGCAGAAATATTTAAACTAACATCTAAAACCGAGGGACTTTATTTAAAAGATTTAACACGAATAGATGCGGAATTTATTGCTCTTAAGTATTCGGACATTACTGGACAAGTTAATTTAGTTAATAAGGGTCAGAGATATCCAAGCAAAAAGCTCAGTAGTATTAATGAAAAATATCAGAATCTTAAAAACAGTATTAATGAAATGATTGGAGTAATTGATCAGCTAAATAGCGGAATAAACAGACTTATTAAACTTCAAGAAATGTTAAAAAAAGAATTTGAAAATAATGAATTGGTAAACGGAACTATATTGTATCTTTCACATAACCTAGATTTATTCTAAATGAAAAACGCTGCGTAATTATTAAGAGCCGAGCTATACTGCAATGTATGGCGTGGCTCTTAATAATAAATAAAAGTAAGAGTTGAAAATCTACTAGCACTAGATATAAGGAGATAAGTATGATATTTATGGAAATTGGAACAGTAGTAACTTTATTAGTAATATTTTTTCAAATAATTAGAGTGGTATCTGGAAAATCAGAGCATAGCTTTATATATGAGATAGGGCTTGAGTGGCATAAAAACTCATTTGTAGATATTATTTTTGGTATTATAATTGGGTTTATAGTTATGCTAGGAATATTTATTGTAGAGAGCAAATTATCATTTGTTAGTATTAATGATATTAGTATAAGAAGATTAAGCGCTGAAGTACTTATAAATATTTTAGTAATGGCTATGATTGAGGAAGTAGTGTTTAGAGGGTTGGTTCTGAAAGGTTTAATAAGTATTACGAAGAATAAGAGTATTGCTGTTTTTATTAGTGCAATTCTTTTTGGCTTAGCTCATGCTGATAATCCACATGCAAATGCTATTACAGTTATTAGTAATAGCTTAGGTGGTGCTATGTATGCAATTGCTTATTTGGAAAGTAAAAGTTTATATTTTTCAATTGCAATACATTTTTCTTGGAACTATTTTCAGGGGCCTATATTTGGATTCCCTGTAAGTGGGTTTAATTTCCCAGGAGTGATTTCTCAAAGTGTTATTTCAAGTAATATCACATTAATGGGTGGAATGTATGGACCTGAGGGCGGAATTATTGGAATAGGATTTAGGCTTGTAGTTATAATGCTTATATTTGCATATGGTTATTTTATAGATAGAAATAAAAAGGGCGCAAAATAAAAAATATTACTTGCATATTGGTGCACGGTGCACTAATAAGGTATAATAAAGGTAAAATGTTCAGGTCAAATTAATGCTAGGAGTAAACTATGGATTATTTATTTTTAGAAGCAATAAAATCAGATTTAAGTATAAAAGATCTTGTTAAAAAATTTAATATAACACTAGATAAGGCAAAGAAAATATCTCAAATATCCAATATGCAAAAACTTATTGCTGATATTGATCCTAAGCTGCAGGGGAAATTTATAAGTTTAGGATATAAGGCTTTAGTATTAAATCCATTGTTTAAAAAGAACGATATTGATGGAATAAAGGAGATTCTTGAGAGCATTGAACCTGGAATTAAAAGAGATGATTTAAGACTTCTACCAGAAGCTCTTAAAGCAAAACGTGAAAGAGTAGAGTGGGCAAAGCTAAGAGCTAGAAATGCTATAGAAAACCTTGAGAGAATCGAAAAAGGAATTGAGCAAAATATTATTGAGATTGAAGAAAACAAACGAAAAATAGACGAGTTCATGTATTTTCTTAAAGATGTTGAAAATGAAAAAGAAAAAGAGTTTCTTATGGATCATTTGGGTGTTGCCAATGGTAAAGTGGTCCTTTATAAAAGACTAGATATTGGATGGCAGCAGACGCTTAAGAAAAAAGGGACTATTAAATATAATAGCAGCACCTATACTTGGGAGGTTTTAGATGTTGAAGAGATAAAGCGGCAAACTGAAAAAAGATTAAAAAACAATAATAATATGTACTATGATCCAGATAAGGCAACAGGATTATATGCTGATTATTATCCAGAGGATCCAGTTTATAAAAACGCTATTGGGTTAGATGCGTCTATTCTTGATACTATTAAAGAAAGTAAGAACCAGATTAAAGGGTTAAAGAAGAAAAAGAGGGAAGTTAATAAAGAACTTAATGAGCTGAAGGGAACTAAAGTGCAGACTTATATAGAATCCGCCGAAGTATCTAATCATTTATCAGAACATGAAATTTTAGCCCATAGAAAACTACAGAACGCCGGAATGAGGTATTTATATAATAATGATAATGTTGCTATAACTGAAGTTACTCAGGATAATTATAGATTTGATGTAGTTGGATATGATCAGTCACAGACCCTAGTAGTTATAGAAGCAAAATCAAGCATAGATGACTTTAGAACTGATGATAAATTTCACAAGTATATGGCGTACTGCAATAAGATGTATTTTATATTTACTGAAAGCTTATTTTCTAGATATGAGGAAGAAATATTAAAAAAAGTGGGCCAATATAACATAGGAGTACTTATAGAATCAAAGGATAATGCAGTATGCAAAATTGAATCAGGATATTGGGAACATAATGCAGAATCTCAAAAATTATTAATATTTAAAGTCAATAGAGCCCTAAGCAGAAAATATATTTATGGTAGGTAATTTTAAATTTAGCAGGGAATAAAATAGTTCTGTTGAATAAATGATGTATTGGAATGTTAATAGGACTATTAAAAAAGGCAGGTGTTTAGTAATGAATTGTGAAAGTGAAAGAGAAAATCCTCCAGGATGGTAACTCATAAAAAAGATTTTGATAATATTTTCAGATGTAAATTCTAAGAGATATAATAAAAAGGAGGGACTACAGTGTGTGAAGAAAAATTAACAGAAAAAGAAAGAGAAGAAATAATACAAAGTATGTATCCAAATGATGAAGATGGTTCTGAAAGAGAAGCTGCAATTGAAGATTTAATACCTGAAGAGTAGTGAAAAGTACAAACCGCCGATTAAGTGTTATTGAGCTGAAGCAAAGAGCTCATAATAAAAAAGGAAGCATTAGACTTTATAAATCTAATGCTTCCTTTTTTAATTATTCTCTTCAGCTTTTATATCAATTAATTCTATAAGTTCAGGAAAAGTGCAATTAAGCTTATCACATACTGTCAAAAGCTTACCTAATGACATGGATAAGACATCGCCGTTATCTATTTTAACTATAGTAGGTTTAGACAATCCTGTAATATCTTCAACGGATTTTAGTGATTTTAAATCGTTGTTATGCATTACAACTCTAAGATGACTTTTAATTTTATATTTCATAAAGAATACCTCCTGTTTTATATAAAATCATTATACATTAAAATCCCAATAGGAACAATAAAAAACGCTAAAAGTAATTTACAAATACCTAAAAGTAATTTTTAGTTGACTAAAAGTAAAAAATATGATAATATATTTATGTAAACAAATTTAAAGGAGGTTTTCAGAATGAAAGCAATAGGAATAGTTAGAAAAGTAGACGAATTAGGGAGAATAGTAATACCTAGAGAACTTAGAAAAGTTAAGGGCATTAACGAGCAGGATCCACTAGAGATATATGTAGATGGTGACGATATAATATTAAGAAAATATGAGCCATCATGCATATTTTGCGGAGAAAGTGAAAACATTACAGAGTTTCATCAAAAAAGAATTTGCAAGAACTGCCTTGCTGAGATTAAGAAAGGATAATGTGACACTCAAATGAATGAACACAATAGAAAAATTATAGATTATATGAAATCTATATATACACATGATCTGTTTAACGTATTTTCTGATTTTGTTGAGTTATCTGCCTTAAGCATAAGTAATGCAGTTGAGTGGAATGAAGAACGTGAAGAAAGGTATTTAAATATAGCTAAAAGCTATAAAAAACAAGAGATAGTCCTTTTTCCTAAAATGTTTCTTGAATTAACTTTAGGCTTAGAAGAAAGTATGACTGATGTCTTAGGAAATCTATTTATGGAACTAGGCTTGGGGAATGAATTGCAAGGACAATTTTTCACACCAATGAGTGTATGTAGATTATGTGCAGAAATTACTTTAGAGGATAAAAAAGAGGAAATAATTAAAAATGGTTTTATTTCACTTAATGAACCTGCAGCTGGAGCCGGAGCAATGATAATTTCATTTGCTGAAGCAATGAAAAACAAAGGACTTAATTATCAAAGATTGCTTAGTGTGACAGCTGTAGATACAGATATTAGGGCTGTACATATGTGCTATGTACAACTTAGTCTTCTAGGAATACAAGCTATAGTATATCATGGAAATACATTATCAATGAAAACATTTAGTAAGTTTTATACACCAATGAAAAAATTATTAGAAAAAAATAAGAGCCCTTTTATATTTAGACTCTTAGCATAGTTAAATTTTTATTGCTTGGATGTTCCACCATCCAAGCTCTATTATAACATAAATTTTATAATGGAGGAATCTATATGAAGAGAAAAATTAAAATTGTTTTAGTATTGCTATTCATAGTAGTTTCTTATACCACATTTTCAAAGAATACTACTAGTAAAAAAGTATACTCAATAAAACAGTCAAAGATTTATACTGTAAAAAAAGGGGATACTCTATCAGAAATAGCACAGAAATATAAAGGAAATGAAAAACTAACCAATATGATAAATGAGATAAAATACTTAAATAATATAAATGATGAGATATATCCTGGTGAAGAGTTAGAAATACCAAGAGGTGATTTATAAGTATATGAATAAAGCAGAAGAGTACAGAAGCCTTATAAAAATGAGAAAAGAAGAGTTTATAAAAGAGTATGGCAAGTATAAAAGTATAGAAATAACAAATATAAATAAAGATTTTTTTTCTTATTTGAAATCTATAGGCATAGAGCCAAGTAAGTCTGTAATTATAAATATAGACAAAGAAAACCTACTTAAGATTTTAATTGTCTACCAAAATGCAAAAAAGTATGGTGCCCGAATTAAGGGAGTAAGATTATGATAGGAAAAATTGAAGCTATCAATAATGATATAAAAGATGCTAAAATTAGATATAATCAAAAAGAAGAAGTTATAGATGGCTGCTTAGAATTTAAGTTCCAGGAGGATCTTTTAAGGTATATAGATGCACAAGAATACGAAAAGATAAATGTTATAAAGAATATGTATAAGGATGGGCAATGCATGGATTCTCTTCCAACTGAGGACCAAGAATTAGTAAAAGAGATAGAGAAGCTGAAAAAGATTCTTCCAGAGGAATTATATAAATGTATAGGATGTCCGTGCATAGAAAATGATTTTCCTAATTGCTATAAGTGTAGTTTTCAGATTAGCTGCAGTAGTGGTAATAATATATATCCGGATGAATGCACAGAAAGTGATTGCTATAATTCAATTGAATACGGATGTATAAAAATAATAGGTGAAAATATAAAAGAGTCTCTTTATAAGAATTTGTAACATTAATTAGCAAAAACACATAAAAATAAATATTTAGAAATATAGAGGAATTATTGTCGATTGTTGATAGTAATTCCTTTTTATTATAAAATTATATAAACGAAGAAAGATAATATCTTTATTGTGTCAAATAAAAATCAAATAAAAAAGATTTAGATTACAAAATGGACTTTGAAGAGTAATCTATACGTTTATTTTGAAAGGAAAAGGCTTATGTTATTTTTAGAGAGTATAGAACTTGGGAAATGGTACACTGATTACAGTAAAAAGGAAGTACTAGCTTTACTAAAACGCTATAACGGATTACTATTTTATATTCGCTTAAAGAGCCAAGACGACTATACATGTTATAGGTGGAATAGTATATTAAATTCATTTGAAAGGCTTGATAGATATAATAAAACAAAAATTCGGTGGGAGGTAATAGATTTAAAGGATGATGATAATATATTGAGTTTTTTAGTGCCCTTGGACTTAGAAGCTACTTATATAATTGATTGGGGATATAGTATAAACGATAAAAATCAAATAAGTAAAGATCAACTTAGGTGGGAAATGAATATAAGATCTGGGATAGATATAATGTATTTAGATTTACCTTTGATTACTTATAATTCTTTAATAAAAAATGGAATAAGGTTTGTATCTGAGCTAGAAGAATATACAGTATATCAGCTGAAAAAATTTAAAAATTTAGGAAAAAGAGGTGTTCAAGATATACAATATAAATTGTCTCTCATGGGAAAAAGTTTGCTTAATGAATCTGAAGAGATGAGAAAAAATAGAAAAGAAGAAGTTGGATTTGATATTATAGTTATATATAGTGAAGAAATTAGTAAAGAAGATTTCATATATAAAAAACTAATAAAAAATGAAGATGAATTGAAATTATTTATTAGATACAAGAAACCATCTGAAAAAATAATAAAAGTATTAAAGATTACTAAAGTTGTAGACATAACAAAGTTTTATATCTGAATGTGAGGGGAGTAAATTGTTATGGGAAGAAAAATAAAAGAAGCTATGTACTTAAAATCGGAAATAAAAATAGAAGATGCGAATAAAGCTATGAATGGACTTACTTGTAAATATTGTGGAGCAGCACTAACATATGTAGGAAAGTATAAAAAACAAATGCATGAAAAAGAAATATATATAAATCCATATTTTAGATTAGCTAATAAAAAAGCCGATCATGCTATTACTTGTAAATATAATTTGGTAGGACAACTAAAAATAGCTGCTAGAGAATCTGATGATAATATTTTGGAGCAGATTGATGATGGGAAATTTTCGTTTAGAATGCATTTAATATCGGAGTCGTTAAGGGAGATAGGCAAGCATACGAAGACTGAGGAAGAAACTGATGAAGAACATGGCGGTACAGGAAAGGAAAAAAAATATACCAAAAAGAATCCGAGGTTAGATTCATATTTATCAACAATGAATAAAATTATTGAATTAAGAAGTTTATTAGAAGAGAATGAGGATATTAGTCCCAAAGTAAAATTAACATTCAAAACTTTAGGCGGGAAAGAATATAAAATAACGTGGAATAATTTTTATTATGAAATAGATAGAGTTTCAGATATGTATGAATACATAAGTAAGAATAAAATAAAGCATCCTACGTGCGTAGATGGCATTATTAAAAAGATTACTCCACCTACAGATAAATTTGAGTTTTATTCAGTACAACTTGAATCTCCAAAGTCTAAGAAAATGGAAAGTGATTTCTACTTACCATCAATCCAAATAATCATAAAAGATCATAAATTAGATAAGCAAATAATAGGATCAGCTGGTAAGCAAATAATTGCTTATTGCAATTTTTGGGATAATGGTATTAAGAAATGGGGAGATAAAAACGTATATTTTCAAAATATAAGGGGAGATATTTGGCACAAAAATCAGTTTATTATACAGGAGTAGCTGAATGTAATAATAAACATATAGCCCGCCGATTTGTAGACATAGAATAGGTATTTTATATTAGATGTTATGTCAGAGATCTAATCAAAATAATGAGTACTGAAAAATGATATTTTTAAATAAAAAGTTACGTGAAAAATGATATCATAAAAAACTTAACTTAATTTATAATGTATATTTTTTGAAAATATGTCAATAATAAAAATGATGTTTAGATATATTGGCCAATATATTTTAATGACATTGACAAATATTGTGTAAAGTCGACTACACAAGTAATAATTCAGATTCAGCTAGTTTGAAGCATTATGCTTGATAGGGATGTACACCCTAATCAGGCTATTTGTCTTGGAAAATAATAAGTTTAATTAGTCTCATAATTATATATCTAATTTTTATATTAATATTATATAAAAACTAAGAGTTATTATGCTGCTAACACAATGAATCTTACAATATGCTTTTCAGATAAAATTTATAGGGATATATTAACAAAAATGCAACATAACACTTATTATGTTGCATTTTTATGTTTGCAGGAATATAATAGTATTAAAGGATTAAATGAAAAGAGGTTTATAAAAAATGAAAAAAATAATATATTCAGTTTTGATAGGAGTATCAATTGTATTACCGTTATCAGGCTGCGATAAACTTAATCAGAATTCAATAAAGAACTTAAATGAAAATGAGGTCGGGACTTATTTTACTCAAGCGGATCAGCATCCAGATCAGCAACTAATAAGTCTAATTGATTCATCTAAAAGCAGTCTGGATATAGCTATATATAGTTTAACTAAAAAGGAAATAGTTAACGCAATTGCGGAAGCTAGTAAAAGAGGAGTTAAAGTTAGAGTTATTACTGACAATCAAGAATCAAGCAGTAAGTCTGAAAAAAGTCAATTAAGTATTCTAAAAAAAGAAAAAGTGCCAGTTGAGATTAATCGACATGCTGGATTGATGCATTTAAAAGTTACGATAGTAGATAATCAATTAGTTACAACAGGCTCTTATAATTATACAGATGCGGCTTCAAAGATAAATGATGAAGTATTAGTTGTAATTAAGAATAAGAATATAGCGGAAGAGTTTGAAAAGCAATTCAACAGAATGTTTAATGATAAGACTAATTTTAATGATTATTAAAAATTGAAACAAAAATGGCAAAATTTAAGCTTAATAATTTATTAAAATATAAGCAGATAGAAGATAAAAATAGCATCAAATAGTAAACATAAGGAGCTAGTGTTATGCAAAAATATAAAGAAACCATTACTATAAGCAACGAGGACAAGGAAGTAATAGAGAATTTGAAAGCCAATGTTTTATCAATAAAGAATTTAGACAAAGAAAAATTAAAAGAGCTTCTTCCTAAAATAGACTTACATATAAATGAAATCTTTGAGAAACGTAAACAGTTATATGACAAAACTAAAAACAATACTTTACTAGATAAAACATGGTGCCTTCAGTATTACACTTTAAAAAGAAATATTAAAAATCACCTGGGGAATTAATCATATAAAAATAAGGGAAATATACAACATGATAAAAATAGGTACATTAAAGGATTATGATCTGGATGATGCAAGCTAATATAGGAAGATTATTAATTTTAAAATTATAAACCGCCGATTCTTATTAGCCAGGTGTAGATCATAAAGGAAAAATAAATAAAGAAATGTGGTATTAAAGCATGGATAAGATAGAAGTAATTAATAAAATTTTAAAGGTATATAGCAAGAGTAAAAACAATCCTTCTGAAGAAGAAACTAGAGTGGCATTATTGAAGGTTCAAGAGATGTTAATAAAATACAATTTAACATTAAAGGACCTAAATGTAAAAGAAGATGTACAGGAGATAAAGAAGATCCATTATGGTAACAGATGCAGATGGTGGCATAGTAGCCTAGCAAATTTGTTAGCAAAAAACTTCAGATGCAAAATGTATTTAAATGATCACTATGGGGGAAAAAGTATTGTATTCATAGGTGAAGAAATTGATGTAGAAGTATGTGGAAAAACATTTGAGTATATTAAGGACTCTATAGCATATAATTGCAAAATTCATATGAGTAAAAGGAAGATAAGGCTAAAGGATAATATAAAAAGGACTAAGGAGAGTTTTATTTTAGGCTTTATAACTGGACTTAAGTATGCTTTAACAGATAGGGAAAAAAGCAATCAATGGGAGTTAGCTTTAGTTACGCCAGTAAAAGTTCAAGAATTTTATAATAACTTAGAGTTAACAAATTTTGAATGGGATATTGATGATAGAAATGATGATAAAGCATTTGAAGATGGATATAAACAAGGTAAGATATTTGATCCAAAGCTAGGGAAACAATGTATAAGCGAGTTTAGGAGGTAGGAACTTGAAAGAGAAAAATAGTGATCTCAAGATGGAAAGATTAATAATAATTTTTACAGCTAAAAATTTAAAAATAGCTAAAGACTATTTAGACAATCTATACAGAGTAGTAAAAAGTGAGGTTGAATTACATAAAAATGATGATGAATATTTTTGTTATAGACAGATAAAAAAAGGCATTATTTTCAATGAAATAGAGATCGTTTCATATGACACTTACCTATGCGGAAATTCTATCGATGGTAAGTGGTATGAGAAACGTAAATCTGTATTTACAATGCTGAGGAGGATGAAATTATCGTGGAAAAAATAACTGAAATTAGTATTATGGAAGCTACAATTAATGTTCTTGATGTCAATGGAGATGAGCCTGTTTTAAATGAGTTTTTTATAGATTTAAATGAGGATGTATATAAATTTATACTTAATCTGATAAAAAAGAGCTTAAATGATGAAAGATTAAAATACGCTGTATTTCAAGAAGGGAGAAGCATAGTTAAAGAGTTATCCCAGAAGTATTTGAATGCTGAAAATAATTTGATAGAGGTTTCGCAAGAACTTTCCAAAAATTTATTTTATATAATGAAGAGCAATTCTGGAATTACATCATGTGATTTTATGACTGTAGCATTTTCTACTGAATATGGGCCAATGCTTGGAATTATTAAGTTAGATTATGTTAAAAACTATAAACATAAAATTGAATTTGTTAATAGCAAAATGGCCATAAAAATATCTAAAGATGATGGATTAGCTAGTTTCGGAAAGATAGAGAAGGCAGCATTCATAAAACCAATAAAAGAAAAATCGGGATTTGATCTAATGATTTTAGATAAGCGGCCAAATCAGGATAGAGAAGATTATGGGTCAGATTATTTTAGAAAAAGCTTTATAGGAGCTGAGGAAGTAAAAAATGAAAGAGATTTAACTAAAGGGATTTTAGCAGCTACTGAATTATGGATAAGAGCTAATGTTACTGATGATGCAGTAAAGGCTCAGAATATGCGTACAAGCCTTAAAAAGCATGTTTTAGAAGAGAATGAAGTAGTTATTGAAGATTTATCATCAAATTTATTTACTGACATGACTGAAAAAGGATCTTTTGAAAATTTTATAAAAAGCCAAGGGTTAGATGTGGAAAAGATATCGGTAGATAAAGATTATACAGATAAAAAATTAAAAAATAGAAAGCTTGTTTTAGATAAGGGATTTGAAATAAAGATACCTGAAGAGTCCTATAGCGACAAATCTAAGTTTTCTATAGAAGAAAATACAGATGGTAGCATTAACATAATAATTAAGCATGTTATGAATTATATCGAAAAATAAAAATTGATTAGAACAGCTTACAATATTTTATACGGCCGAATCAAATAACCCGCTGATTAGATATAGGACTTGGAATTTAGAGATATATTTAGAAGGTGGAAAAGCGATGAGTGAAAATTATTATGCACTTCTTCTTTCAATATTAAAAAATTATACACCAGAGCGATCATTTAAATTATTGAATGGTGAAAAGGTAGATAAAGAGCATAGAAGAAAAGAAGCGTTAGATATGGTGGAATTAAAAAAAGCAGGATATACATATAGGGAAATAGGGGATATGTTTGGTGTATCTAAAGATGTAGTTTATACACGTATAAGAAGGGCTACAGGAAGGATAAAGTAACTTGACTATAAAGGAGAGATAAGAATGAGCTATGTAGTTTATATTTATAGAAATGATATGAGATATTCTCCAGGATTATATATAGATGAAATAGACATAAAAAATTTATGCAGAATTATTGCAAGGGCTTCAAAGGTTCCTAAAATAGTAATTTGTGACTCTTTAGATAATATTGTATTACAAACAATGGCAAATTATATAGACATATGTGATGAAAACTTACTGGAGAAACTATTACCTATAGTAATAGAATATCAGAATGGAAAGAAGGATCCATATAAAGAACCGATAAAATATAAATATTCAGGAGATCTAAGCAAAGCGGAGTTTGAAAAATGGATATATAAAGAATTTAATTATACACTTGATCAAGTTATCAAGACGAAGGAAGGAGATATATAAATTCCTAAGCCGTATAACAAGACTATGCTGCAGCTGGGCGGTAGAGATTAGATCAGAATTTTATTAGTATACCACCGATAGATAATGCACCAGCTGATGGAGAAAATTATGTAGACATATTTAAACCAAGTACAAGGCATTATGAAAATATTAAGACCCAACTGTGGAACAAAAAGGAGGATTTTTGATGTATTGTTTAATTAAAAATGATATGAAGTTCGGAGAATATTTTATACCTGCAAGAACAAAAGCAAGAGTAATTGGTAAGCCAAATTATAAAGAAGCAAATGTGCCAGGATTGGATTTGTATTTAGCAATTACATTGTGGGATATTGTGCTAATGCAAAAGAAGTCTGCTTTAATAAGTGAAGTGGAGATAAAAAATGAACTTGATGAAAAAAGTAAAGATACTGTAATGGTTGGAATTACAATAAGAACAGATGGAACAACAGTATTTATGGATGCAGGAGCAGATTTCTATGAAGATGCAACAATTTCAGAGTATCAAGTGAAGAAAGTGTTGGGAATGGATGATATTCCTAAAGAAATTAAAAAGGATCAATACACGGTTCGTCCATACTATTTAAGAAGTGTTATAGAATATTTTGAAAGTGAATTTGCTAAATGGGTTCAAGATAATTGCGAATTTTATACCTATACTGAGGAAGATATTGCGAATGGAGATTGTACTTCTGATGCAGAAGCAGGAGATACGACACTTTCTGAGAAAGGATTAGAACATTTTGAAAACAAGAAATTAGAATATCAAGAAAAGTTAGAAAAAATAGGTTTTACTTATGATTTTAAAGGCGGGTTTATTTGGGAATAGTTTGTAACAAGGAGCAGCAGCCTTTGAAAATTTTATGTACGTCAGGAGGTGAAAAAGGATGGTTGATCCATATGATTTTTATATAACGCCAGAAGAATATGATAGAGCTTTATTAAAAGGAATAAGCAAAGATCTATTAGAAGTAAGAATTCGCACGTTAGCTTGGGACAAAGAGAGAGCTATTAATACTTCTCCCAATGAACATAAAAGATTAGATTCAGATTGGATAAAATTAGCTAATCAAAATGGAATATGCTATAGCACTTTTAAATATAGAGCAAATGAGCTTGGTTGGGATTTGGAAAGAGCAGCTACTCAACCATTACAGGATAGAAGTAAACAAGCTCAGAAGCTTAAAGAAAAAAATCGTAAATATCCAAAAAAATTTAAGGAACTTGCTTTGAAGAATGGTATAAGTGAAAGAACATTTCATAGAAGATTGAAGTTAGGGTTGAGTATAGAAATAGCTGCAACAAGGCCAATAATGACACCTAGAGAAGTTGGCTTGCTGACTAAGGAAAAACGGCAAAGAGGATTTTGAAAATTTGCATTAATTCGTATTGAAATAAGTACGAACACCAGGAGGTGGGAAGTTGGGGGAAACAGAATTAACAAAAGAAATTAAAAGAGCTGTCCGAGGTTATAACTCTATTATGAAATCCAACAATAGGACAGTAAGATGGGCGGAGGAAGTAGATGTTGGTACAGGATTCGTAGATAGCATAAGATTTGAGGATTATATAAAAAACGTCAATGAAGTTTATATGTGTAGGCTTGATGATAGAAAAATTGATATAGATTACCCTAGATGTAGGAAAAAAGAAACTTGTAAAGGGTGCATAAAAAAATCAAGTTTGCTGCATGAAAGGGTTTTAGGAATTGCTTGCACTTGTTATGAAATCAAGATAACCAAGAGCGATTTTAAATCTAATCATGGTCATAATTTTGTAGGTAATTATAACTATTATGTAATTCCTAAAGAGCTATATAAAGCTATTGAGAACCTAGTTCCGCATGATGTAGGAGTGATTCTATATTGTGGGCATGGGTACCTTAGAGTTAAAAAGAAAAGCCGATTTAAAGAGATTAACACAGAGGATTTATCAAGGTTTCTATACAATGCTTTAAAGAAATGGTGTGACATAAGAGGTTGGCAATATGATGATGTAATTGAGAAGGAGGAATAAGTATATGCCCTGGGTTTCAGAAGAAAGATTAAAAGAGTTATTGTCAAAAGCAAATGATGGTGATTTACAAGGATTTATAGCTGGTTCGGTGCTGCATATATCACATCTTGAAGAAAAGGTTAAATCACAAGAGGAGTATATAAAAGGGCTAGAGAGATTTATACACACTGGAAAATTTATAGAAGATTAATAAATACGTGTTACAAAACTAGGACAGCCATTGAAAATAAAATGAACAAATTTAAGGAGGAATTTTTATGAATATTTATAAAATAGGGACATGTAACTATTGTGATGCAGATAATGAAATTTTAAGACCTTCTCCGTTCATGGCGGACAGGGCCATGATGTGTGAGCATTGTTGGAATGATACTAAAGAAGAATATGCTGCCTCAAATGGAGAACATATACCGGACTTTGATAATAACAAAGAAGATTATTTAGGAATAAAAAAGAGCGTGGAAAATGGCATAACTGTATACAAAATGTTTTTAGAAGATATGCAAGGCTATATAGATAGTAACATAGAAAATTTTAGAGAAGAGCTTAGAGTAATCAATGAAGACTATTTTATGGATGAACTAGAAAAACATATAAATATTGAATTTGTAATGAAAAGCTTAGCGTTGATGAATCTAGGAGATGAATTTTCCTATAAAAGCGTTAAATTTAAATGTTTTAAAATGGCAGAAGAAATATATAAAAATCTACCTGAGTTTAATGGGTGGTAAATTTGCAATATGAAAAAAAGACGTACCTTTAGAAGGGAGGAAATTTCTATGGAAAGAGAAGAACGTATAAAACAACTCAAAACCATAACTGGACATTTACTTTCAAAGTATGATTTAAGTCACCATAGTTGTTCACATGTATGTTATTTTATAAAGCCCCAGGATGTAATAGAGATTGTAAAAGATTATAGAGAACTCTTGGAAACATCTAATATTTATATCAGTCCTGCTTCAATGGGTTTAAATAGCTTTAGTACAGATAATTTTAAAGTATATGTCGGAGAAAATTGGTTTGGGGTCAAATCGAAAGAATATGATAGTAAAAATCATTTTGAATGTTCTGTTGATATGAAAGAGGTTGAAAAAATAGAAATTGATATTAGTTGCAATACAATTTTAAGTTTTCATTTTCATTATAAGGAACTTAAAAGTGATTCTCAATATAGTTTTAGATATGACTAATTGAGTCGCATTACAAAACTAAGTACCAGGAGCAGCAGCTCTTGAAAATAAGGCGAGGTATAATATTGAGAAATCATTTCAGAAGGAAATATATAAAAGCACGTAAAGAAATGAAAATAGAGTTGAAAGCTTTGATGAAAGATAATGTAACTTTAATGATGTTAATAAGAGATATTTATATAGCATATAGCCAAAGAAGGCTAATCCATAAAATATGGTATGAGCTAGGGACTAAACATCATGACATTTATCAAAAAGAATTTTGCGGAGAAAATGGACTTGTTGGGAAAATGCTATGTGGAAGATATGATGAATTTTTTACAACAATGTATTCTATAAACAAAGATTTTTATAAAAAATATGTAAGAAGAATACCTGATAAAGTAGCATTAGGAGATGCTTATGCTGTTGCTATTAATTATATGAAACAACTAGAAGTTTAGTCTACAATTCAAAACTAGGTAAGGCAGACTCATGAGTTGCACTCTGAAAATGATGAAGGAATAAGGGGGAAGATAGCCTTGGGAAAAGCGATATGTTTTAATAATGAAAATCTTGAACATTTATTGATAAAAGGTAAAGTATATAAAACTGAGTATTGTAATGATTGTAGGTTTTGTAATTATAATAATACTGCTTTTTACAATGAAGGCAAAAGGAAATGGTGTATCGTGCCTATGAGATTTAAAATTTTAGAAAAACTTTAGTTACGCAATCTAAAATAGATGAAACCATGGTGGACTACCAAGGTGAAGTAATGGAATTAAGTAAGAAATTAGAAGATAAAGCCGTAAAATTAGGATACTGCATAGCAGAATGGTATGATAATCATTGCTTTGTAAAAAGAAATGTAGCTTTGCAAGCTTGCTTAAAATGTTGTAGCAAAAAAGAAGAAGAATGCAATGAGGATTATTCATGCTGTACAACAGCTTTTATTGAAGTTGCTCCATATGAAGCGATTGGAGTAAATGAATTATTAAAAAAAGTAGCACTATTTGAAATAAGGGCGAAGGATTGCAGGAAAAATAATATAAAAAAGATACCTTTCGAATTAAAGAAACTATTAAGGAAGATGCAAAAGCTTTCATCTGAAAGCAAGGCGGTAGGTGCTAAAATTAGCGAGTTATTAGAGCAATATAATGTTCCCGAAGAAGCTCTAAGAGCAGATAGTGATTATGAAAAAATGACTGAAGCACTTGCTTTTATAGAATATGATGAAGGTACTATCGAGGACAATATTAAGGATATTGAATCAGTATTTTTGTATGATTCTAATAAGTCATAATACAAAATTAAATACAAGGAGCAGCAGCTCTTTGAAGAAAATCTGTAATATGAAAAAAGGCGAATTTAAATAATAACATGGAGGAAATAAATATGAAAAAAATAAAATTAATTAGTATTATTGTGTTATTAACTATGACTTTAAGTGGATGTTCAGTTCTTAATAGTGATAGTAAATCTACATTTCAAAATAATGAAAATACTGCTACAAAGGAAACTCCAAGTTCATACAAGTATTCTACTAATGGTAGATTTAAGATTGTGTCTGTTGAGAATATTGATGATGGAACAGCTAATGGAGAAAACATTTCTATATTGGTTGATAAAGAAACAAAAATAATGTACATGCAAATTGAAAAGTATCAGGCAGGATATGGTTTAGGCTTGCAGGTTATGGTAGATAAAGATGGGAAACCTCTAATTTACAATAGTGATTTAAAATAAGTTCGAACTTCAAAACTATGAAAATAGTATTTCCCCAAAAATATAAAAATAGGAGGAAAGAAAATATATGTTTATATGCGAAGAGTGTTTATCGAAAAAGTATAAAAATTTTGGAATACCATTAAGCTATGGAGTGTGTGAATGTTGCAAAGAAACTAAAGCTTGTTGTGAAATAGCAAGTAGTGTGCTAAGTCCTAAAAAGGACATCTTTAAGTGTAATGAGGATGGTGTTCCTGAGTGGTGCGTGGCAGCAGATAAGAAACAAGCTTATAAGTTCTTTAAGCATCTTTGGGGAGAAAACACAATGAAAGAATATGAAGATGAGTATTTAGAGGATAATCCAAATTCAATTCTAGATGATTTTATTGAAAAATTTTTTATTCTTGAGCCCGCTAATAAAATTTTTACTATTTCTGATGCAGGGGAGAATGGCGAAGCTATAACAAAAAATATAAGTGAATGGTTAACAGATATTAAATCAATACCATGTTATTTTTGCCATTGCAATTAATTTGCAATATGAAAAATTACGAAGGAAGTGAAATTAAATTGAGGTTAAATAATAGGCAAAAGAGTTTATTAATTCAAGTTCTTTCAGAAGAATGGTCAAAAGCTTCATGGGCTGAATTCAATTTAAGTATGGAGGATAGGAAGACTAGGTCTAAAGATTTTAGTAAGCATTTCAGCAATAATGAAAAAAGGTGAATCAACAGGGGGAATAAAGATGTATATTCAACAATTAGATTTCTTAGATGAAATTCCGAAAGAAGAACTTCTTCCATGCGATAGTTATGTACATGATGTTATCGGCTGTTGTAATTATACTGATACACTTGATGATTATTGCACAATGGGAGATAAATGGATTCCAAGAAACAAGTGCGGTAATTCTAAAGTCTGCACTCATGAAAATTGTGCGTATCAATAAGATCATTTAAAAATGGAGGGGGATGAGAATGTTAATTACTGAGTCTTATATAAAAGAACAATATGAAATAGAAAAGGAAAAATTAATTGAAAATCCATATAAATGTAAGTTGTTAAAAGAGGAAAATGGTAAGAAAATATATTCTTTAGGGCATCTATTTTGGAAATGTATGATTATAGTATCTAATGATGATGGAAAATGGCATTTAAGCATATCAAGAAGGAATAGAAAACCTTCAGCTAGACAGGCTTTTATTGCCAGATGGGAGCTATTGCCTTCTTATATTGAATTAGTAGAAATTGAAGGGTTATATGCTACTCATTTAATCGAATCTAAACAGGAGGTTGTTATCACTAGATATGCAGGAAAGGAGGAGCATATAGATGAACAAAGTTGATATAAAGTCAATATGTATAATTATCGTAGGAATTTTTGGGTGCGTAGGTGCCTTTTATCCAATATTTTTGGTTCCTTTCAATAATGCTACTAAAGTCAAATCAGCAATAATTTCAATCGCTATAGCTATTATATGCTTTGTGCTAATAGTATATATGGGCACACAAGATAACTCAGCATTTTATAGATTTTTTAATTTAATGTCCTACTTGAAAAGTTAAGTGCTTAGTTCGGAATACTATTCTGTAGCTGTACTGTGGATTTTTAAGGATGTAGATGGAGCATGACTTTAACTAATAACAACCGACATATAATTTGATTGCTAACTTTAAGAATACTGTAGCAGCTCTTCAAAAAAATGAATCAATTAAAAATAAAAAATGGAGTAATTCTAGATAATAAGTGTGCGCACACCTCCAGACGTGGAGGTAAGAAATGAAAAATAATAAAGGACTTATAATTGATATTTTTGCAGGTGGCGGTGGAGCCTCTATAGGGGTCAGAAAGAGCATTGGGGACCATTGATATAGCAGTTAATCATGATCCTGATGCCATATTGATGCATAAAACTAACCACCCAGAGACTATACACATCACGGAAGATATTTTCAAAGTCGATATGCTTAAGTATACAGAGGGACAGCGTGTTTCGTTGATGTGGGCTTCTCCTGATTGTACAAGTCACTCAAAAGCTAAAGGTGGGCAACCTAGAGAGAAAGGTTTAAGAATATTGCCATGGGCGGTATATAAACATGCAAAAATAATATTACCAGATGTTATTTTAATGGAAAATGTTGAAAAAATTCAAGATTGGGGCCCACTTGATGATGATGGCTATTTAATAAAAGAGCGCAAAGGAGAAGATTACGAGAAATTTATTAATGCAATGAAGAGTATTGGTTATGAATTTGAGGGAAAGGAATTAGTGGCAGCTGATTATGGAGCACCTACAACAAGAAATAGATGGTATGGAATATTTAGACGTGATGGGAAACAAATTGTGTGGCCTCAACCAACACATAATAAGGATGGCTCCAATGGCCTTAAAAAATGGGAACCGATATCTAAATGTATCGATTGGAATGATCTAGGTAATTCTATTTTTACTAGGAAAAAGCCACTAAAAGATAAAACTCTCAATCGAATTGCCAGAGGAATTGAAAAATTTATTATAAATGATGATAATCCATATATTTTACCAGAAGAAATTGCTTCTTCTTTTCTTATACAATATCATGGAGAAACTAAAAAAGAACATGTAAGAGGTCAAAGTTTAAACGAACCGATAAAGACCATTGATACAAGTAACAGATATGGTTTAGTAACAGCATTTATTACTAAGTTTTATAAAACTGGTGTAGGGCAATCAGTAAAGGATCCTATTCATACAATTACCACGAGTGCCGGACATTTTGGGTTAGTTTCTGCTTTTTTAATCAAATATTATGGTAGTGGTACAGGACAAACAGTAGATGAACCTATAGGAACAATAAGTTACTAAAGATAGGTTTGGGCTTGTAACGGTATTTATTAAAGGTCAAGAATATCAAATAGTTGATATATGGTTTAGGATGCTTAATCCAGAAGAACTTAAACTAGGACAAGGCTTTCCTAAAAGCTATATTATTGATTATGACTATACAGGTAAGAAATATCCTAAGAGCAAAAGGGTTGAAAGAATAGGTAATAGTGTAGTGCCTATAATGGCAGAAGTATTGGCAAGAGCAAATAAACCTGAAGATTATATAAAAGAACAAGTAAGTTAGTCTGTCATGCAAAACCAGGTTTTGCTGCTTATTTTATGAAAATTTAATGAAGAAATTAATTTGCATTAGAAAATTCATTATCAGTTCAAAAACATTAAAATCAGGATGATAATTAAATATAGGGTGGTAGGTTATGGATACAAATAAAATATCAGAAAAATTAAAAGAAATAGAAAATTCAACTGGTGTTAGACCTAATGTAATACTATTTGTGCAGGACAAAGAATTTATGAAAGATATGAATTCTATGAAATCCTTCAATGCTGATCATGCTTTTTCTGAGCTTGTTACAGAGCTATTAGATATATTTCAGGAACAGGAGTATTTTTGCTCTGTAAAGTGGGAATATAGTTCAACTTTTGATATTAAATTCGGTTATAATAATGGCGAATACGTGATTCCTGTAAATATAAAGGATTGTAATAATACGCTTACTGAAGGTCATTTAGAAAGTATTTTTGGATTATATTGCAGAGATATGATGCCTGATGATGTTAAGGCTATTGTAGAACTGGAATCTAAGTATTTTACAGAAGATAAAGAAGGTATACAAGAAAAATATATGGGATATTTCTCTAATCATGAATACATTTGTAAAGCGTATATAGATGCTCAAAAAAATTTTGTTGGTTATGTCAGATATAAATACATAGATAAAGAGTATCTTCAGAGTAAGTATCCTAATGCTGCTGGAATAATTACAGAGCTAAATGGATCCATACTATATATCAGTGCCATGATATTAAAAAATGAATACCAAAGTAAAGGAATTGCTACAGCTATTGTCGATGGGTTAATACAAGAAGCCTATGAATGAAAAACTGATTTCTGTTTAGCGTTTGCTGTAAAAGATGGAATTGATGGACATATTAATTCAAAAAGACTTTTTGAGAGATTAAAATTTAATAATATAGGTGAAGTTAAAGATGCATGGAATCAAAGTGTAAGCTTAGTCAATTACTGCCAAGCTGTGGTAAAGCACACAGAGAAATATGTGAATGTTCTGCTATTATTTATTGTAAGAAGTGTCAATTTGAATTATATATTGACTACCAATTCGTATTTCAAAAATCAATTATGATTAATTTACGAACTATATAAGGAGGATTTTAAAGTGACCCAAGGTAAGAGGATACGATTATTAATATTAAGTGCGATTATTCTTTTTATAGATTTTTCAATAATGAGTAAGTTATCAACATACATATGGAAACTAAACATAGATGAATTATATCAGGTATGTTTGATAGCGGTATGTCATATTGGAATATTATTTATACTTTTACTAATGGCATACTACTTTTTAGTAGGGTAATGAAAATTCAAGCCGCAAACGCTAAATAAAAAAATTTTACATTCGTATACGTAAAGGTATACCTTTGCGCATACGGATATAAGTATAAAAAACTATATTCGTAAAATATAACAAAATATTTACGAAAATATACGTAAATGTTTTGACCTTTGCGAAGAATATATTATATAATATACTTATAAACAATAATTGTTGTTAAAAATAAAATAAAAAAATAATTCACAATGCAAAATTACGAAAATACTGGAAATAAAATATTATAAAGGAGCGTTTAGCATATGGATAAAACTAAAAAAGAATTAATAGAAGAAGTTCAACAGTATTTGAAAAAAATTAAAGTTAATAATGACCTTGATCTTAAAGAGTTTGAAAGGGTTGTAGTTACTGCTGCTAATAATGTATCTCGTGAATTTAAAGGAAATGAACAATTAGAACTACCCGTAAGGAGTAGTAACAAATAAATATGATACCAAGATTTTTATAACTTTATTGCATAATACAAAACTAGGACAGCCTATGAAAATAATACTGCGCAAGTGAGGTGAGGAATGTTGAATGAAATACCATTACAATTGCAATGTGCCTATTGTATCAGGAATAGCAACCATGGTGGAGAATGCAGAGAAACACGTAATATACCAGGATGCTTAATATTTAAAGTAGATGAACGTGGATGTATACGTAATGCTGATTTAATGTTACCATTTCCTTTATATTATGACATACCACCATTAAAAACCTGGTCGGATGATTGGCAAATCAAAGGAGTAAATACAGAAGTGAAAATAAATTGGATTAATAATTTGCAGTGGGATACAAAGAGAGGTGTTTTAATTGTTTATTGTAATTGCGATTATTTCGTAAATGAGTACCATGAAAATTACGTTGAGCAAAGAGAAAAGCCTATATTAAAAGTTATAAAGTAACTTACAATTTAAAAGCTGCATCTTTCAAAATATGCGAATTTGAAAGGAGAAAAAGATGGTTACTAATGTTATTGTAAAAAATAAACTTACGGGTGCTCTATTAGAAACTGAAAAAGATGGTTTATATATAAATTTTACTATTGAAGCAGATGGAACAATGGCGATAGAGGATATTGGAACTTGTACTGATAACTCAACTTGTACAGAACAAGTTCCAATAGAGACAGAACTAAATCCTAATGACTTTGAATTAATTCATGTAGAAATTATTAAAGATTTTCCTACACAAGAGGAGATTAAATCAAGTAAAAAGTTAAGTGAAATAGTAAAAGAAATAGAAGATACAGGCGGGATATCAGATTGTTATTTACACCATAATTATTTCGGTGGTGAATTAGAATTAAATATAGAATTTAATAATGAAGCTGCAGATACTATTCTTAAAAAAAGTGGCATTAGAGAATTTGAAGCGTCTGCATATTGGGAATAGACCTCTAACGCAATTCACTAATAGGACAAGTAACGGTGTTATGGATAGGATACTAATCAGAAGGGAAGATAAGAATGAAAAAAATATCAAATTTTAAGATCTATATTGTTTCATCAATTATTGGTGGGCTTATATTAAACGTACTTAACGTTGAATTGAATCTATCTATGGCTCAAACAATATTAGGTAGCAGTGCATATACAGTTATTTTAATATGTTTAGGAGTTTATTTAATAACGATAAGAAAACATAAGTGGTAATAATATTTCAAAACTTAAATTCAGATACTTCAGGGGATATACATCTAATGAAAAAAGTACGAACACCAGGGGGTGAAAAGGTGAAAGTAGCATTAATAGATGTTGATGGACATAACTTCCCTAACTTGGTATTAATGAAAATATCAAGTTATCATAAAAGTTTAGGTGATACTGTAAGTTGGTACGAGCCTTTCAATGCCGTTATAAATCCGTATGACAGAGTTTATATGGCAAAGGTATTTACATTCACTGAAGATTATCAATATCCAATCTATGCAAAGGAAATTGTAAAAGGTGGCAGCGGGTATGATTTAGAAAATAAACTTTCCTATGAGATAGAACATCAATATCCTGATTATCAACTATATGGCATCACAGATACAGCATATGGATTTCTTACAAGAGGCTGCCCTAGAGGGTGTGATTTCTGTATAGTTGGTAAAAAAGAAGGAAGATGCAGCTATAAGGTAGCTGATTTAAAAGAGTTTTGGAATGGACAGAAAGAAATAAAACTGCTAGACCCAAATTTGTTAGCAGCTCCTGAACATATAGAGTTACTTGAGCAGTTAGTAGAGAGTAGCGCATGGGTGGATATAACGCAGGGATTTGATATTAGATTGACTAATCCTAAAAACATAGAATTAATAAAGCAAATGAAAGTAAAAATGCTACACTTTGCTTGGGATAAAGAAAAAGATGAAAAGGACATACTTGAAAAGTTGAAGCAGTTTAAGAAACTTACAGGCTTTAATCATAGAAAAATGGGCGTTTATATGCTTACTAACTTTGATACAACCTTTGAATATGACCTTTACAGGGTATATAAACTTAAAGAACTCGGTTATGATCCATACGTCATGATTTATGATAAGATGAATGCTCCTCGAAATATACGGTTACTTCAAAGATGGGTGAACAATAAAATAATCTTTAGGAGTGGCACCGCTGAAACTTTTGAGCAATACAATGAGAAAATTGGTTAAGTTCGTCTTTCAAACAGCAGCCTCAAAAGCTGAAATTTTGACGAAGCGTTCACAGATTATTCATAATAGGTCTCACTGTGAGACCTATTATGAAAAAATGAAGAAATAAAAATTGATGGGAGGATTACTATGGAAAGAGAACTACTCAGAAAAGGTGATAAGGTTGTTATGCATACTTGTGGTGAATCCGAGGGAGAAAACTATGGTAAGGTATGGACATGTAGGACAGATGAGTTTATGCATGAAGGTAAAAATCCGTATGGATTAGTATTCCTTGAAGGATTTAGTGGAAGTTTTGCTACTGAATTTCTGCAAAAGATTGACTTTAACAGTATAAATTTAAAGGAAGAAGCTGGTTGTTACGCTTCTTGCGAGTGTGGCTATATCACTGAATCAATGCCAATTAAGGATTTATTGTATAAGCTATCTGAGGATGGAGGCTATATAATTTCAGATAAAGAGGGCGGATATTATAGCCAATGTCCAAATTGTGGGGAAAGCACTTTAAATTATTGGGTTGATTGATTCGCAATGCAAAACCAGGTGATGCTTCTTCATGGATCATATACACCTAATTATAAGGGGGAGTTTATGTGAAGCAAGTTGATAATGAAAATTATAGTGATCCATTTGAATATATACCAGTGATATTATTAGGTGATATATTATTGACTATTTTTAAATTCAAAATTTTTAATACGCATAATCAAAATATATTTGCAACTGCATTTTCAAATATATTGAGGACTATTTATAGCTGTATACAATTACCTTTTAGTGTTATGGTCTTTTTCTTCTCGGTATCAGCATTTTTAACTGTTATGCTAATAAAAGATAATAGCGTTGATAGAAAAACTTTAAATGGAAATATAAAACTCTTAATTGTATCAATAATAATTAGTCTTTCCATACTAATAATTTCATTAATTTCTTACCATATTTTATAGAATAACCAAAATTTTTAATAATCGGTTTAATAATTGTACAAGCATTAGTATATATATTGAGATTAGGACGAAGTTTCAGGAGGTGTAATTTTGGTAGCGGAACAAATTTTAATTAATGATTTACTGCATGAACTTGAAATTAAGAGTATCGTTTCTGTTTTAGATAAATTAAACCTTGGAGAGCATTGTAAAATAAAAGGAATTGATATTAAGTATGTTGGAATGAATCAGGAAGCTCCTTCGTATGGGCGAAGGACATATAAATATAAAAATGGAGTTGCTTTTGGAACATGGAGCTTAGCAGCTAGACTATATT
The DNA here is from genome assembly GCF_032335695.1 of Clostridium sp. 19966. NCBI lineage: Bacteria > Bacillati > Bacillota > Clostridia > Eubacteriales > Clostridiaceae > Clostridium > Clostridium sp. 19966. The sequence continues at coordinate 112,897 of NZ_JACTOJ010000017.1, forward strand.
TCAATGATTTAAATTCACCAGGTGAATGCAGATGGGTAGATGGCCATTGTGTGTTATGGAAATTAGATAGTTGAAAAAATGTGAAGGAGGTAATTGTATGAAAAATGTATTAAGTAAAAATAGCAAAGCCTCATTGAAGGAAAAAATAGAATATGTAAATGAGCTAGGTGGAAAAGACCCAACTTTAAATTTTCTCATAAACCTAGAAAATGGAGGATTAGGACATTTAACTATTACTGAAGCGTTAGATGCACTTGCAACTCGTACATCAATAGAATTACCTAATAGAAAGCGTAGTTTGATAGTTGAAGAAGTTCCCTGAGCAGCAGCTCTTGAAAATATTAAACCAAAAGGGATTTAGCGGAGTTCATTTGCATATTAGAAACAAAGGCAAAAATATGTTGATTTTACTTGTGTGGATTGTGGCAATTTTATTAGACTGTTTTATAAAAATGACGAAGATGATACTCTTCTGGAAGAATATTAATTCGCCATACAAAACGGAGGTAACTATGAAGATCAAAAAAGTTACAGAGGTTTTACTTTTTATCCTAACTTGGCCATTTAGAATATTTATGCTTGCTTTGTTTTACATAGTTACATTTTTTAAATATTTATAGGAATGGTCACAATACAAAACGCTGCTGATCAGCAGCAACAATGAAAATCAACGAAGGAGGTATGTATATGACAATCAATCTACCATGCGAACCAGGCGCAAAAGTTTATTGTGTAGAAAGTAACAATATTACCGAGAGAGAGGTTATTTGCTTTTTAGTTGGTATATCTGGAACTTACGCTACATGCTATCAACAAAAAGCGAAAGTAAAGACATATGATGCATCATTTGATATGTTCGGAAAGACGATATTTTTATCAAGGACAGAGGCGCAACGCAGTCTACCAAAGCCAACAGTTTAAATACGCATTTCAAAACTTAAATGTAAGAGATATAAGAAAAGGAGCGTAAATAATGGAATATAGTTTTGAAAAATTAAAAGAGTTAGAAAATGAATTAAAAGAATTGGGCTATTCTAATAAGCTAATAGATGAAATTGCAGGTAGTAATGAAGCAAAAGGATTAAGTGAACAAATAGATAATTTAGTCGCAGAAGTTGAGGAATGTGGTAGTAACCAATAGTTCGGACTACAAATCTAGGACAACCTATGTGTCCATTAGATAGGAAGGATGGTGAAGATGAATGAAGAAGATTTTAGAGGTAATTGCTTGTGCTTCTATATTATTGGTAATAATCGCCAGTATATATGGAGGAAAAAAGTTTATTGAATATAAATATGAGCAATATAAGAATATTCAAACTGCTAAAAATATCCTTGCTCAATTTACAAAGGACGAATTAAGTAAAGATAGTATTGACGAAGACGATTATGATAATTTTTCTAAAGAGCTAAATGCTGTAAATGTTAAAGAAGAAAATATTATTCTAAAAAATGGGACAGAAACATTTAAAGGCAAAGATATTGTAAATAAAACATTACAATATAACTCCAAACTCACCATAAATATGAATTTAAACTGAAAATGAAAATAAGGCGAGGTATAATATTAAGAAATCATTTCAGAAGGAAATATATAAAAGCACGTAAAGAAATGAAAATAGAGTTGAAAGCTTTGATGAAAGATAATGTAACTTTAATGATGTTAATAAGAGATATTTATATAGC
>NZ_JACTOJ010000018.1:0-109933 GCF_032335695.1 Clostridium sp. 19966
AGAAAAAGGGAAGAGCACGAAATATTTTACTAAATCGTGAAATGCTTCGTGCTCTATTTAGCATTTAGCTAAATTCTTCATGAAAAAGCGAAGCTTTTTCAGTGGCCTCGGTTTGGCAGGCTATGTTTTTAAAAAGCTGTATCCCAAATATTTATCATATTTGAGATACAGCTCATTATACACTCACTTTATTTAACTATTTGCAATAGACTTTTCAAGCAAAATATAATCCTGAACATTAACCTTACCATCATTATTCATATCCAAAACAGTAGTATCATAGTTTTGTGAAGGATTCAAAATATATTGCTTTAAAAGAGAAACATCCGAAGCATCTACCTTGCCATCACCATTTAAATCACCTTTTAAAGAGTTGCTTCCAGGCTTATCTATATTAAGTTCTGGATGTGCCTTCTTAAAGTTGTCAAAATCCGGAGTAGTTTTACCTACACAATTTGTATTGCTATCAGTCCAAGCCCAGAGCAAATACCCGCTATAACCATTCTTAACAAGACCCTCCAGCACCTGCTGATGAGACATTTTTAAGGAGGAATTCATAGTATCAGGCATCATCTCTCCTATAATTACAGGCTTGTCCAATTTAAGCGAAGATACTGGAGTAGTCAGCGGATTAAACCAAGGAGTTGCCCAATCATACCAATGAAAATCATAAAAATCTAATCCTAACCCTGACCAGAAGTTATACTGTGCACCAATCCACTTCATGCTTGCACTTCCAACACTCACAGGCTGTTTAGCATATTTATGAATGGTATCCACCATATCTTTAACAAAGGATCTTACAGTGCTAAGAGGGAAACCAACTATGCTTTCTCCAGGGCTTCCACCATCTGCGCTAGCTATCATCCACTCTGGTTCATTGACAACATCCCAGCCCATTACACCTGGATTTGTTCCAAGTGCTTGTACAACAGGAACTACCGCATTATCTATAAAGCTTTTACGTACAGTAGGATCATCTATAATACTGCCATGGTACCAAGAATTGTTTGTCTTAGCAACATCAAAACTTGTGAAGGTAAAATAAATCTTCATATTCTTTGAATTTGCATAATCTGCAGCCTGTTTCATGTGAGTTACCCAATTAGTAGGCAATCCGGTACATAATCCTTTACCATCTGTGCTTGAGAAAAGCGGTGATGCCCACATATTGCAGTAAACCCACCATCTAACAGCATGTACTCCTTGTGAACTCATCTGATCAAAGGTTGATTTTATAGTAGTAAATCTTGAATCCCAACCGTTATCGCTAAAATCATAATCCCAATCCTGCCAAGCATAATTAGCTCCCAATGGAAAATAATTAGTATTATTCATCCAATTTATTCCTGGTTTGCTGGCAGTAGTAGTACTAGTATCTGCTTTAGTATTTAATTTGTTTTGACAAACTAAGCTGCCTAAAAGAAATGCAGATACAAAAATAGCTAGCATCTTTTTTTTCATAATCTTCACTCCCTATAAAATTTATTTACAAGATTTCTTTATCACTACAGGCTATGTTTTAAAATATAGCCAATTTATTTAGTTATAGTAACAGATCCATCAGCTGTAGTGGCACTTATGGCATCAGCATTTATATCTGCTACCGTTTCATCAGCTACTGTTACTGGCACTTTTACAGCTGAAGTTCCTTTAATGTTAAAAGTAAGATTAGCAAAGACCCCATTACTAGTTATAAGATTACTTCCAAAGCTTTCGTCACAAAATAGTATATTAACTCTTCCAGCTACTGAAGTGTCATAGGAAAAATTAACAGAAGCATTCTTTACTATATCCCCACTAGCTACAGAAGCTAATTCCAATTGGGCTGAATCATAGCTTATGGATAAATTTGCTCCTAGAATACTCTTGTTTATACTTCCAAAGTTAATTGGAACTAAAACGTTTCCAGTGCTGCCCTGGACATTTCCTACAGTTATATTCATGCTAAGTAACGGTTTAACTGATATATTTAGTAAAGCATCTGAACCAGCACTGAATTTAAATGTAAGATTACTACTTCCATCCGGAAGAGAAGAAAGGTATGCTTTTCCTATAGTAACCGTGCTTCCGTTTAATGTATAATCAATTCCTGATTGTAAAACAGAAGTCCCATTATCTATTTCTTTAAGTATATTCCCATTAAAGGTTATATTGGCTTCTAAATCTGCAGGAGAATTTTTGTCAAAGCTCAAACTTGAATGGCTTATAGTTGAATTAATCACAGCTGTAGGTGAAGGCTCCACACCATAAACAAGTGCTCCGTTTATGTATGCTGTGATTTTACTCCAATCTACATAATTAGCAGCTGCAGTGTTAAAAGAATAATCATTAGTCTGTGTATAATTACTCCAATCTGATTTAGCTACTCTGATTTGCAATTCTAAAGTTCCGTTAGCGGGTAAAACATCTTTAGAAAAAGAAATCTGAAAATAGCTGTCAGCAGTTGAGGTTGGATTGGATAGTTTTCCGAAGTCTGCACTTACATTCTTAGTTTCATCTGAATAGCCTGAGCTATAAGTCATGGATGCATAGTCACACCAAAAACTTTGAGTCTGGCTTCCCTCCGATGTATAATAATATCTAAGTTTTAAATCTGAAAGATTTATAGAACTTGTCCCATTATTAATTATTTTAATTTTAGGATTTATGGTGTTTGTACTGGAAGCTGTACCCACATTATACATTTGTACGTTCAAACCTGTTGTATCCGCTGAAACTTTATGCCAGCTTGAAAAGCCTAGAGCCATTATAATCATTAGTACCAAGGACAATACTTTCTTTTTAATATTCATTTAATATCTCCTCCCTAATTTAATGCTGTGCTTTAAGCTGCTATACAAATCACCCCCCTAGTGCAATTTGCAGTAAACGTATACTTAAGCATTTCATTTTTAGTAAAGTAAAATATCTTATTTACATTAAATATAGCATTATCCATACACCGTGTCAATATATTATTCCATATTTTACAATATATTGTTTTACATTTTTATTCTATTCTTGACTATTAATATATCAAATGCTAAAATACAATTAAATCTATTGGAATAGTAAAAAACGGCTGTATGCCTTAAAATTGGGGGTTTTTATAATGGAAAAGATCGCAAGTTTCACCATCAATCATTTAGAGCTTGTTCCTGGAATTTACGTTTCAAGAAAAGATAAATTTGGAGATACTGTTCTCACTACTTTTGATTTAAGAATGACAAGACCAAATTGCGAACCTGTAATGAATACTGCAGAGGTTCATGCAATAGAACATTTAGGTGCTACCTTTTTAAGAAATCACAAGGAGTATGCTTCAAAGACAGTATACTTTGGACCGATGGGATGCAGAACTGGCTTCTACCTAATTCTTGGAGGAGATTACGAGTCAAAGGATATAGTTTCTCTTATAACAGAACTATATACCTTCATAGCAAATTATGAGGGCGATATACCTGGAGCTTCTGCTAAAGACTGCGGAAATTATCTAGATATGAATTTACCTATGGCAAAATATCTTGCAAACAAATATCTCAATGAAGTTCTTCTTAAAATCACTGACAAAAATCTTTATTATCCTGATTAATAGGAAAGGCTATACTCTAGAAATATTTTTTTCTAAGGTACAGCCTTCTTCACAATCCTTGATGATCAAAGTTTTTATCAACATTCTTTTAAATCATAGCTTTATTATAAAGCTTGAGCATCCTCTTCAGCTTTTCTGTAATAGACGGCAGATTCTACACTCCAAATTGCCGCTTCTAATGCATTATTTATATCTCTTGTAAAACTAGGTATTTCCTTAAAATATCTTTCTCTCATCACTGAAATTATAGTTTCAATATCATGATAGGGAAGATTCTTAAATTTAGTTATTTTAATCTTTCCTCCAAGCAATCTAGCTATAAAAACCATATGAAGCCTTATCTCATATAAGGTGTGAACAAAAGAATTTTTTTTAACATATTCTTTTGTATGAAAAATACAAAAGAAATCACATATATAGTGACACATCATTCCTAGAATTAATGAAAACTCCCTATTTTCAAGTTCTCCGCTTGTTAGCTTAGCATAATATACTTTAACAATATCCGCACTGTCTTCTACTGAATGCTCATTCTGCTTACATTCTTTTGAAATGTCTGGCTTTATATTTCCATACATGAACACTCCTCTATTCAGCTTTATATTTAATTTGTTTGTGCAGTATTCATAAATAATTTTAGAGAATAATATATGTGAACCTGAAATCATTATCAATCCCGCTTTCATGAATTATTTCTACTTATATATTAAGCATTATTGACAATTCACGAAACCTTAATAACGTTAATTTTTGTTTAAGTATTAGCTATTTTAAATATATGCTTATGCAAGGTTAATCACTTAAAATTCTTCCAAGCTTTATCAGCTTCATAAAAGAAATCATTAGCTATCTCATCAAGTTTCTTTTGAAATTCTTTATCTTCTATCATTTTTCTTCCGCCTTCATCTGTAGGCTTAGCACCTGTTTTAGCTACTATTTCTCTTATTTGATTAGTATTATCAATCATCATACAAGGCATCAATAAATTATTGTTATATGGTTGTCTGCTTCTAATTTCTTTAAAAAAATCAGAGTTAAAAGCCTCTATAAAGCTTTTATTTTTTAAATTCTCTGCTGAAAAGTGAGAAAATATGCAGGGTTCTAATTCTTCCTTAGAATTAATGTGGCAATATTCTTTTCCAGCAATGCATCCTCCTACATAAGGTGCATCATTAAAAAAGTCTATAGCAAAATAAGGTTTATTAGCCCTTATTTGCCCCACTCTTTCCCCTAAATGAATTCTCTGTTTAGGAGAAAGCATGAGATTTACTTCAGGATTTTTTCCTACTGGCATAAATATAAAATACCAGCTTATTCTTGAGCCCTTTTCTACAAGCATATCTATAAAGCTATCCGAAACTACAGTATCTATATTGTTTTTACTTACAGCAGTCGATACTCCAAACATAACTCCTCTTTCCTTTAGGAGCTCCATACCCTTCATAACCTTCTGAAATACTCCTTTTCCCCTTCTTGCATCCGTGTCTTTTTCAAAGCCTTCAAGAGAGAACATAGGAACAACATTGGCAAGCTTTACTAGCTTATCAGAAAGCTTTTCATCAAAAAGAGTACCATTTGTGAAAGGAACAAATATGCAGTCATTAAACTTTTCATAAAGCTTCAGCAGATCATATCTGAAAAATGGTTCTCCTCCAAGTATTATAAAAAAGTATAAACCTAAATCTCTTGCCTCGCTGACTATTCTCTCTAATTCCTCATAAGGTATATCCTCCTCTTTGCTATAGCTAGATGCATAACAGCCAGTACATTTTAAATTGCACCTCATAGATGGGCTTATCAAAATCACAAAAGGAGTATTAAGTCCTTTTTCAGCAGCAAGCTTATCTCTTTTAGGAATACCATACCAAATATTATTAGCAAGAAAATTGCTAAAAAAGGTTTGAAGGCATTTCTTATCCGTTTCCTTAAGCATATCTATAATATATTTATGAGTTGCCTCATTGTTATGATATACATCCCTTACCACCTGTACTTTTTTTAAATTCTCTTCATCCTTTCCAATGGCTTTTTCCACCAAATCAAAAAGCTTCTCAAAATTTTCTTCCGGGGATTTGCTTAACAAAGCCACAGCATTTTTTACCATAGTTTCCTTAGCTGATTTTTCAAGCAACTCTATAGCCTTCATAATAGCTACACCTTCCTACATTAAATGCAAAATTACTATATTTATATAATATGTATTTGAATATCCTAATTAGAACAAAAAAAGCGGCTTATGCCGCTAATTAAATACAATAGTTAATATAAGTATCTATTATTTTATAATTTTTAACTCTTCAAGGCTTATATTAGGATTCCTATATCTTCCTTTACTTTCTGTATTTTTTCCATACTGAATTGCTTTAGCAGGACATAAATTTATACAGGCCAGACACTGCAGGCACTTATCACCCCAAACTGGCTTTTTATCTACTTTTATAGTACCGGAATTACATACTTTTTCACAGAGACCACAGCCAGTACATTTATCAGTTACATAAAACTTTTTAGTGTTGATAGCTTTGTTAAATAGAGGATTTATTATTGCTGTAGTTACCCAAGGTAAATGCCCTTTTTCTACATCATACATTCCTTTCACTCTCTTACTTATTGCTTCGTTTATATCTTTTAATTCTATTTCTACTGATGATAATTTTTTATTTTGAGCTTCTTCGGATTCAACATTTCCCATTATTATGTAGTTGCTTGGCATAGCTACAGAAAAGGCACTATTGAGTTCTATGCCTTTACCCTCTAAAGCTTTTTCTATAGTTTTTACAGTGTTTCCTACATTCGCTCCGCAAGTTGCTATTGTAAATGTATAATTTTCCTTGTAATTTTTTAGATTCAGCTTTTTAATAAATTCTATAACCATCTTTGGAGGTGCCCAAGCATATATTGGATAAACAAAACCCACAACTTCATCTTCATCTTCATCTAAAGTATATTCATAGCTTGCCTTATTTTCGCGCACCAAAGCAGAAATAGAAATTATTTTTTCATTACTATTCCTTGCCACATCCTTTGCCACATATAAAGAATTTCCTGTACCTGAAAAATAAAATATCATATATTTCTCCCCCTAAAAAGTAAAATAAATAATTTTACGCATTTTCGCAACTTTATATTACTTTTATTCCATTAATTACCATTATATTAAAAATTCGTTTTTTTGTCTACCTTTATTGAAATTAATTTGTTCTTAGTAAAATTCTAAACCTAATTATACATCAAATTTTAATGAGTAAACATTAAAACCTTCATTGTTAACGATTTATTAAAGAATGCTTACATTTAAAGCCATTTAAAACAAATCCTAAAGTAAAAGCTGCTGCACAGCTAACTTATTTATAAGCTGTACAGCAGCACTTATAGATTTTTAAGCTTCTACTCCACTAACCAGTATACCTTTAATATATACTGTAATCTTGGTAGATGCATTGTAATTGGAGGATGCAGCATCAAAAGAATAATCATTAGTTTGAGTGTAATTAGACCAGTCACTCTTAGCGAACCTTAATGCCATTTCAGCATTTTGACCTGGCTGAAGAGTCCCTGCTCCTGTTATAAATCCTACCTCCACATAATAATCTGCATTAGGCTTCACTGTAGAAAGTTTTACAAACTTACCCGTTACATTGCCAGAACCTATATTAGCCCAATCGCACCATAAAGTTTGAGACTTCTCTCCGTCTATAGTATAGAAATATCTAATAGTAACATCAGACAGGGCTATATTGGTAGCGCCTGTATTAGTTATCTTAATTTTAGGTGAAATAGAGTTTGTTGTTGATGATACATTGGCATTAAAGGCAACTAAGGATAAATTTCCACTTGGTAAAATCTTTATAGGCAGTTTAACCTTTATATTGACTTTACTTGATACAGCGACTAATCCATTAGCATCTGTAGCTTTTGCTGTAAGTACCATATTTTCAATACCATCTGAGTTCTGCGTATAGCCGCTAGGAGTCCACTGCACTGTATATGGGCTTGTATCAGCCTCTCCAACCTTGTTATCATTAACAAAGAATTCAACCTTGCTTATAGTTCCACCGTCCTCCGCAGCATTAGCAGTTAATGAAATAGGAGAATAAACTGCGCTATCATCAAAAGCTTGTCCTTCTATGGGAGAGGTTATTGAAACTGCAATATTATTAACTGGTTGGGGCACATTTTCAAATAATATGCCATACATGGCATTAGCTATAGCTATATCACACTGAGCCCAGAATCTATGATAATTAAATACTGGAGCTTCTCCTTTGTCATAGGCAGCTTTAACCTTAGCATAATCAGGATCAGCTTCATACTTTGTACGTATATCTATAAATTTTATGCCTGGTTTTATGACATCTCCATTAGGCATCTTTCCATTGAAGGTACTTGGTACATATACTTCCTGATCGAACATTCTATGATAATCGCTCCTGGCTTCTGACACTGATAATCCCTGATTATCTTTATATAGTGTCCACATTCTATCCAATAATTCCTTAGCCAGCGCTCTGGCATCATCATCCGCATTACTAGGCGTATATTTGGTGGTAGCAGCACTATAGAACAAAAGTGCATTGGATAAGGAAGCTGTAACTCCTAAATCTGTAGAATAATTTACTACTATCACGTGAAGGTTTGGATTTCCAGTATAAGTTCCCGTCCAAGTATCTGGCTGACCATTCCAATCCAAGGTAGATGGAACTTGAAAGGTTCCATCAGAGTTCAATTTAACTACTGATTTTACCCACTTTGCCCATTTATCCAATATATTCTTAGCTCTTGTATCTCCTGAATTATAATAATACTCTGCCATACGCTGCATGGACCATGCCTGCATACCAAACCAAGTGTTGCTTCCTGGGTCAGCATAAACGGGATTTTCTTGGTATGCCATTCCATAGAATGTGGCGGTACCTGCTGGATACTTTTCATATCTTCCATTATAAGAATTTGTTGCACCTCCAGCTATAGCACCCTCTGCAGATTGCAGCCATTGATAGAACTCTAGCTGCCTATCAAGGCTCTTTCCCCAGTCTCTCGCTCCATTTGCTGATTTAGGCTTCATATCTGTATCTGTAGATAAAACCCAAGCTGCTGACGGATTTTGGTATCCAAAATGGCAGTGACTGCAGCCTATTATCCAAGCCCAGTTAGCGCCTAAGCCTCCACCCCACGCATAATACCAAGATAGCAGATAATGGGCTGCATCATATCCAGTTCCTCCCGCACTATTAACATCTTGACAGCCTATCTTTTTAAAGTATTTATCAAAGAATACATATCTTTCATAATCTCCTAATTTAGATGCCTTGCTCACCAGATCTGATACATCACTTCCCTGAGCTTTAGCCCATTGCTTTGCCCAGTACACAGCCTGTATTGCACGAGCATCAGCATCTGGGGCTTCTGTATATTTCCACTGTTTTGAGTAAGAACTATCCTTAGTGAACAAGTCTAAATATCCATTTGGCCCGCCATACTTAAAATTCTCATAGCAAGGCTGAGGTATTGTTTCCCAAACAGATTCTTGTTCTCCTCTCTGGAAGGTATTTATATAAGCTGGAGCTGTTACACCATCTTCTTTAGCTCCATAGCCATACCAATTGTCAACATCAAGAAGCCAATGCATTCCGTATAATTCGCTAGTACCATAGGCGCTCTTTAATTCTTGAAATAAGGGGTCACTTCCCACTGGTACAGAGGTCATAAGCTGACTTGGATATTGATCCGGTGTTTCATATTCCCCTGCATATGTAGCAGGTTTTGAAGGATTATATGCTCCTATAGTAGGCTGATCAGTTGTACCTGGAATAATATATTTTTCCATTGCACTCCAAGCAGTTCTAAGTGGTGCCCAATCTCCTGTAAATCTTCCATGTACTGCTTCAAGCCATGCATAATAGCTAAAAGCTTCACTGGTAGTTTCATGCCCATAATCTGGTGCCTCGCACATAAGAGTTTCAATAGAATGATATGGGATACCTTTTGCATTAAAATATCCGTTGGCAGAATCATGAATTTTGTTGTACATCTCAGTAAATCTTGCTTGATATTGGCTTGTGGCAGCACTACTGACTTGTTTCTCCATTTAAAAAATCCCCTTTCAAATTTAAATTTGCTTATAGCATAATCTTATTTAGTCTTAATGCTTTTCCTAAGAAGGTTCCACGCCTGAAATCAAATTGCCAGAGACATAACTAGTAATTAACTTAGAGTCAGCATAGGAGGTATCTTTTGCATCAAAAGAGTAGTCATTTGTCTGAGTATAATTGGACCAATCAGATTTAGCAAATCTAATGGTAAGCTCTGTGCTCTGTCCAGGTGCCAATGTTCCAGCACTGCTTGTAAAGCCTATTTGAAAATAATAATCCGCAGTAGCGGTAGGACTTTGCATCTTAACAAAGCTCCCTGTAACATTAGAAGCTCCTGCAGTAGCCCAATCACACCAAAAGCTTTGTGATTTTTCTCCGTCTATAGTGTAATAATATCTTAAGTTAACATCTGATAGGTTTATGGCGTTGGTACTATTGTTAGTGATTTTTAATTTTGGATATATTGAATTGGTTATATTTTGTGTGTTGCCATTAAAAGCTTGCACAGAAATATTAGCAGCTGGTGCTGGTTTTATTGGAAGTTTTACTTTTATAGTTACTGGAGCTGAAATTTGAGAATTTCCATCAGCATCAGTAGCTTTTGCAGTTATAGAATATGTTTCTATTCCATCAGTTTTGGTACTGCTCTGTGGAGGTGTCCAGTCATATTCATAAGGAGCTGAAACTGCTTCCCCTACTTTTGCATTGTTAACAAAGAATTCTAGCTTGCTTATGCTGCCAGCGCTTACAGAAGCATCTGCTTTTATGGCTATAGGTGTGTTCACTGAGGTATTATCCAATACTGCCCCATCCTGAGGCGAGGTAATCGCAGTTTTTACCACGACTCCTTCGCTAGGTTCATTGCCGTATACTTTTACTCCCGCATCATACACAGGTATATTATTTGCTTTTACCACTGTGCTGTTAGAAGATATCCCCTGGAAGGAGAAATCATTAGTATTATCCCATACTACTCCTGAAGGAGCAGCCATTCTAAACTGTACCTCTTTCTTGTAAGCAGATTGACCTCCGGGATAGATTTTAGTGCCTGAAAAATCTACAAGCACATAATATAAATTTTTAGCTTTATCTGCTGCTATTGGCTTAGAGACAGTGGCACCTTGATTGTAATTAGTACTTATAGTTATATCATCTGCTGTATATCCTGCCTTTATGACTTCAGATAAATCGATGTAGTATCTGAAGGATAATTTATCTGTAACTCTTGCAGGCCATCCAGTTTTATTGTTTATATCTGCTTTAATCTCAACAAAATTTGTGCCTGAAGCATTTATTCCAGCTTCTACATAGAATTCATCATTAGTCTTTTGCTCTACAGCGTTAAAATTAGCTATAGGATCTCCGCCATAATCTTCATAAAGCTCTGCTAAAGCTCCAGTGTATCCAGCATTATAATCACAGGCTACTTCATTGTTAGTATAATTGCTTATAACATCTTGATAGCTATCGTCTGCTCCGGGTCCACCTACTAAGGCCCCATATAATACATGTCTTTCATTTACTGGATCAGAAATATTGTCACTCCAAGAGCTATGAGCAGTTCTGTGATGAGGATGCTGAGGAGAACTTGTTCCAAAGCCTACTACGAAGCTTCTTCCAGTGCTCCCTAGAGCGTAATCTATTTGTGACTTTGCAAAATTTAAGTAAATACTAGTTTTACTTTGCGTACAGCCTGTCCATTTTGCATATACGCTGGCTAAAAAGGCAGTAGTAGTAGCATATCTTAGTGAACCCCAATCAGAAAGCCAAGCTAATCCTTGTGGAGTGTACTTAACTTTTTCTCCGTTATAGCCTGTAGTCCAGTAGTCTAAATATCTTTCCATGCTATCCTTATATATGGATTTGTTTGTAATCTGTGCCAGCATAAGCTGTGCACCATAATGTACATCATCCCAGCATTGAGTCCATTTATATGATAGGGTGCTGCTTTGAGGTTCTGTTCCCCAATTCGGCACGTAGGCTTCTGCCTTATTTAAATATGCGGAATCGTTGGTAGCCAGATATAACCATACAGCTGCCCATGAAAGATCATCATAAAAACTTGAGGAATTATAAAAACCGCTTGCGGCAGTGTAACCCTTATCACTTTTAGCTGTGTCAGCAAAGTTAAATAAATCCTTTGCATGTTTTAAATAGACTGCAGCAGTGTCAGGGTCCGTGTCTTTTAGCACTACATAAGCTGATGCCAGTGAAGCTGCAGTTTCTGCAGTTACTGATGACCCGGGATTATTTATATCCAGCTTATAGGAAGGCCTGTTCATTTGCATAACTTCTGCAGGTCCCCACCAGCTGTGATCCGTTCCTCCATCTCCAACCTGATAGTAATAAACATTGGGTGAAGGATTACACTTAACAAAATAATCATTAGCCCATTTAATATCATTCATCATATAGGTAAGTTGTCCACTTTTTACATATGCATCTTTTGATTCATAGAGACTCCAGGCTAACATAGCAGCTGAATAGGACATTGGAAGATTAAATTTCACATGATCACCGGCATCATACCAGCCTCCCGTAAGATCTAATCCAGAATCTTGTCCATCTTGCATGCCAGAATCGCCTCGCCAGTTATCTCTTTTATCATTGGGAAGTTTGCCTGACCTTTGAAGTTCATAGAAAAGTAAAGATTTTTGAAGAGCCTCTCCATAGTTGTAATTGGCTTGATTTGCTGCTGCAGAAACAGAAATCTTAACAGGTGCAGTAACAGTGCCTGCAACAGCTAATGTTAAAACTAAGCTGAGGATTTTTTTCATTTTTTCCATCTCCTTCTCTAATTTTAACTAGCCTCTATTTTCTGTACAGTTATATTGTAGCACTATTTACATTATTTGTAAACGTTTTTGGTAAAAATTTCTTCTTACTTTTTTTATGTTTATAAAAAATAATATTTGGAAAACTAAAATTATAAATAAAAGTATGATTTGAAAGGGATGATATTGTTTTGTACTTAAATGAATCAATAATTTGTCCAAAATGTAAAAGTAAGAATTTATCAATAAAAAGAGAAGCTACTTATTTATATACCTACCAAATAAGCCAAAATAAAAAAGAAAGCTCTAACAAAGATGAAGCTCTGCCATTTTTATTTGATAATAGAGCTAAAATAGATTCTAAGGAATACTTACAATGTGAAAGCTGCGGTGGAAAATATCCCTGCAAATTAGATGAGTTCAGTGGAAAAATTGATTTTACAATACTTCAGAAGGCAATAAGAGCAGATAATCAAGAAACTCCTGAATTTCTAGGATAAAGATATATTTAAAATCAGCATTTATTTAAAGCAGATTTAAATGATAAATGGAGGTGGCAATATTGAAGGCATTAAAATTTATATTCTCACTTTCTGTGAGTCTTTGTCTTACATTAGGACTATTTATTGTACAATTCTCATTTTTTACACATATGAAATTGCTTAAACCTGAGCTTTATACTAATAGGCTTGAAAGTTTGACACTATATTCTGCCATAGATGCTTCCATAAAAAGTGATCTTGCAGCTATAGCAAAAAGCTGTAATTTCCCTAAGGATATTTTTAATGATATTGTTTCATATAACTGGGTAAGAGATCAAATAGTTGCTTCCACTTACCAAACTATAGATTATATGAGTTTTAAAAAAGCTTCTGTTCCTAAAGTGGATACCAGCTATGTTAGTGAAAAGCTTATATCAAATATAAACAATTATTTAATATCTTCTAATATACCAGTTAATGAAACTGCAAAAAAAGACTTAGATGAGCTTAATAGAGAAATTCAAACCTCTATTAAAAATAATATAAATGCTTTTAGTGTTAATAAACTCTCAAATTCAGGTTATTTTCAAAATTTCAGACTGCACGCTTACTGGCTGTATGCTTATAAAACTTCAATTATAATTGCTAACTTGTTTTTAATTTTAATATTGCTAATTATAAACATTAGAAGCTTTAGTTTATTTGCTTCTTGGTGCGGATACTGCTTTATAGCAGCTGGTCTTTTAGCATTGCTTCCTTCACTAGTTTTCATAATATCCAAATCAACTGACCGCATATTTTTTTCTTCAAATATATTAAAGCTGCTGGCTGTGCCTACTATTCTGGATTATATAAACTTTTTTGTATATACAGGTATTGGTTTTATTTCAATAGGAGCTCTTCTCATACTTTTGTATGGTCTATTGGAAGCAAGAAAAAGGAATGTAAAATGACTTAATAATTTATTACAATAAGTAATAAATCAATTACCATTTATGATATAAAACCGTTTATTCCAGTGAAATACCATTGCATTGCCTGCTTTTTATGTGCTATACTTTAATTTGATAATAATATTAATTTAAGTAAGGGGGATATTAAGTATGAAATTAAGAAAAGGTCTATTTAGCGCTGCTACAGCTGCTGCACTAATTCTTGGAACTTCACTACCAGCATTTGCTGCTACTAACTCAGATGTAATAACAGCTTTAAACAATACTGGTGCTGCTCAAAGCTATGTAAGTGAAGCTCAAACTTATTTAAATCAGCATTCAGTTAGTGCTGCTACTCTGGACACAGTTGTTAGCAACATTAATGCTGCTGCACCAAAGATAAAGGCTGCAGGTGGAGATTTATCCAAATTATCTGCTGCTGATAAGGCTTCAGTTAAATCAAATATTTTAGCTGCTGCTAGTGCTCTTGGTCTTACTGCTAATTTTGAAGGTGGCAACAAAGTAGTATTAAAAGATTCTACTGGTGCTACTGTTTTCAGTACTGATTCTTCACAGCCTACAGGAACTAGTATGGCTCAGACAGCTACAAACTATGGCAATCTAATTGCTATAGGAGCATTCCTAATAGTTGCAGCTGCAGGATCTACAGTATTAATGAAAAAGAAAAGTTTAGCATAAACTTTTCTTTAAAAACTTACTTAAGGAGTTTTTAACATGGTAAAAAATGATTTTATTCATAAAAACCATAATGCAAAAACTTCTAGTAGAAGAAAAAAGGGAATTCTTTTTGGAATTCCTCTTCTTCTTTTTTTATGCGGTTTTGCATTAATTAGTTATGCTAGTTTAGGTTTACTAAAAGAGGCTTATTTTTGGGGAAGCATATTCATTAATAAACCTGCCCAACAAGTAGGTTATAGTAAATTTGCTGTGCAAGATAAGAAATTTCAATATCCACAAATCGATAGTAATATAGGAACCATAGTTATTCCTTCGATTTCCGCGGATATACCTATTATCCAAGGTGTTAGTAATGCTGACTTAGCTGAAGGGGTAGGGCACCATATAAACACTGCACTTCCTGGACAAAATGGCAACGTAGTTCTTGCTGGTCATAGAGATACCTCCTTCATAAAATTAGGTGATACTAAGATAGGAGATATCATTACCCTTAAAACCTACTATGGTACTTTTAATTATAAAGTTAGGGGTTTTAGAATCGTAAATGCCGATGATAAAACAGTAGTAGTGCCTAGCGATAAAGAAATGTTAACTATATATACCTGCTATCCTTTTACCTTTATAGGACATGCCCCTAAAAGATACGTAGTATTGGCTGATTTTGTAGATTCTACTTTAAATAAATAACCATAGGAGGAGTGAAATAGCTGTTATGAAAATTATTAAAGCCATTTTAACCTTTATCGTGAGTTTATGTTTAGTATTAACTTTATTTGTGGCACAATTTTCACTTTTCACTGTAAACAAACTTTTTGATTCTGATCTTTATATTAATAAATTTGAAAGTGCTGGGCTTTATCCATATATTGAAACATCCTTAAATAAAGATTTTGCAACTATTGCCAGAACATGCAATTTTCCTAAAAGTGTTTTTGATGGTGTTATTCAGACTAATTGGATAAAATCACAAGTTATTGATTCCACTAGAAAAACTATTGACTACATGAACTATACAAGTGATTCGTTACCTCAAATAGACACTACTAGTATAGGTAATAACTTTAGTGCAAATTTAGATAAGTTTATAAATTCTTCCAACTCTACTGTTGGAAGTGCCAGTGATTTAGCTGAGTTAAAAACCGACGTACAGAGTACAATTAATAACGATATAAATCTAGTAAGTTTCAATAAAATAAGTAAATTATCCTTTTTTCAAAAGTTTAGACATGCTCTTAATTTACTTTACAAATATAACAGTATAATAATGTTATCAATTTTACTTTTAATATTAATTTTATTTTTTATTCAATATAAGGATTTATCCTATCTTGTTGCTTGGCTTGGTTGTTCCTTTGTAGCTGGAGGTTTGTTGACTTTTATCCCATCTATTGTTGGAATTTTATCTAAGTTTACACAAAATATAGCTATAGGTGTTCCTATGCTAAAAACATTGACAGGATCCATTATAAATGAATATATAAGTTTTTTTGCCTATACCGGAGGAACTTTAATATTTACAGGTATTATTCTATTAATACTCTATTCTAAATTTGGAGCAAAAAAAGAAACACATAGGCATAGACACAGTCATTAAAAAAAATTAATTAGTATAATTTTATATTTTTATCTATATAGAAAAATAAGTTTTAAATAAGTGCAGCTTTTTACACTTATTTAAAACTTTTATACTTTAATTATAAATTGTATTTATCCCCAAATAGCCTGCAGCTCATCGCAGCTTTCAAGAAGCTCTTCAAGGCTTCCCTTAGCATAAATTTTGCCGTCCTTCATAACAATTATTTGATCTGCCTGCTTTAGAGCAGTTTTTTTATTAGATACTACTAAACAGGTAGCTTTACTCTTTTCAAAGATTCTTGACCACAGCTTATTTTCTGTTGCAACATCTAAAGCACTGGATATATCATCAAATACCATTAAATCAGCTTTTCTAAGGAACATTCGAGCTGCTGCTACTCTCTGTATCTGACCTCCGGAAAGCTTCATGCCCTTAGGTCCTATAATGGTATCCATGCCATTTTCCAATTCTTTAATATCCTCATCCATTACTGAAGAGTATATCGCCTCCTGCAGCTTCTCAGCATTTTCCTCCAAGCCAAAAAGTATATTATTTTTTATGCTATCGCTTACCAAATTAGGAATTTGAGGGGTATAAGCACTGTGAGGAGAGGCAAAAAAGTCCTGTGGCTTTTCTACCAGTTTCCCGTTCCAATACACTCCTCCGCTATCAGTAGTCAATAGTCCGATGATAGCCTTTATCAAAGTGGATTTGCCAGAACCTACTCTTCCTGTTATCACTGTGAAGGAGCCTTTTTTCATGGAAAAATTTATATTATCTATCCCATTATCCGAGGAATTATATTTATAACTAAGATTTTTTATTTCCATAGACTCTAAAGGTTCATAATTAGCATTTTCTTTGTCCTCTTTTTTCATATTTTCAGCATAAATATACAGCGGATTATGCTTAACCACCTCTTCAGCTTTAGGCTTTTGCATCAAATCTGCCATTCTTTTAAAGGCAATCTTAGCTTGACGGTTATGTGCTATAAATTCCCCAAAGAAGCTGGTAAAATCAGCTACAAAATTCAGATAGTATATAAATAATGATAGTTCTCCTACGGTCAAAGCTCCATTTCTCATAAGTGCTGCTGCCAAAAGCAATATAAAGCCTGTGCCTAAACTTACAGTGTTATAAAAAATAGAATCCAAAAGCTGCATTAAGAGCTTATCCTTAACCATAAATTTATGTCTGTTTTTATTTAAACCATCTATATAGTTAATTACATTTCCTTCTTCACCTGCTACTTTTATAGCCTGTACAGAAGAAAATATTTCTCCCATAGCTCCTGTTACAAGTCCTGTAGCTTCTCTTGCATCTCTCCTATATTTTTGCAGCTTTGAACTAAGCATTTGTACCACAGCCACCACCGCTACAAGAGGAGTGAATACCACTAAGGTTATTCTCACATTTATACTCATAAGTATGAAAATAGCCACTAATGCAAAAACTACATTGCCTATAAAATCTAGAGTCCAGCTTATAGAATCCTCTATCATTTCTGCATCATCCCTAAAGGAGTTCAGTGCCTCTCCTGAGGAGCAGGGTATCGCCTGCGCCCCTGGCTTTTCCAGTATGCTCTCAAAAATATTTCTTCTAATAAGCCCGCTCATTATGAATCTGTGAAGATTGTCTACTTTTGCACCTACGTATATATTAGCCACTCTCATTACAGCATATAAAAGCATGCCCAATACTACCTCAGAAAGATTAAAAGCAAATTTTTCTCCATGGTTTAAAACATCAAAGAATTCTTTAAACAAAACCCCTAACAGCAGTGGTTCTACGTGTATGAGAATCCATAAAAAGCAGTTCCAGGCATATAAGCCTTTTTTGTATGTCATCATTGACCAGAAAAGCTTAAGTACACTGATCTTTTCTTCCTTATTCTCTTTATTTATTATATTTTTATTTAAACTGGTTTCCATTACGCCATCACTTCTTCCATACCATACTTTAATAATTCATTAAATTTAGAATCTTTTTTCTCTATAAGCCCCTTCCTATTTCCATATTCCAGCACTGATCCATTCTGAAGTATCAATATATCATCAGCTCTTTCAATGGTAGCTAATCTATGGGCAATTATAATGCAGGAACGTCCTTCTATAAGCTTATTTAATGCTTTATCTACAAGTTTTTCTGTTACAGGATCCAGTCTAGAGGAGG
This sequence comes from Clostridium sp. 19966, assembly GCF_032335695.1. NCBI lineage: Bacteria > Bacillati > Bacillota > Clostridia > Eubacteriales > Clostridiaceae > Clostridium > Clostridium sp. 19966. The sequence goes on from NZ_JACTOJ010000018.1 coordinate 18,302, forward strand.
CCTCGTCTAAAATTATAAGCTTAGGAGCTTTTAAAAACACTCTAACCAATGAAAGCAGCTGAGCTTCACCGGAAGACATGCCTGTACCTCCTGGGTTTACTGTGGTATCTAACCCGTCGCCTAATTTTTCATACCACTCTTCAAGTCCCATATCATAAATAGTATTTAGTATTGTTTCATCCTTAATATTTTCATTAAAAAAGGTGATGTTATCCCTTACAGATGCATTAAATAACTGAACATCCTGAGTAACATAAGCTATATTTTTTCTCAAAGCTCTTATTGAAAGAGTTTTTAAATCTTTATCATTAATATAAATATTTCCTGAATTCACATCATAAAATCTCACTAGAAGTCTCGATAAGGTAGTTTTTCCGCTGCCTGTACGTCCCAATACACCTAAAATCTTTCCATGCTTAAGATGAAAGGATACATCATTGAGCACCGGAGTATCCTCAACATACTGAAAATCAACATTTTTAACCTTTAAATCCAAAACATCAAATATGTTTTCCTCTGTTCCATCCTGAAGCTTTGATTTAGTATTAAATAATTCCTCAATACGTACTATGCTGGCAGTAGATTTTTGCATGTCCTGAAGCTGATTTCTAAGCTGTCCCAGAGGTTTTTCCAAAAGTTGAATATAATTAACCATAAGATAAACTATACCAAGGCTTATCTTGCCCTTATACCACAGTATTCCACCTAAAGCAAATACCGCAGCATCGCCAATACCAAACACTACCTCTAAGGTCATCCAAATTCTATAGCCGGATAAATTTGCTTTCAAGGCTATGGGAAGCCATTTCTGAAGAAGTGCATAAAATTTGTTCATCACATATTTTTTAGCGCCATTAGCTCTGATGTCCTCAGTACTTCCTATGTGCTCTCCTAAAAAGCCATAAAATTTTGCGGTTATTTCTCTATTCTTTTTAAAATTCCCCACAGCCTCTCCCTGAGCTTTCCAAATAGCTATAAAGGAGAACACCAAAAATACAGCAAATGCTAAGCCTATTATTATATTTTGGAAGGCTAAAATCACTACTATTCCTGCTACTAAAAGTCCATTATTTATTAAACTTATAAGCAGCTGAGAAAAAAAGTTAAATAGTGCATTCACATCTCCATCTATCCTTTCTACTAATTCACCAGATTGATGTTCCTTGAAAAAAGTCATATCCAGTCCTATGCAGTGCTTAATAAGATCCAGTCTTAATGCGTTAGTTGCACTCCAACCTATATTTTGACTTAAATAGGTTGAAAGCAGTGCCAAAAGCTGCTGTGCAAAGGCAGCAATTATAAATACTATTGCTGCTATAATTAAATCTTTTACAGCTTTTTTGCTTTGTACCCCATCTATAAAATAGCTAACAATGGTTGGATTTATAAGCTGAATAGCTATACTTATTCCCATGACTAAAGCAAGACCAGCTATTTTTAATCTGCTTTGCTTTAAATACTTTGACAAAAGCTTTATATATTTTTTTGTATTAGAATTCATTTCTTTCACCCCTTGCTTAAAACATGACCAAAAAAGGCGCAGATTTATGCTCTGCGCCTAAAAAATAAAAATAATTAAAAAAGCCGCAGGTATAACACAACCTGCAGCTTGAAGTTTCTTTTATACTTTAAGGTTCAATCGCTCCTGCTAGGACGGTCATGTTAAATGTTGTATTAATTTCTGATTGTTTGTTTAAAATAGTATTTCTCATATTATGACCTCCTTCCGCTTTCATTTTTTACTTACTTTGCTAGTATAACATGTATTTTACTATTTTTCAATAGGCTATATTTCTATTGTACTTCCATACATTGCAATTCTCATTGCTCATTATAACTGCTTTTATATTACTAGCTTCCTCTACAAAAGAATTGAAGCTGACTCCAGGATCCGAACCCATAAGATAATATATGTATCCATCCTGCTTATTCTTCTTAAGCCACACTCCATACCCATATAAACTGCTGTCGTCTCCAGCTTTAGGCGAAAGCATTTCCTTTGTAGTTTCTTTTGATAATAATTTATATTCTAAAAGGCACTGCCAGAAGCTCATCATATCATCAACCGTGGAAAAAGCCCCACCAGCTCCTGTTCCCTTTACATCCACACTATAGATATTAGTTCTGAAGCTGTCTTCAGTCTTATCATATATATAGCTATTAGCACAGTTTCCAGGCATTCTATCAAATTCAAAATATCCGCTGCCTAGCATATTACAAGGCTTAAATATATTTTCCTGTACGTACTCATCAAAGGCCCTTCCGCTTATTTTCTCTATTATAAGTCCAAGCATAACATATCCTGAATTGTTGTACTTGAACTTGCTTCCTCTTCCATATTGCATAGGTTTATCAATAAAAAGCGGCATAATTGCAGAAGACTTTCTAATTTTGTACATAGGATAATCTACCCAAAGCTCATCATACTCTTCCATAATTTCCTCATTAAAATAATCAGGAATACCTGAGGTATGATTTAAAAGCTGGTGTACTGTAATATTGTCATCAATTAGGTTAAGATTAAAATCTACTATGTCCCCTAAAGCACTATCCAGTGACAATAATCCTTTTTCCACTAACTGAAGTATGGAAACGGCGGTAAACACCTTGCTGCCAGAAGCCATAGCAAAGCTTGTATTAATTTTATTAGTTATTTTGTTGCTTTTATCTGCATAGCCATAGGCTTTTTTATATACTTCTTTATCAGCTTTTCTTATAGCTATAACCCCGCTGAAATTTTTGTCCACTATATCATCAAATTTCTCATATTCCATAGTTATCATCTCATTTCTGATTCTTTAAGTAATCTTGACAGCGGCTAATCCAAAGTTTCTCATGCTCAGCACTGCTCACTATTCTATTTTCCAAGTCTTTAATGCTAAATATATTTTCTTCTTCACACCAATTTATACAGTTTCTGAAAAAATCCATATCTCCATCCTTATCTAAAAAAACATAAACATATTTAAAGCCTTTTTTATAAGCCGCCATAAGCCTAGAATAACCATCAATGCACACCACTCGGTCATCTATCCTGATGCAGCATATCACTATATCCTTTGGCTCTTTTATCCAAGAGCTTGCCATAAGAAACTTATCTTCTTCCACCGTCAACTGTTCTACCTTTATGTCTTCTATATTTATTTTAAATACATCTAAAGCATCCTTAACTTCAAATACCCATTTACTTTCTCTTACAAATCCATACCCAATTAGGTATTTTTCTTGAATAAAATTATTTAATTCATCATAAAAAATTTTTTTAAGGTATGGATTCCAATATTTTATTTCATCCAATAATCCTTTAAAGATCTCATTACCTTTTGAGGTTTCAAATAATCTAAAGTTGATTATTTCTGCCTCCTCCACATTTTTAATATCATATTCTAAAACTCCACATATTTGTTTATCATCATCAGCTAATATGCAGGTATTGTGCTGAAAGCTTTCCTCATACTTTATATATTTAGAATCATAACGTTTTGCTCTGTAGAAATCCATTTTTCAGTATTCTCCTAAATCATTGATTGTCATTTATAATATTAAAGCTTTATAATTTATTTATAAAGTTAATAATTAATTCTATATTGTTTTTTACATAAAAAGCTGCCTACTTAGGCAGCTTCACTTATTTCTTACAATATACAATTTTCTTAATGCTTTCCACAGATAGAAAATACTCCTCTGCAAGATAGCATATTTTATATCCATTCTGATATTTATTTCTAATATCTTCATTTCTCTTTTTTATATATTCACGGTTCCCTGACTTCTCTCCCCACTTCTTTCTCTCAGCAGGTCCTGCAGGTATATATACATATTCTCCCTGAATATATTTTTGAATTTCTTTCACCAGACTTTCTGGCAAAACATTTTCTACTCTAACATATTTCACAACGCTCAGCTCCTTAAATTCATACTTCAAATTAAGGAAGCAAAGCCTGTTTATAGTTAAGGCGACTTAGATTCTATCTCTGTGCAAATTGCCGCCTAAAGTCATATATACAGACTTTGCACAGAGTACATCATTCATTGCAGAATTCACTAATAGCTTTCTCATAGTTCATCCCTCCCACATATTCTCATTGCTACTTTATTACTTTTAAATATATCATGTACTAGATTATTTTGCAATAAAAGTAAATTACAATTTGTTTTTATGACATGCAGCTGTCATATTAAATAAGTTATCATTAATAATAAACTTAAGTGAAATGAGGTAGATAAAATGAATTTTGAAATTAAATTAGATTCCTTGTATGTATGCGTTAAAGACATGGAGAGAGCCATTAATTTTTATGAGCAGCTTTTTAACCATAAGGTTTATATAAAGGATGAAGTCTTCAGTGTTTTTCAGGTGGGAAGCTTCAGATTTTGTTTATTTGATAACAGCAAGGTAAAGGAACAGGTAACTTGGGGTGACAATTGCCTTCCCAGCTTTCAGGTTAATGATATGAATATTCTGCTTAATAAATTAAAAGAACTGGCATGTGAGATTGTCTTTCCGCTTACAAAAATAAAGGACAATTGGGTTTTGGAGTTTAAAGACAGCGAAGGTAATGACATAGAAGCCTATTGCCATCTTTAGCCGCAGACAAATTTCAAATCACTCAGTAACATATACTGCCAGTATTGTTGGAATATATATTTTTATGTTATATAATAAGTCTATGCTTTAAAAGAATGTTGATAAAGGCTGTACTAAAAAAGGACGGTGATACTTATGATAAATAATCCATACAACAGTGATGGTATGTGGCTAAAGGGTAATCTTCATACTCATACGGAAAATAGTCCCTGCGGACATTATCCTCTTGAAAAAGTTATAGACATGTATACTTCTTTTAAGATGAAATATGATTTTCTGGCTATAACAGACCACTATGTTCTTACAGAATTAGATAAATTCAAGAACAATGAAGAAATAATTCTTTTCAGCGGAGTAGAATATAAAAAACGTGATCTTCAAACTTTGGGCATAAACATAAGCAGTTATTCTGACGATAAGGATGAGCTTACCAATCATCAGCAGCTTTTCAAAGAGGTTGAAGCTGAAGGCGGAATAAACATAATATGCCATCCCCATGCCTTTGAAGATGATTACTGGCCCTTTGAAAAGCTTACTGAGCTTGAAAATTACACAGGTATAGAGATTTACAACAATAACATAAAGTTTGACAATAAGGGAAGAGCTGTAGCCACAGACTTATGGGATAAGCTTCTTTCCAGCGGTAAAAGGGTTTGGGGCTTTGCCAATGATGATATGCACGTATTCCAGCGCTGCGGAGGCGCTTTTAATATGGTGCTTTCAAAAGAGAAAAGCTCTCACGCCATTATTGGGGCAATAAAAAATGGAAGCTTTTACGCCTCTTCTGGAATATTTTTAGATTCTATAGCTATAAAGGATTCCTCAATAGAAATTAAACTCAGACATCCAAATATTCCTGTGGAGTTTGCTTTCATAGGTGATGGCGGTAAAGTTCTCAAGCAATACACTGGTAATGAGGGTAGCTATGAAATCCAAGGAAATGAAAAATATGTGAGAGCCTTTATGAGGAGAGAGGATGGAACCATGGCGTGGACTCAGCCATTTTGGATATGTTAATTCACAGCTTGACATACATATAGTGTGAAAATCGCTATAAACATCAATTCTGATTCAACACAAGGTTTTTAACAAAAGGGGGTACTATTTATCTATGCATAATTTAATAGCTGTAACAAAAAAAGCAAGAATACCTAGGAGACTTCTAGCAGTATCACTTACACTCATGGGAGCCTTAGGGATAATATATGTAATAGAAAGTATTTATTTCGGTAAGGTTATAGATGCTGCCAGCGGAAACATGAAGGCAGTCATACCTACTATAATGGTAATAATACTCATCACCATCGGTGAATATATATTAGGCATAATAACCAAATATACTGTGCCAAGAGCTTCAGAAATAGGGCTTTATAATCTGAGAAATTCTTTAAGCAAGAAAATATGTCATCTGAAATACAAGGTTTTTGACGAAACCTCTACTGGAGACATTCTTTCAAGAACCATGAGCGATTTAAATGGTGTCGGTACGTTCTGGTCCGACACCTTTATAAATGCTTTTCAAGGTGCCTTTATATTCTTAACGGGACTTTGCGTGTGCATATATATAAGCTGGCAGCTTACACTGATAGGCTTTATATTTATACCTATTGTTTCTTATGTAGTGTTTAGGACAAGTTTTATGGTAGAAAAAGCTTCCTTTGAATCTAAAACCTTTTCTGGGAAAATGAATGCTTTGGCTCACAATATACTTACGGGTATGATGACATTAAAGTCCTTTACCCTGGAAGATATATTAACTAAAAAATTTATACAAACCTCAAGAGAATTTGTAAAAGCTGAAAAAAGAGTAGGAAAAGCCAGTGCAAAGGTATATGCTCTAGGTGCTCTGATTGATTACGGTCCTAATATAGCAGTAATAATTTTTGCGGGCATAATGAGTCTGCGTAACCAGCTTACTTCCGGCGAATATCTTTCCTTCACCTTCACCTTTGGCTTTGTATCCAGTGTACTTTATGACTGCCAAAAATATATAATTTCCCTAAGAAGCAGTGAAGCCATGGCTAAGAGGCTTATGGATGTTTATGAATATGCTGAAGAAAAGCAGTTTGATATAAAAAACATTAAAGCTTCAAAGGAAAATATGATAGAAATATCAAAGCTTAACTTCTCCTATGACGGAACTAGCACTGTGCTAAAAAATATAAATCTTAATGTTAGAAAAGGTGAGGTTGTGGCTTTTGTAGGCTCCAGCGGCTGCGGAAAGAGCACTCTAGTTAAGCTTATTTCAGGAATGTATGATTTGGAAGAAGGCTCCGTCACCGTAGCAGGTTTTAATCTTAGGGAAGAAAATCTTCCTTCCTTAAGGAGCAATATAGCTATAGTGGCTCAGGAATCCTTTTTATTTCCTGGGACCATACTTCAAAATATCCGCTATGGCAATCCAAAAGCTTCTGAGGAAGACATTTATGAAGCCTGTAAAAAAGCAGATATTCATGATTTTATAATGCAGCAGCCAGATAAATATCTCACTGTGGTTGGAGAAAAAGGACTTTACATGTCTGGAGGTCAACGTCAGAGACTTGCCATTGCCAGAGCTTTTCTTAAGAATGCTGATATTTTGATTTTAGATGAACCAACCTCCGCTCTTGATTCGGAAGCTGAAAAAAATATTCAGGAAACTTTGGATAAGCTTATGGTAGGGAAGACTGTTATAGTTGTAGCTCACAGACTATCTACCATAAGAAATGCCAATGTGATATATGTATTTGATAAGGGCAGTATAGTAGAAAGCGGTACTCATGAAGAACTAGTAGCAAAAAAAAGCTTCTACTATAAGCTCTATGAGAAGCAATTTGAGGAAAACAAGGGGGTGTCCGCATGAAAAATCAGATAAAAATGCTTAGATGGATGTTTTCTTTTACTAAAGGCTTTCGTATATCCTGGGGCTTTAGCAGACTATCTCCACTGATATTCAACTTTTTTGAGAAGCTCTTTGAAGCCTTATCCTTCAAGCAGCTGTTCGTATGCTTCATAAGCAAAAATATTCATGATTTATACTTAACCCTAATCTACTATTTAATTGCCCTGGCAATTAACATGATTGGAAAAAGCATAACCACCTATGCCACTACCTACTCTAATGCAATATTAAGAGCCACTGTTAAAGGAAAATTTGTGGACAAATCCTGCAGATTAAAGGTTGCCGAAGACGAGGAGCACAGCGGAAGAATGCTGGCTCGCTTAAATCAAGATGCTGACATGGCTTGTGATGTACTAAACAGTGCCATGGATAATGTGCTGATACCTTTCCTGCAGGGACTTTCCTACTTGATTTTAGTATTTTCAGTGAGCTGGCAAATAGGCTGCTTTTATGTTATAACCCTAACCCCTATTTGCTTTCTAAATATTTTATTTACTGAACGTTTCCACTCAGTGGGCAGAAGAATTCAGGCTAAGCTGGCAGTGTTAAACGAAAAATTTCAGGACACCTTGGCAGGAGCTATGGTCATAAAGTTATTTATGCTGGAAAATATTATGGAAAATGAAGTTAAAGGACTATCCTCAGAAGTTTTAGCTGCTAAAAAGGATGAGCAGGTGCTTCGTTTCAAGTATTTATCCATAGTGAATGTTTTTTCTCATGCATTTTCAACCTTCCCTATAATCCTAGGCTGCTACCTAGTATCCATAGGTTTGATGGCTCTGCCAAATGTTATGTTTGTAAGCAGATATACCTATGCTATAAGATTTTTGGCCAACAGTCTTATAACTTCAGCTACAGATATCCCTAGGCAGATTTCAGGTATTGAACGTATATATGAAATCTTTAATAGAAAGTCTCACGCCTCTGAATATGGAAAACTAAAGCCTTCAGGTGACAGCCAAGTTATGATAGCCTTCAAGGATATAAAGGTACACTATAGAGGAAAAAATGTGGTGGATGGCTTCAATTTTCAAGTAGAAAAAGGCAAAACCATTGCGCTGGTAGGTCCAAGCGGTTCTGGAAAGTCCACTGTAGTAAAAACTGTAATGCAGTTTGTTAACTACTCTGGAGACATGGAAATTCTAGGAAGATCCGTAAGAGATTATGATTTGATAGAGCTAAGAAAACTTATCTCCTATGTGCCTCAGGAAAGCATGCTTTTTGACTGCTCCATATATGAAAATATATTGTATGGAAATATGAATGCTACCAAGGAGCAGGTTATTGAAGCTGCAAAAAGAGCCTATGCTCATGATTTCATTCTGGCTCTTCCTAATGGTTACGACACCCTGGTTGGTGAAGATGGTTCAAGATTGTCTGGAGGTCAAAGGCAGCGAATTTCCATCGCTAGAGCCTTTCTTAAAAATTCTCCTATATTGCTTTTAGATGAAGCTACCTCCGCTCTAGATTTAAAATCAGAAGCAGAGATTCAAAAGGCAATAGATGAACTAATGAAAGGAAAGACCATACTCGTAGTAGCCCACAGATTGTCCACTATAATCAATGCAGACACAATTGTGGTTATGGAGGATGGAAAAATAATTGAAACAGGCAGCCATGAAGAGCTTTTAAGCAAGGACGGAGTATATAAAAAATTATACGATATTCAAAATGTAGCAAGCTGATTCTAATAACAAATTTTATTGCTATAAGCAAAAAGAGAGTTTTGTGCATATATAACAAAACCCTCTTTTAATATATTCACTTGCAAAGATGTTCTATAATCTCCTCATTGCTTATCTCCAGCTCTTTCGGCCATTCTCCCATTTCAGGAAGAACCGCTAAATAATACTTATCTCCTTCAAGTATTTCTTCATCATACTCCGCATTTCTGTAGCCTAATTTTTCAGCTATAGCCTTTATAAATTCATAATGATTTATAACCTCACTGCTGCCCGTATGAAATACTCCAGATAAATCATTATCCATTGCATAGGCAATTTGCTTTGCCAGCATTATATCAGTGTTATTATTAAAATACCCATTAGAATAAACTTTAACTTTGTTATTGTTTTTCAAATCAGCTGCAAGCTTATCCATCCTAGGAGAGGCTTTCCCCCATATCATTGGGAGCCTAAAAATCGCTGATTTATTCTTCCATTCATTTAACAGCATATCTTCGCTCTGAATTTTAAATTTTCCATATTCACTTTCTGCTGCAGCTTTTTCATTTCTAAAATGAGCTGTTGAAAAAACTCCATCAAAAACATTCCCTGTGGAACAGAGATATAGCCATGCATCGGCTTCCTTGGCGTAGCTTAAAACTTCCTTCCAAGCTTTTAGCTGCATCTGAAAATCTCCTCTCAGGCAATTTATGATTCTGGAAGGCTTTAGCTCATTTAAAATTTCACTTATGCTGTCCTCTTCCACTTGAAACCTTATGGCAGCCTCCTGCGTTTGATTGCTGCTGTAGGTACCATAAACCTTATAGTTTTTAGCTAGCTCCTTAGAAAGAGCTTTTCCGACTAGGCCGCTGGCACCAAGTATCAATACAGTCTCCATATACATTATCTCCTTAATACCATGATAATTAATTTGCCAATTTCATTCCAAATTCATATGCTTTATCTTCTACATTTTTATCTTTATTACAAAACTTCATCTTTTCACTGACGGGGTTGCTTTTAAAAAGCTTAGCCATTTCATCTAACTCCGGAGCTTCTTCCAGCCCGCCGGCAGCATATATCTCGATTTTTGCATCTCCAAAATTTTCAATACTTTTTATATAATCTCCTAAAACCTTAGAATATGATCCCATATAAACAGCAGAACCGAAAACAACTATTGAATATTCTTTTAAATTAGTGCTTAAGAATGTACCAGGATAATTTATATCTACCTCATAACCATCCTCACTGATGCCTTTAGCTACTTTACCAGCTATATTCTTACAATAGTTTGTTCTTCCAGGTTCGTAGACTAACAGCGCCTTTTTCCCATTTGAATTAGCAGTTTTCACCTTTACTAAGTTGCTGGAATGCTTCACATTATTTGCACTCACTTCCCAATAAACAAAACCTATGCCTAAAACAAAAGCTGCTAATAAAATTAACATAAATCTCTTCAATGCCTTTTTTATTCTTTTACCCATAATTGTTTCCTCTTAAACTCCCATTTTCTCAACAAACCTATTTATGCTTTCTTCTGAAAGCTTTGAAATATTCTTATCCGTTTTAGCTATTTTCTTTATTATAAGTTTTTCAAAAAAACTCATATTTTGAAAAATGAATTCTCCTCCAAAGCATTCCCTTGCCTCTGCCTTTTCTAATATTTCTTTTGGATAAGAGGCTGTAAGCTCTTTTTCAATGTCATCGCTCATGCCGCATATGAATACTCCAAGCTTTTTGTTAAGTAATGACTTAGAATTCTCCTTGCAGAAGCTGGTCACTTCTTTTTGAATCTTCCCCATATATACAGCTCCACCTATAATAACCTTATCATAAGCTGATAAATCCACTTCCTTTGAGCCTTTTAAATCTATCAATGTAGTTTTTCCAGAAAGCTTTTCCCCTAGAAGCTTTGCGCATTTTTCTGTGGTTCCGTGCTTAGTTGAATACAATATAACATTATTCACAATACCCATCTCCTTATCTTATTATTAGGTTCTGTTTTAAATCAGTGTTGATTTTTACACTGATTTAAAACTTCCTTCAGTTCGGGAGGCTATGTTTTAAAATGTTGATATTATCGTTTGAGTTCTAGGAACTCTTAGGGATTGCGACTTATAATTGGCGTAATTTTGCCCAGGACGGGCAAAGCAATTTTAGCGCCACGGAGGGCGCATTAAAATTGGTAGTCAATTATAACAAAGCAGCCCTTAGAGTTCATCCCATGGGTTCTGAAAGAAACCATGCCATTACGAAAAATGCCTTTATCAACATTCTTTTAAAACATAGCCTATTATTAATCCATTAAAAAGAATATCAAAATGATGATTTATCAGTCTCTCCTTTTGCTCTTCTTCTATGTGTGTTTCCATTATCAATCTTGATATAAGTCCGTGTGTTGATGTCCAAATAATTTGTGCCGTAAGTTCTGCATCAACATTTCTAAATATCCTTTTGTCTACCATATTCTGTATCATTTCAGCAAGCTGAAATATAGTTCCCCTCTCCTTTGCTACCCCCTTATGCAATATGTTTAAATTGTTTTGTTCCTCTCCGATGTCACTAATAAGAAGCATTTTAAAATGATTAGGTCTTTGAAGCATAAAATCAATATATGCTCTAAGCCTTTTTCTTATTGTCTCTTCAGGACTACTAATATCTTCAGGTACTGAGCTTATAGCAGCTAAAATGTCTTCATAGCCTTCCTTTATCACCTGCTTTAAGATGTCATTTTTGTCCTGAAAATAGTGATATATTATCCCTGGTGAGTATTCTATTTCCGATGCAATCTTTCTAATAGATAATTTTTCATAACCTTCTCTTACCAATATATCACTGGCCGCCTTGATTATCTTGTCCATTATTGCTTTTTTTTCTGCTTCTCTTCTCTCATTTATCCCCATAGAGCCTCCATTATTAAACGTCGTTATTTTATTAAACACTGTTCAATAAAATGATAACACTTATTTTCTTTGTTGTAAATATAAAGCTATGCTTTAAAAGAATGTTGATATAAACTTATGATCGTCTGTGCATGGTTTCTCTCGGAACCCATGGAATAAACTCCAAAGATAATATCAAAATCTTAAAACATAGCCAAATATATTTATTATTTAAAAGGATTATAAAATCTTCCCCTATTATATATCATTAAAAATGCTGAAGTGGCTAAGATCACTACAGCTAAAAAAATAGCTAAGTAATCTTTCTTTTCAAATTTTCTATAGTTATACCAGGTTCTTTTCTTTTTGTTACCAAAGCCTCTAAGCTCCATGGCACAGCTTATGGTTTCAATTCTTTGGAGAGTGGAGAATATAAGCGGCATCAATATTGCTGCAGAATTTTTTATACGCCTTGTAAATTTCTCATTTCTTGACATATCGATTCCTCTGGATTGCTGTGCAAAGGATATATCTATATAGTCGTTTTGCACATCTGGAATATATCTTAGGGTTATAGAAACTGCATAGGCAATTCTGTAACTAACTCCTAATTTATTTAGTGAAGCTGCAAATTCACTTGGATCAGTGGTAACTATAAATAAAAGTGCTACAGGTATTACCGTAAGGTACTTTACGATTATATTAAATTGGTAGAAAAGCTGTTCCTTAGTGAAGAAATATGCCCCGGCTATATGCAGCAAATCATGTCTTGTCCCATATACAGCTGTCCCTTGATAAGGCGCTAGTATAAAAATAGCTATATTATTTAAAAGCATAAAAGCAACTATGAAATAAAATATAAAGGAAATAGATCTAAATTCCACCGTGGAAATTTTAAATATTGTTACTCCCAAAACTAATAATATTACTAACAATCTAGTATCATAGGTTATCATGGAGGCTACGGACCATAATATGAAAAATAGCATTTTAGAAGCCCCAGTTAAATTATGTATAGGTGAATCTATTTTTGAATATCCTAAAATTCTTGCGCTCATGCCCTCATCCTCCTGTCGTAATCTATAAATTTACTCACAAACTCTCTCGGATTATCCAAATTAGCCTTTTTAGCTAACTCATAGAGAGAAGTTTCCTTAAGATTAGCTTTTTCAATTATATTTTCATCCGTTAATATATTAGCTGAGGTATCGTCTCCAACTTTTATTCCATCGGAAAGCACCACTGCTCTATTGGAATATTCCAGCATAAGGTGCATGTCATGAGTAATCATTATAATTGTTTTTCCCTGCTTATTTAATTTGAGAAGAAATTCCATTATTTCATTGTAGTGTCTAAAATCCTGACCGGCTGTAGGCTCGTCCAAAATAATTATTTCTGGATTTAATACGAGGATTGATGCTATGGTTACTCTCTTCTTTTGACCAAAGCTTAGGGCAGAAATGGGCCAGTTTCTATATTCATATAGCCCGCATATCTTAAGAGTTTCAAAAACTCTATTTTTTATTTCTTCTTCTCTCACACCTCTAACTATCAGTCCCAAGGCAACTTCATCAAATATCATATTTTTTGATATCATTTGGTTAGGATTTTGCATTACCATTCCTATATTGGTGCTTCTCTCCTTAATACTGGCTTTAATAATGTTCTTTCCCGCTAGCAGTATTTCTCCGGAATTAGGCTTGTAAAATCCGCAGATAAGCTTAGCTATAGTTGATTTTCCTGCTCCATTTTTTCCAACTATGCTTAGCATATCTCCTTTGTTCACATGAAAAGATAGCTTATGCAAAACTTCTTTATCTCTGGTATATCCAAAGCATATATCTCTAAATTCTAATAATTTTTCACTATTTCTATTTTTTTCATCTCTTGTGAGCTCTTGATGCCACTTTGATAGTTTCTCCTTGCAGCTAGCTATGTCTAGCGTATCTAAGCTTCTAGGATGGATAGACGCTGTAATTTTACACCCTGCATATTTTAATGCAGTTATATATAAGGGCTCCCTGATACCACACTTAGTTAAAATTTCAGAGGACAAAATTTCATCCGCATTTAAATCAGCCTCCACCTTGCCATTATTTATTAAAATTATTCTGTCCACATCCCTATAGAGAGCATCCTCCAATCTATGCTCTATTATTATAATTGTTTTATTAGTTTTCTTTTTTATATCATCAATAAGCTTAATAGCAGTTTTTCCTGTAGCAGGATCTAAATTTGCAAGAGGTTCATCAAAAATAAGAATATCAGAATCATCTATCATTGCTCCTGCAATTGTAACTCTTTGTTTTTCACCGCCAGACAGCTTATGAGGCTGTGAACCCAAATGCTCATTTATTCCCACCAATTCTGAATATATGTTAACTTTATCTCTCATTTCCTGCTGTGCTACACAATTATTTTCTAATTTAAAGGCTATATCCTCTGCTACTGTGAGCCCTATGAACTGACTATCAGGATTCTGCATCACAGTACCTACCATTTTTGAAATTTCAAATATGCTTAGGTCTTTAGTTTCTTTGCCTAAAATAGTTAGGCTTCCTGCTATTTCTCCTTCATAAAAAAAAGGCACTAATCCATTTATGGCATTAACCAATGTACTTTTACCAGATCCAGAGGCTCCAACTATTAATATTTTTTCGCCTTCATATATATTTAAATTAATATTCTCCAGAGTAGGATTAGCTTGACTCCTATATTTAAAGCTAAAGTTTTCAAATTTTATTATGGGTTCCTTCATGAAATAAATTCTCCTTAATTTTAACTTTGCAAAAATCTATGCACAATTATTATAATTCATACTATACCTAAAATTCAAATAGCCAGAGATTCCCTCTGGCTATTTGAATTTATATTTTAGCTCTGTTTTATTGTTCTTTTGTTAAGCTGCCCTTTTGTGTTATAGTTTTGCCATAAGCCACTAACAATATGGAAGTAATAACTCCAACTGTAATAATATCAGCAATTCCTGCAGTTATCCCCTGTAAATAAACCTTGTTTGCAGGCTCTGCATATATTAAGATATCAAGAGTTGGAGCAACTAAAAACCAGGTTATAGCATTAGCTACTACTTGAACTATGTTAAAAGCAACAATTTTTTTCACTCCTACTTTTCCTTCTTGGATGTTAAGCTTTTTAGCAGCCAGACCTACAAGAAGTCCAAAGATTCCTGAAGCAATAACCCAGCTAAACCAAGGTGATCCATACATTATAGAATCTTTTATAGTATGTCCAATAAGTCCAATAAGAAGTCCTGCAACTGGCCCAAATAAAAGTGACATTAAGGCTAAAAATGGATAAGAAGTTTCTATAGTTACATTAGGTACAAAGGTTGGAATAGATCCAAATCTTCCTAGAATAATAAACACTGCCGCTCCTATTCCAATAGCAACAATGGTTTTAATAGATAATTTTTTCAAAATGATCCCCCCGTTTATAATTAAATTATAAGTACAAGCTTTATCTAAGTTGTATCACCTAGAATTTTCACTGTCAATATTTCAGCATAAATAAGGAGATTTATTACAACTGTCATAATTTACATAGTCAAAATTAATAATATATGTTTTTTTAAGCTAATTTTTTATAAAAAAATATAAATCTATGAATTATTAATTTTCTGCACGCAATCTATTGCTTTTTCTAATGTCACCAATTATATATAGAATAAATTCCCCTGAAATAACAACAAAAATATTAATAATTAATGATAAGGTATCTATAGGTTTATTTAAGCTGCTGTCTGCAATATAATTTACTCCCATTTCCAATACCAGCAAAATAATAAGTGCCAGCCTAGCTATATTTAATTTGTTAAATTTTGTAAAATCCGTGAGGAATATAATCACAGCCACACATATTAATGAGAAGGCAGTTATCGGCACAGCCAACGAGTAAAACCAACTTCCTCCAGTAAGACTTTCAATAAACCATAGATATGGAAATATTGTTAAAGCCACAGCCGCTAAGATAACGGTAAGCTTACGGCTTTTAGGTATTATAAATGCACTTAGTATCATCCAGGCAAAAATAATTGATGTTAATGGATAATATGCCCAGGTTATCTTAGAATCCACAGCGTAATTCACTGTAATGCATATTCCAGCGCTTAAAAACAAAACAAAGGTTAAAATTAAAATTGAAATTTTCTTAATTTTATTCATTTATATTCTCCTTTCTATTTATCTAAATCTATCCTAATACTGCCAGAGCTTGTTGATGCCCTTAGATTCTTATATGGTGAATTTCCTACTTTGGCTTCAGCTTTGTTTTTTCTGTATCCTTGAAAATTCATATCAATATTTCCATTTATACTTCCCGAGGTGCACTGCCCTTGGAAGTCAAAGTTTATTTCTTGAGATAAGTTAAGCTTTATGGAGCCTGAAGTAGCTTCCACATTGGAATATTCATCGATGGACTTATAATCTACATCTATTGAGCCGGAGGAGCTTTTCACATCTCCTGACCCGGAAAGCTTACCTAATTTTATTTCTCCAGAGGTAACTTTTATATCATATTTTTTACATTCTAAAGCTTGTAATTCTATGCTTCCTGAGGATGCATCAATATAGAATTCATTAGCTGTTATCTTATCAACCGCCTTAAAAGAACCTGATGTATGATAGCATTTTAAGTTATATAACACCATAGCTTCTTCGAACCTTATGCTTCCTGAAGTAGAATTTATGGTTAAATCCTTACTGTAACTTTTAGGTATATACACCTCTATACTTTTTCCAAAGGAAAGGTTAAATATATTGATAAAGCTATGATGACTTACATTTTCCTTGTCTCCATCCTTTATATCTAAACTATTTCCTTCTTTTAAAACAACAAATTTCTCTTGCTCCGTAAGCTTACTACTTGATTTTTCTACTACTTTAAGCTGATTATCATCTGTACTATAAATTTTTATATCTGCTGAGGTAAAATCCAAATTTATATTTGAATAATTTCCAACAGATTCCTTAGCTTCCTTTTGAATAGTTGATGTGCCTAGAGATACGCCATTATTTATAATTAAATAGCAAAGCATGGCTATCATAATTATCACCATAAGGCTAAAAAAAGCTATGAGTACTTTTATTCTTCTTTTATACACCATCATCACCTTCTTAATGCCAAAGCTAAAACGGTTATTCTATCTAAGGCAAAGCCTATTATAAATATTATCCAGGAAAAGGCCCAGGAATTAAACGCAAAGCTTATTATAAAATATACTGCCAAAATAAGAGCGGCTATTATAATATGCAAGGATCTCATAAAATCCACTTCTGCTTTAGTGGTATATTTCCACTCTTTAAATTCCTCTACTATGGAGTCATCTCTTTTTTTATATTTAGGACGCGAGGCAAATTGATAAACTAACATACAGCTAGCGATAGTATCCATGGTGAGCATTATGCAAGTTACTAATATGGCATCAATGCTTAAAAAACTTATTCCAAAAATCTCCACCACTACGCTCATTATATAGATTCCTATGCAGATAGATAACATGAAAGCTCTTTTTTCTCTGTCCTTCTGAAGCATTTCATAATCAATGCTTTGTTCTTCTCTTAATCCTGCCAGCAATTCATCAATATCACCTACTCCTCCCATAACTATAGAAACTGCTTCATCCTCACTTCTTCCATTTCTCACAAGCTCATCGTACTTTTCTATAAGATTCCCGAAAAGTTCTTCCTTAAGATCATTTACTTTCTTAGTCCTAGGTGCATTTTCGAAAAGCCTGTCTACGCTTCTTCGCAATTTTTCATACATTTTATATACCCCCACTTATTAGATTATCAATTATTTCTTTAGCCTCCTGCCAATCAAGCCTGTTTTTATCTAAAGTCTCACGTCCTAATGCAGTTATAGAGTAATATCTTCTTCTTGCTCCAGTAGTTTCATCTCCCCAATAGGAAGTTATCATATACGCCTGTTCCAGTCTTCTGAAAGCAGAGTATAAAGTGGCTTCCTTTAGCTCATATTTGTTGTTCGTTCTCTCTTGTATAAATTTATTTATCTCGTAACCATAGCTATCTTTTTCTGATAATATTGATAAGATTATTGTCTCTGTATGTCCACGTATTATATCTGAAGTTATAGACATCTTTATCACCTTTTTTCTCTATTGTAATATTATGCATGTATATATTATAAAAATATATACTTCGCCTGTCAAGGTATATATTTTATTGATGTATATATATTTTTTTCAAATAAGTGTATGATTTGCCTTGGAAGTAACACTGAAGTAGACAGCTTAGTAAAAGAATACTTAATTCAAAGAAATGTGCTGCAAAATTGATAATTCTGTAAAAGGCTGTACTAAAATAATAATATATTTTGGTACAGCCTTTTACAGATTGGAATTAATTTTCACAAAAATATTATTTGATACTCTTCCCTATCTTATGAGAAAAGGCTAGTTTAAGTAGAACAGGAGTTATGATAGTAGTTAATATTACCACGATCAAAGTAGGGAGAAAAATTTCCTGGGATATTATATTTTTTTGAAGTCCTATATTAGCAGTGATTATAGCCACCTCACCTCTTGAGATCATTCCAGTTCCTATTTGAATTGCTTCTCCCTTGCTGAACTTAATTAATCTTGCAGCTCCGCCGCAGCCAACTACCTTTCCAACTACCGCTATCACCAGCATAATTAAAGTAATAAGTATTACTTCTCGGTTTATGCCCTTCAAATTAGCTTCTATGCCAACACTTGCAAAGAAGATTAAAGACAAAAATCCTGAAGAAATAGCCTTAATATTTCTCTCTAGATATTCTTTATGCGTAAGAGAGGATAACATAAGTCCGCATATATAAGCCCCCGTAATAGCGGCTATGCCCAAGCTTTCAGCTATATATGCAATGAGTAAAGCAAAGGCTATAGAAAATGTGACCAGCTCTCTGCTAGGTTTGGTGTAATTAGAAAATTTATTTATATACTTTGGCACATATATTACGCCTACTATGGAAGCTGCACAGAATAAAATTATTTTTATCAATACATATACTATTGATAATACTCCTGCAGTTTCAGAACCTGAAGTTTGAGCCACAGCAAGAACTATAGAAATAAGAATTAGCCCTAAAATATCATCAATTACGGCAGCTCCAAGTATATTTATGCCAGCTCTGGTATTAAGCTTTCCAAGCTCCTTAAGAGTTTCCACAGTAATACTTACACTAGTGGCGGTTAATATAACTCCTACAAATACATTTTCCACTAAATCATGAAAAAACAAAGCTGCTCCCAAGGTTCCCAAAACAAGCGGAAGCACTATGCCCGCTGCTGCAATTATAAAGGAAGATAAACCTGCCTTTTTAAATTCCTCCACATTGGTTTCAAGGCCGGCAAGAAACATAAGCATTATTACTCCTAGATTTGAAAGCAGTTCTATATTCTCATCGTATTGAACCAGGTTTAATACCACAGGTCCTAAGATAACTCCAGCCAGCAGTGCCCCTAAAACCTCAGGCATTTTTACCTTTCTGCTTAATATTCCGCCTATTTTAGTAAATATCAGAATTAAAACAATGCTTAATAATGTTTTTTCCATAGTTTCAACCTCCTTAAAAACAAAAAAATAGAAAGCCCCCCTAAAGGACTTTCCACCCCAAAAGTCAAACTCTCTTGAAATCAAATAAAATTTATTTGTTCAACCGAAGACTTCCATATACATTTTTTATTAATTATAACATACTTGAAAATGATTTTCAAACTATTTATCCCTATAGCTGCATGGAAACGTCTGCCACTCTTCTTCAAGAATTCCATACTCATAGCCATCCCACCAAATAGGCTTGCCATCTTCAGTCTTTTTAAAGGTAGCAGATTTCAAATAATGGCCTTCCCGTCTCATACTAAGCCTTTCCATGAGTCTCCAGGATTTTGTATTCTCTGGATTGCAATCAGCCACTATTCTATGGGCATTAAGTCTTTCAAAGGCATATTGAAGAAGAGCCTTGCAAGCTTCCGTTGCATATCCATTCCCCTGATATTTAGGATTGAATATATATCCTAATTCCCAAGTCATAAAATCTTCTGGCTCGGTCTTATTAAAATATATATGCCCTACCATCTTGCTGCTTTTCTTAAGTTCAACAGCCCAAAATACATTTCCTTCTGAAAATCTATCTACAGACTTTTTTACTGCTTCATCAGAAGTATCCCATTCTCTTTCGAATTCATATATCTCCTTCTGAAGTAAATAGTCCTGTAAATCCTTCCAATCCTCTGCTTTAAAATTCCTTACTAATAGTCTTTCAGTTTCAATAATAATCATATACAATCTCCATTCCTCAAATTTATGGAGGAATAGATTAAACTTCTATTTCCCCCTGACTAATTAAAAAAACACCTCTTAAATTTGCTCATGATAATCTCCCCTTTCAGAATAAATCAACAACATTTATTGTTCATATGAATTATAACATAAATTTACATAGTTAGAAACATTTAATATAGAATGCTTTATTATGTATGAGATAACACTGGAAACATAAATTTACTACTTTCAAATGGTTTCTCATTTTCTCTCATGACAAACAATGTAGTCCCCCTATTGTCTAATGCTTTTTCCAAATATCCCTCTGTATTCTCAGGGGTAAAATCTAGCACTACTTTATTTATTTTATTATAAGCAAGCTCTTCAATAATTTCGTCCAAATCCAGCTTTGAATTAGAAAATATATCCTGAAGATATAATGTATCTTCTACAAACTCAGCTACTGCAATTGAATCACTTTTTTTCAAATAATAAATATTATCCTTCATGAAGCCCGTACAATAAAACATGGCTATATCTATATTCTTAAGCATAGATATTTTAGATATAGATACTGCTGCCTCTATTCTTTCTTCTAACATATCTCTAACTTCCTTTAAAGTCATATCCATCTTTTGTGCAGAAGTAAATTCATTAGCATTATTAATTTTTTTATAATATTGATACTGTGAAGCCTCTTTGAATCCAAACTTAGGGTAAAAATTTAATACACTATCATTGGCAAATAGATATATCATATCACATTTACTCTTCCATTCCATTATTACCTGCTCCATAAGATATCTTGATAATCCTTTATTTCTATAGAATAAATCAGTCATAACTGTTCCTATTTGCACATAACTTTTTCTTTCACTCATTACCCAAAAATCAATATTGCTAGCGGAAACATTAGCTATGATTTTATCATCCTTCATAAGAGAATAAGGTACATAAGTATTTCTCCAATACCCTAGCTGATACCACTGTTCAAAATCAAAGCCATAGGTTTTCATTGCTAATTCATTAAAGCTTTTTCTGATCCTATCATCATCCTTATAACCCTTTATAAAATTATACTTATTCCCATCAATAATTACTTCCTTCATATATTATCCCTTCTCTAATATAGCCTTTCTACGATTATGACTATTTTGTTTTCAAGTAAATTCACGTCAAACTCAGAATTATCTATCCTATACTTATTTAACTTAATAGCTTCATAAATTCCTTCCTCTAATTTTCTTCTTGCCTCCAGTACTTTTATAACTCCCTCTAAGCCGCTTAAATTATTTGCTAATCCATAGCCTTGTTTTGTATAATACCCTGTAAACCCTTGAAACCACTCTTTTGGTCTTGTATTTACTGCATTAATAAAAGCTGTTTTTATATTTCTTTGATTCACATATATTAACACCGGCTCTAAAGGAAGGATTATATCAGCTAACTCCATTATATAATTCTTAGTAAATTCTTTATCCGCATTGTTTCTAATCATGCTTACTGTTACAGGATTTTGTATAAAGCAGCATTCAAATATCACTACTTTATCCTTATTAGCATATTCCCTTACAAACTCTTTCCACCTGCTTAATATCAAGCTTTTGTGCATCTCTAAAGGCAATTCATATATATCATGTTTGATAATTTCCTTATACAATTCTTCCACGAAACATATTTTCTGCTGTTCTATCAATTTTCTATATTGGATTATATATCCCTCTTCATATTCAATTTTTATCTCCTCTAACAGCTTATCACTTTTTGAGTAAAAGTGTTTTAACTCAATAAATTCTTCTTTTGTAAAATAAGCTGCTCCATCAAAATCTGCAGGATGATCCACATTTCCCTCTGAATATAGCTCCGCATTAATTCCTCTGTTCTTAAGAATATTATATAAAGCTTCAGCAGTGGTGGATTTTCCTGATCCAGGCAGACCCTCTACAATAATTAATTTAGTAGTCATATACTATACCTCGTGAATTATTTTATTTATTTGATTAGTAAATTCTAAATAAAATTTTTCATTTGTTTTCCTCCTTTTTACGCACCAGCCTATTCTACTAAAAAAGGTCTATCCACATCATGCAGCTTATTAAGATAGTTTTCAAAAATCTTATTACATAAGTCTATTTTTTTATCTTCCATTACTTTCTTGCAAAATGCTAGGTTATCGTTATATTTTTCTTTTAGATTATTTATATAAACACTTGGATTGTCAATCTCTCCCTCTATATCTATATCGCCATATTTTTTTAATGTTATACTATGAATTTTAGCTAAGCTCTGTCCCATTTGATAAGCTAAATCCTTATTGATTTCTCCAGTCAAAGGTTTTCCATCTATATATGATATCAGCATTGCTGATGGAATTTCATCATCACCATCGTAAAAATTTATTATCTCTGGAACAGAAACCTTACCTTTTAATAATGTTAAAGCTTTCTTCTCTCTCTGAAGCTTTTGAACATTAAAAGGGATTTTTAGAACCACTTTTTCACCATTTTTTAAGGTCAGAATATAAACTTCTGAACTATTAGATTCGGTGGCGACATTTACCTTAACCACCTTCAAATCAAAAATCTCAAAATATTTACTAATTCTATCTCTATTTATCATATTCTCACCTTTATATATTGTTTATATCTTTTCTATAGCTAAAATTGATTCCTAAAACCTTCATAAATCTCACACCTTCTTCTATAGAATTTGAAGTTTTCCTAAAGGCAATTATAGCATTAATTTCTATATATTGAAAAAACTATAGAGTTATTTTACTAAAAGCAAATGCTATGTCCTCGAACATAGCATTATTAGTCATTTGCAATTTATATTTAAGTGAGATGCCTTGGTGCCTGAGATATGCTCTTGGCAAGATCTTCTTCATGCTCTCTATAAATCTCATCAGCTATTCTTTTAACTTCATTTGTGAGCCACATATGGGTAAGAGTATCTTTTCTATAATCGGTCTCACCAAACATATCAACTCTTCCATCTCGTCTCAATCTATCTACTTGTACAAGTTCCTCATAGTTTCCTCTAGTATATACTGCAAAGGTGCTACCTCCATCATTTTTTACTACTGAAAAAACCGGCACATCACTAGGTCCATCTGCTATATATATCATGTTTCTTATAGGAACTCTTCTGTTTTTATCCGGAACCTTTGAGTTAACATCTATCTCTTCAAAAATATTAACTCCTTTATTGATTTCAAAAACAGCTCTGGTTTTAGAGGTGTTATCTATAGCATAAGCTATCTGATTTAACACATTAACTGCTTCTCCTGCTTCATTATTTACAGTTTCCTCTATAAATTCACAGCCCCATATTCCATCTACATAATCAGCTATCTTAGACCCCTTTATCATCTGGGTAAGGCCTGTACTTACTATATAGTGCTCAAGTTTAATATTGTACTTCTGATAACGCTTATCCCCAACAACTTCACACTTTAATTCATCGAAAAATTCTGGAAGGCCATCACAAAATTCAAGCTTAGTTCCTAATTGCAGCAATATATTGTTATTCAAATATTTGAATTTATTTTCAGCCACATACTTCAAAAAATGATTTAAATAATAGGTATCATTATTAACTCTTACACCGTGCTGTCTAAGATCTTCACAGGCTGCAGCTACTTCTGCCCAAAACTCTTTTCCATCTATGCCGTACATATCAAATATAGGCTGCTGCATATATCCTTTTATAAGGGTTTTATCAAAATCCCATATCATTGCTATAATGTTCTGTTCCATATTATCATCCCTCCAATTAACACTGTGCTTAGGAATATATTTAGTTGAGTATATCTTGTATTTTTTCAGAGGCTGCTTCGATAAATGAGGCCATTTCTTTCTCTGTAAGGTATATAAAATCTTCTTTTGTTTCTTCATTTTCTCCCAAATAAAATCCATTTAAATATTTCACCTGCTTCTTAAATGCTCCTTTTGGAAAATAACCGAGATAATAATAATTTATCATAATAAATAAAAAAAATATATATCTCAAAAGAAATTCTCATAAAAAAAACTGGCGGACTAGAATTCCGCCAGCTGACTATTTAACTTTATTATACATATTAGTTTCCCCAGGTTTCTCAGAGAATTGAGAAAGCATTGGAACTATCCTAGTGAAATGCTCGGATTGGGAATGTTTTTTCAAAGCCTCTCCATTTTCCCAGGTTTCTAGCATGGTTAGAATCCCTTTATTTTGTAAGTCCTGATATAATTCATAGCTTATGCAGCCTTCATCATTTTTTCTAGTGATTTCAATTAATTCTTCTGCAAGCTTTAAAAATTCTTCTATCTTTTCTTCTTTAACGTAGTTTTTAGCTACTACCTTAATCATATAAACACCACCTTTAGTATTATTATCACCTATGCAAGTTTTTTATATAATTTATTTCCATGCATTAAGATGAATTCTACTTTCATCATATCTATCTACAAATTTATTTTCTTGTCCATCTGGATATCCCACAGCAATTACGCAGAATGGTAATATATTATCTGGTAATTTAAAAAAGTCCTTTACATATTCAGAAACAGGTTCTGATGTAGAAACTCCCATCCAAACAGCTCCAAGCCCTAAATCTGCTGCCTGCAGTAATATGTTTTCAGCTGCAGCTCCCATATCCTGATGCCAAGCTGTGTCTACCTTAAATCTATCACTATTTGCTAACAATACAATGGACACTGCAGAACCTGCTACAGGTTTTGCATATGGACTCATTTGAGATAATTTATTTAACAGATTTCTGTCATCCACCACAATGAATTCCCAAGGCTGCTGATTTACAGCTGAGGGAGCCTGCATTCCCGCCCTAAGTAGTTTTTCAACTTTTTCCTTCTCTAAAGGTTTATCCTGATACTTTCTGATACTTCTTCTATTAAAAATTGCTTCCATATGAATACCTCCCTATAAATAATTTTACTTCATCTTTGAGCAAGCATTATTGATTGTTTCAGTAAGCTTTACATACTCTTCATGACCAAGTAACTCTTCATATCTAGTATGCAGGTTACTCCAAGCTTTATTTATATCTCCCTGTCTCTCTTTCCCTTTTTCAGTTGTATATATGTAAGAATTTTTCCCTTCAACTTTTCTTTCCAAATATCCATTGAGCTCCATCTTATCAATAAATCTAGTTATGGTAGATGGTGCTATATGAAGAACTTCTCCTATTTCCTTCTGACTTATGCCTTCTCTTTCATTTACCACGCTAAGAAGAAAAGCGTAAGCTGTTGACATTCCAGTTATTCGAAATTCTTCCTCTGCTATTTTATTGATAATCCTGCATAACTTATTAGAAGAAAAATACAAACAATCATCTAATATTTCATTTATATCTAACATCATTAATTTCCTTTCTAAAAATAGAGTATGATTTTCATTAATATACTTCGTATTTTGCTATTAACAATTATAACATTTACTCTATTTTAGTGCACAGATTTTAACTAGCTAGACTAAATCTTGCCAATTGTTGTTTGTACATACAACTATATGCTTTTAAAAATTATTTGTCAACATAAACATAATAAAAGGCCGTGACTCTCAAGCCCCGACCTTTTTAAAATTTGTAATTATTACAGTGCTGATTTTAGTATTTTAAGCACATCCTCCTCATTAAGCTCTTTTATGCCGCCTATATTCCCGTATCTTACAGCACCTTTAGCCATTTGAGAAAGTTTTTCTTCTCCTATGCCTATTTCTCTTAAAGTGGATGGTATTCCTAGGGATATGAAGAACTTTCTTGTTCTTTCTATAGCTTTATTAGCTATTTCAAATTCGTCTTCCTCCTTGTTGATTCCCCAAACATTTACTCCATACTCAACAAATTTATCTACAGTATCTTCGTCAAGAATGTATTTCATCCATACAGGAGTCAAAACTGCAAGACCAACTCCATGAGTGATGTCATAATATGCACTCAGCTCATGTTCTATAGGATGCACGCACCAGTTGGATGATTTTCCGTAGCCTAAAAGTCCATTTAAAGCGAGACTTGAAGCCCACATAAGATTAGCTCTTGCTTCATAGTTATCAGGCTGTTCATAGGCTATCTTACCATATTTTATGCAGGTTTTTAATAAAGCTTCTGCCATTCTGTCCTGAACAAAAGCACCCTTAGTACCTGCAAAATATTCTTCGAAAATATGGCTCATTATATCAGCTGTTCCTGCTGCTGTCTGATTCTTAGGAACGGTAAAAGTGTATTCTGGATCTAAGATTGAAAACTTAGGTGCCATATCTGGGTGTCCTGTTCCAAGCTTTTCATTGGTATCTAAATTAGTTATAACTGCAAAAGTGTCCATTTCTGAACCTGTGGCAGCTAAGGTTAATATGCTTGCTAAAGGAAGTACTTTTTCTATTTTTCCAGGTCTTTGTACAATTTCCCAAGCATCACCTTTGTGATAAAAGCCTGCTGCTACTACCTTGGCACAATCTATGGCGCTTCCGCCTCCAACTGCAAGTATTATATCTACACTGTTCTCTCTGCAGATTTCTACACCTTTTCTTACGGTGGTTATTCTAGGATTAGGTTCCACTCCTGCAAGTTCAAAATATTCTATAGAATTATCCTTAAATAGTTTTACCACACTATCATATAAACCATTTTTCTTTATACTTCCTCCTCCGTACACTAAAAGAACCTTTGAACCGTATTCTTTTATTTTACTTGGAAGTACTGCTAACTGCCCTTTTCCAAAGTATATTTTTGTAGGTATGGAATAATTAAAATTCTCCACACTAATCACCTCTTTCTAAAATTCTCTTATTATATTATATCATAATTTTAATATAAGCTTTGTTTTAGGTAAGTATTATTTTTAACACTCATCTAAAACTTAGCCAAGCTATAATTTAAAATACTGATCCATTAGCCCCTCTAGGCTTGCTTCAGCCATCTCTTTTTCATCATATAACTCTCTTAGCTTATCATAATTATTGCCACTCGCATTTATTTTATATTCTAGTGCTTTAATTTTTTCTTCCAAGTCTGATATATTTTTTTCTAAAGATGCCTCTATTTTTTCTTTACTTGGCTCCTTTGGCTTATCAATATTCTTTTGTTTTTTCTCCTCCTTGTGTAAAACTTGAGCTTTCTTATTTCCAAAAGCCTTCTCCTTATAATATTCGTAGTTTCCTTGGTAAGAATTTAATTTTCCACCGGAAAGCTCCACTACTCTATCAGCAATAGTGTTTATAAAATATCTATCATGCGACACGAAGAATATTGTACCTTGAAAGTCTTTTAAAAAGCTTTCTAATTCCTGCCTTGAATCTATATCTAAATGATTGGTTGGTTCATCCAATATTAAAAGATTTATTTCATGATACATTAAGCTTGCCAGCATAAGCCTGCTTCTCTCTCCCCCTGATAAGCTTCCAACTTTTTTAAATACTGCTTCTCCAAAAAACATATACTTGGCTAGATATTCTCTTGCTTTGCCTTCTGTAATAACAATATCTTCTCTAAAACATTCCAGTATGGACTTACTCTCATCCTTAAACTTTATATTTTGTGCAAGATATCCAAGTTTTATTGAGCTTCCTAGTTTAGCAACGCCATTATCTGCCTTGGCTTCCTCTAACAATATATTTATTAGTGTGGATTTACCTGAACCGTTTGCTCCAATCAAGGCTACTCTTTCACCCTTTCTAATAAGCATATTGGCTTCCTTAAAAAGAATTTTTTTCTCATAGCTTTTATCTAAATCTTTAACAATAATTACATCATTGCCAGAACGCTCTGAGGCTGCATAAGCTATATTTATTTTCTTTTTCTCTGTCACTGGTTTATTTATTCTCTGAATTTTATCTAATGCCTTCTGCATGCTGTTAGCTCTCTTAAAGAATTTTTCATTGTCTCCTCTGCTTCCCCAATCTCTAAGTCTCGCTATGGCACTTTCCATGGATTTTATCTCCTTTTGCTGCTCTAAAAACTGATGCAGCAAAAGTTCAAGTCTTCTTTCTTTCTCCTCCTCATAGGCTGTATAATTTCCATCATAACTTTCGCTCTCTCCGCTCTCTATCTCCACAATTTTTGAAACTACATTGTCTAAAAAATATCTGTCGTGGGATACTATAATCACTTCTCCTTTGTAATCCTTAAGATATGCCTCCAGCCATTCCATGGACTCTAGATCCAAATGATTTGAAGGCTCATCCAGCAGTAATATATCTGGATTCTGAAGAAGAATTTTCCCTAGTACTACTGTGGTCTTTTCTCCTCCGCTGAGCTTTAAAAATAATTTTTCTTTAAAGCTTTCCTCCATTTTAAGTCCTGTACATACCTTGCTTAGTTTTTCTTCTTTTTCATATCCTCCCAGGCTCTCATAAAGCTGCTGAAGCTTAGAATATTTATTTAAAGCTTCCTCATAGTTGTTTTCATCTGCATAGGAAAGTTTATCCTCTAGGATTTTTAGTTCATTGCCGACAGAATCCAATTCCTCAAATGCTGTATTTAATACATCAAAAACAGTATATTCTGCAGGATAACTTGGCATCTGCTCCAGATATCCTAAAGACGCTCCCTTTCTTATGGAAAGCATACCTTTTTCATAATTTTCAATGCCCATAAGAATTTTTAGAAGAGTGCTTTTCCCACAGCCATTTTCTCCTACTATCCCTACCTTTTCATTAGTTTTCACTTCAAAGGTTATGTCCTCTAAAATTAAATTTGCTCCATAATATTTTTGTAGTTTACTTAATGCTAATTCTATCATTTTCAATACCTCCAATAATAATTTTTTGCAAAGAAAAATAAGCCCCTGCCAAATTGAGTTTTACTAGAACTTGGCAAATACATGCGTAAGTACATGTATAAAAAGGCTTATTTGAGAGAAGTTATGTTCATCTTTAGTCTGCATTTTGGAATGAGTATGAAAAAAAGACCCAAGGCATTAAACCCTGAGTCTTCTATTTCAACCTGCAAAATTCAGTTGAGAATAGAATCATGATTCATACCTATAGTTAGCAACTATTCTAAAAATGGACGCACTTCTCCCGTAAGAAGCTGAAATTGCGCTTTTCATTACGGAGCTGCTGAATTTCCATTGCTTGTTTAAGGTGAATTTTGCATTGCTAACTATCTTCTCCATGAATCTATCCTCCTTTTCTAATAATAAGTTTAATTATATCTGAAACTTAATTTTAATACAATAAATTTAGGAATTATTTTATGCAGTTTTATTATCATGATAGTTAAGTTCGTGTTAACAATGTTAATAATCACCAATATATATATATATATATATATATTGGTTTATTATACAATTATTATGTAATATTACATTTTAAGGTGCATGCATTTTCTTATATTAAAAGGAGGACTTTTTATTATGAAAAAAATACTAATTAAACTTGTTCCATTACTATTCGCTTCATCAGTCATACTTCCTAGCGCAGCTACTGTACAGGCTAATTCTTGGACCTACAATCAATATGCTCATTGGACCGGTTCAGGTGGCAAAGCCTACGTATATGCTTTTACTCAAACTTCTGATCCTTCAGATGCTTACATAGGAGTTGAAGATGGCTTTAATGATGGAGAGGATTCTGGTTACTATTCAAAAGAGGTTAATTTAAACGGTGGTTCTGATTCTATTAGTAAAACATTTTATAGTTCAAGAGCAGTAACATCTGCTTGGGCTGACCACTCCTATTCAAATGCTGAAGATTCATCTTGGATTCCTATAAACAACATAACAATTAGATAATTAGATATATGTAAGCAATGATCCAACTTCATTGCTTACATATCATACCTTATAGAAAGGAGTTGTTTTTTTGTTTTTTTTACTAAAGGATATACGAAATAATAAGCTGATATTTTTTATACTTTTCTTGGGTTTTTTCTTCTCAATATTTTCCATATCCATATGTATATCTACTAAAAATTATTTTGAGGAAAAAAGCTTTGAAAGTGTAAACGGTAAATTTAATTATTATTATAATCTAAATTTAAAATTCCAAGATAACTTAGACTTATCCAAACTTCAAGAACTTACTAAAAAAAGCTTTAAAACGTCAAGTGTTATAAGTGAAAAATATACTCCAATTGATAATTTCAACAATAGCTCAATAGTTCTGCTTTTAAATTATAATTGGCAGCCTCCTTTGGTAAAAGGAAGAAATATAAAGGAAAATGAAAATAAATCTGTTATCTTAGGCGATTCTATTGTTTCTTCTCTAAGGAAAATAACTATTGGGGAAAATTCCTATACTATAGCTGGTATAGCAGGAGACGGAAGTGACTCAGATTATAGTCATAAAATCTTTATGCCTGCCTCTTCTGTAAATTCAGAAATAAAACAAAAGTTTTTATCCTCAAAGGTATTATATTTAACCGTAAGAAGCAATAGTGAACCTAAAAGTGAAATAGATAATTTTCTTTTAAATTTAAAAAATATGGATAAAACCTTAGAATTTCAGCTTTCTAAAATTGACAATTCAAACTTACCTCATTATAGAATAAGTGAAATTATAGAATTTCCATTAAAATTATTTATTATTTCCACAGTAAATCAAATTATTATAAGCTATTTATGGATCTACAAGAGAAAAAAGGATTTTTCATTAATGAAAGCGTTAGGGGCAGGCAATCTAAGTATCATGGTATTTGTTTTTTGGGAAACCTTTATATGTTCCCTAGCAGCTTTTATAGCAACCTCTTTGCTGCAAACTATACTTAACTCAATTGGCCTTACAGCATATAATATAATTTTAAACGCATCCTATTCAAGCTTTTTCGTATCATTTCTAATTACTCTAGTAATAACTACAATAACTTTATTAATCCCGGTAATAAAAATCTTCAAATTGTCAGCAGCTAAGGCACTTAAGGAATAGGAGGAGTAATTTTGTATAGAATAATTGATGCTTTTAATTCACTATTTAAGAGGAAACTTTTAAGTATTCTTATTATAACTCAGCTTTTTTTGAGCATATCCTGTTTAACCATGACTATTAATACCTTCAAAAATTTATTGTATTTGAATAAAAGTAATAACTGTTTATTAGATTTTAATACACCTATATATACCTTAAACACTGACAAAAGTAATACACTAAAAACACCCACAGATGACCTTATAGCTGAAAGCAAAGCAGTATATAATGAATTATCTAATGATGCTAATCTATCTGGTTTTGGTAGCTATACCATAGAGGCTATGCCATTTGAAAATTCTTCAAAAAAAATTGATACAGCTTTTTTATCGAATTTTAAAAATCCTTTTGCTAATGTAGGCACTACCATGATAGATACTCTAAATATTGATTATGGATTTTATAGTATTTCTAATATAGAAGTTTCTTCTGGGAGAGTATTTTCAAAAGAAGATTTTTCAAGCACTAATGATAAAAAAATCAATATAATTTTAGGTGACAGTTTTAAAAATTATCTCTCATTAGGGGATGTAATAAATAATAAATATAAAATAATCGGATTTTTAAAAGAAGGTATATTTTCTTTACAGAACAACGCTGCATCTGACTATCTTAATTTAGATAAATGTATAATTATCCCATGTACTTTTTCTGACGATTTGCAAAGGTACTTTAACTTATATCAATCAACTATAATCAAGCTAAAGGATTCTTCAAAGCTTAAGCCTGTGAATGAAGCTATAGCATTAAAAGGTAAAACCTTGTCCTTGAAAGCATCAAGTCTAAAATCTATGTTCCAAAAAAACTATGATACTATATTGACTCAAGAAAAACCGAATTTGACCATTGAAGCCTGTTTTTTATTTTTCTCAATAATAGGAATCGTAATTGTTACTGTAGTATCAATACTTTTAAGAAAGAGAGATATTGGTATAAGACTTGCTGTAGGGGATAGCATATACGGAATATGGTTTCAAACATTTTTAGAAAATCTTATTTTAGGAATCTCAGCCTTGATATTATCTATAATATATTTTTTTACAAGATTTAATAATTATATGAATTTCTTAAAATATGTGTCTAGTATATCAGCTGACAATATGCAGATGAATCCCCAAATTGTAACTGTGCTTTTTATTCTAATATTGTTTATATTATTTGCTGCAAATTCTATAGTATTTTTATTCTTAAAAAAACTTCAGCCAAAAGAAATGATTGGAGGCGTTGATTAATGAGCTATATTAAGCTTAAAAATATAAGCAAGATTTATGGGAAAAAACCAAATGAATTTTTTGCTTTAAATTCTATAAATTTAGAAATTCATGAAGGTGAAATGACTGCCATTATGGGACCTTCAGGCTCAGGTAAGAGCACTCTTTTGAATATGCTTGGCTGCATGGATGTTCCAACCTCTGGTGAATATATATTGAACGGAATAAATTTAACTAAAACACCCTCAAGCAGACTTAATAAAATGCGAAATGAATATATTGGTTTTGTTTTTCAATACTTTGCTTTAATTAAAGATTACTCAGCCATAGATAATGTAATGCTTCCTCTTAAATTCAGAAGAATGTCCTACAAAGAAAGAAAATCCAAAGCTTGCGAGTTTCTCGATAAGGTTGGATTATCCTCACATGCTAAAAAAACTCCTAAAGAGCTTTCTGGGGGTCAACAACAAAGAGTGGCTATTGCAAGGGCTCTTGTAACAAATCCTAAATTAATTCTAGCAGACGAGCCTACTGGGAACTTAGATTCAAACACAGGAAAAGAAATACTTGAATTAATGACCTCACTAAACCAAAGTGGACAAACTATAGTTATAGTAACTCACGATATAAGCGTAGCAAGTAAATGTCATAGCACTATAAATATAATAGATGGTCAAATCAAGTAGTCAAAGGCCTTGATGAATGTTTATCAAGGCTTTTACTTTTAGTCATCTAAAATAATTTTTCTCCAAGTTCCACGAAGGCTTGTAAAGTCAAAAATGCTCTCATGTCCAGTTTTTCTTCACTGGTAACCAACTTTTTAGCTTCCTCCTGGGAAAGCAAAAATGGCTCTATATCTTCATCTGCTTCCATATAATCCTTGGATATTTCTCCTTGGCAGCTGCAGAATACTATAGCTGCTGCTTCATCCGTCATTCCTGCTGAAGCATAAACATTTTCCTTTGTCTTCTCATGATTTATAGAAATAAGCTCTAACCCTGTTTCCTCTTTAAGCTCACGCTTAGCGGCAACTTCTATGCTTTCATCTCCATCTATGAGACCTGCTGGCAGCTCATAAACATAATCATTTAGTGGTATTCTAAACTGTCTTATGCAGACTATTTTCTTTGCTTCCTTATGCAGTGCAGCAATGATTACAGCATCTTGCTTTGCTTTCTTTCCTTCAAAGAATTGCTCCTTTAAAGTTTTTAAGTTTTTTCTTGAGGCAATGACCCAATGTCTGTCTTCACCTTTTCGATTTTTATATTCGGCATCGTAAAGTCCTAAAAATTTTGTTTCAACTAAAGCTGTAAGCTTTTTTATTCTATTATCCATAAAAACACCTTCAATCTATTTTTTTAATAATTCTATTTTGAATATCCTGCCTCTTTATGCATTTCTTCCTTGCTGATGCCCTGCTTCTTATAATGCAGTGGAGCTGCACCATATTTTTTCTTAAACATTTTTGAAAAATTAAATATGTCCTCATAGCCAGTACTAGCTGCTGCCTCGCTTGGAGAATATCCTTGTTCTAGGAGCAATCTTGCCGCTTTTTCAAGTCTTAAATCTATTATATATTTTTGAGGAGATTTTCCCAAATATTTTTTAAATATGCTGCAAAAATATCTTCTATCAATTCCTAAAAAATTAGATATGGCTTCTACACTTATCTTATTTACATATTGGGTGTCAATATAGTTCTTGGCTTTCATTACATAAGTATTAGGCAGGTCACACTGCTTAGATGATCTCTCACTGCCTTCCACAAGTATAGAAAATAATTCAAAAAGCTTTGAACTTAAAAACATTTCCTTGGAGAAATTTAGTTTTTCAGCTAAAAGCATGCTTCTAAAAATATTTTCACAAGTTTTTGAGGTTATAACATCATTTTTTAAAAAATCTAAACCAGAAAACACCTCAGCATTGCTGTCATAATCAAAGCCAATCCATATATATTCCCAGGGATCCTTAGAATCTGCTTCGTAATAAGTGATCTCCTGCGGGCGTATTATAAACATATCTCCTGAAGATAGCTTATAGCTTTTTTCTCTGATTGTAAATTTACCTTTACCTGATAATATGTAATGAATTAAATAATATTCCCTGGAAGCTGGCCCAAACCCATGATTTTTTTCACATTTTTCGTATCCGCATAAAAGTGGATTTATATCTTTAAGCCCCTTATTTATTAGAATTATATCCTTCTGCATTGTTTGTCCCCCTTAAAAATGTGACATAATAACAAACACTTAATTACATTATACAATGTTATTTATTTAAATGTAATGCTAAACTATTGTAGTGTAATCGATTTACATATATTTTTTATATTTAATGTAAGCGGTTACGATAAAAAATTTTAAACAGCGCTTCAGAAAAATTTTATATAAATACCTAAGGGGAATAGTCTATTAGATTATTCCCCTATCCCTTTATAAAGCAAGCCTTGGAGTTTAAAATCCCCCAAAGCCTATATCAAAGTTCACTTAAAACATAGCTTTATTAATCTGCAAAAGCCTTGCTCTTATGTGCTTTTATAACTGTAAATATTAAGTCAATAATAAATATTGGAATTATTATTGTTACTAAATATATAGCAGCTCCTGTATAGTTCATGTACAGCGAATTTATAACAGGATGTATTAGTGTTATAACTGATATTCCCAATATAGCCCAATAACAGGAAAATTCAAGACATACATATCCGAATATATTGTGCTTAAACTCCGAATAGTCCCAGTATACTTTATTAAAACGCATTTTTAAAATATATCCTGCAGAGTATTCCACCGCAGTTGGAATCAAAAAGCACAATATGGTAATGAACAGTATATTATCACCAAAAGCATCTTTACATAATAGCACTATACTCATGGCTATACCGTACATAGGTTTATAGGGTCCCTTCAGAAAACCTTCGGTTAGAAATCTTTTTTCTGTGCTTAAGCAGTATATATTTTCTACTATCCACCCCATGAAGGAATATATGAGAAAATAATATGCTGCTTCTATAAAATTGCTCATCTGCCTCACTGCCTTCACTATTATTATTAATATTATTGTCATAAAAAATCTGTTTATTCATTTGATGCATTGTTTTAAAAGCTGGACTTACTTATAATATATGTATAAATATAAATGATTGACAGAAATGAGGTGCAATGGTAATACTATGGATAATTCTTTAAAAATGTATTGGACTCTTGATGACCTATACTTAAGTTTTCAAGATGCAGCTTTTATAAGTGACATAGACTTACTTGATAAATTTATTGAGGATTTTAAAGCTTGGAGTGATTCCAATTTAAAAGATTTTAATAACCCTTCTCAAAAGCTTGAGAAATATTTGGAGCTTAAAATTTCTTTAGAGGAGCTTCTAGATAAGCTTTCTTCTTTTTCTTCACTTAGATTTTCTGCTAATGCAAAGGACAGCGAAGCTAAGAAGTTTAATGGAATAATTGATAAGAAGGTTACAGCTCTTACAGAAATAAATGTTAATTTTACAAAATGGTTATGTGAAATTGATAATTTACAGGGCCTTATAGATAATTCCAAGCTTCTAAAGGCACATGATTTTTATCTTAATGAGATTAAAGCCATGGGAAAATATTTGCTAAGTGACAAGGAAGAAGCACTCATTTCAAAAATGAGGCTTACCAGCTCAAAGGCTTGGGCTAATTTAAAGACTCAGTTAGCTTCAAATCTTACTGTTGATATTGAAATTGACGGAAAGTCTAAAGCGGTAGGAATTAATACCATTAAAAATGCTTATTTCTCTAATGATAAAGATTTTAGGGAAAAAGCTTTTTATGCGGAAAGAGAAAGCAATAATAAAATTGCTGATGGGGTAGCTGCTGCCTTGAATGGTATAAAAGGTGAAGTGCTTACTTTGTGTGAAGTAAAAGGCTATGCTTCTCCTCTTAATATGACTTTAGAAAATTCAAGAATGGATGAGCTTACTTTAAATACTATGCTTAAAGTCATGAAGGAAAGTCTGCCTGAATTCAGGAGATATCTATTAAAGAAAGCGGAAATCTTAGGTTATGAAGGTGCACTGCCTTATTACGATATAATGGCTCCTATTGGAGTAGGCAATATGAATTTCTCTTATTCTGAAGCAAAAGATTTCATTGTTACTCACTTCTCCTCCTTTTCTAAGGATATGGGACTTTTAGCTGATACTGCCTTTAAAGATGGATGGATAGATGCAGAAATGAGAGAAGGAAAAAGAAGTGGTGCTTTCTGCCATGGCCTTCATCCTATAAAACAGAGCCGAATTCTTTGCAGCTTTTCTGGCAGCTTTAAAAATGTGTGTACCTTAGCTCATGAGCTTGGTCATGCTTATCACGGCAGAATACTTGAAAATGAAAGTATACTAAATTGTGACTATCCTATGCCTCTAGCCGAAACTGCTTCTCTTTTTGCTGAGAACATAGTTAGAAATGCTGCTTTAAAGAATGCAGATAAAGATGATGCACTAGAAATACTAGGGACTGAGCTTGTTAACTGTACTAGTGTTGTAGTAGATATATATGCCAGATTCCTATTCGAGAAGGAATTTTTCTCTAGAAGGGAAAATGGAGAGGTGTCTCTTGAGGAAATAAAGGAGCTAATGCTTTGGGCTCAAAAGGAAGCCTATGGAGATGCTGTTCTGGAAGAAACTTTAGATCCTTACGCATGGATACATAAACCTCATTACTACTATGCGCAAAGGAATTTTTATAATTTTCCTTATGCTTTTGGAATGCTGTTTGCTAAGGGTTTATACAGCATATACTCAAAGGAAGGCAGTGAATTTATTCCTAAGTATAAAGAAATTCTAAAGCTTACAGGTCAGGCTGCTGTTTATGATGTGGCTAAACACGCTGGAATAGATCTTCATGATGAGGCCTTCTGGAAGGCTTCCATGAATATAGTGAAAGAGAATATAGATAAATTTTGTAATTATTAAAGCAATAAATAGTCGAAAACCATCAAAACATGCTGCATATTGTCAGCATTCCTTTGATGGTTTTTCTATTATGGGAGCATGTATTTATGTCACAAAACGTAGTAGATGGAAACTTTAAAAGTAAATTTTCAAAAATTATATTTTAAGAGAACAAGCTCTCTATATCCTCTTCACTCATTTGCATTATTATGTTATCTTCATTCATGTCCTTATTGATTATACTTTTTATCATATCTTTTTTCCTCTGCTGAAGATTATAAATCTTTTCCTCTATGGTTCCTTTAGCTATTAATTTAATTACCTCTACAGTCTTTTCCTGACCTATTCTGTGGGCTCTATCCGTTGCCTGGTCTTCTACAGCCGGATTCCACCAAGGATCAAAATGTATTACTACATCGGCTCCCGTAAGGTTCAATCCTGTACCTCCAGCTTTTAAGGATATTAAAAATACTGAAGCTTCACCTTGATTGAA
Organism: Clostridium sp. 19966; assembly: GCF_032335695.1. Classification (NCBI taxonomy): domain Bacteria; kingdom Bacillati; phylum Bacillota; class Clostridia; order Eubacteriales; family Clostridiaceae; genus Clostridium; species Clostridium sp. 19966. The sequence goes on from NZ_JACTOJ010000018.1 coordinate 56,132, forward strand.
TTTCTTTACCATGCTTATTCTTTCCTCACTCTTGGTGCTTCCGTCCAAATACATATGACCTATTTGATTTTTTATAAGTCTCTTCTTAATATTCTTTAGTACAGAAGTAAATTGGGAGAACAGCAGTATTTTATGTCCTTGAGCAGTTACTTCCTCAAGCAAATCATCTAAAGCCATCATTTTTCCGCTTTCTGAAGAAAAATCTTCAATAAAAACAGCAGGATCGCAGCATATTTGTCTTAATCTTGTAAGCAAGGAAAGTATCTTTATTTTACTCTTGCCAAAGCCATTATTTTTTATTTCTGAATTAACAGTTTGTCTAGCTGTATCAAGATAAGCCGCATACAGCTTCTTTTGCTCTTCCGTCATTTCTACTATGAGCTTATGCTCTATTTTAGGAGGAAGTTCCTTTATAACATCCTTCTTCATCCTTCTTAGTATGAAAGGTTTTATATGATCATTCAGCTCCTTAAGAGCCTTCTTATTCTCGTCCTTTATTATTGGAGTCTCATATTTCTTACTAAACTTACTGTGGCTTAACAAGTATCCCGGCATAACAAAATCAAATATGGACCAAAGCTCGGTAAGTGAATTCTCTATAGGAGTTCCAGTAAGTGCAAAATACCCCTTTGCCTTCAATTGTTTAACTGAAGTAGCATTTTGAGAGGCTGGGTTTTTTATCTGCTGAGCTTCATCAATTATGCAGTAATTAAACCAAATTTGGCTGTACTCATCTATATCTCTTTTTATCAGTGGATAGGAGGTTATAACTACATCTACCTTTTCTATGTCTCCCATCATTTCTTCTCTCTTCTTCTTAGGCCCTGAAATTACCACAGTTTTAAGCTGCGGAGCAAACTTTTCTATTTCTTCCTGCCAATTATAAACCAAGGATGTTGGTGTCACAACTATAGATGGTTTATCCCCTCTTTCTGAAGCTAAGAAGGATATAGCCTGAAGTGTCTTTCCAAGTCCCATCTCATCTGCCAGTATTCCTCCGAAGCCGCAAGTAGACAGAGTCTTAAACCATTTATAGCCTATTTTTTGATAGCTTCTCATTATGGAGTTCATATCCTCTGAAACTTCATAGTCCATTTCCTTAACATCACGGATATTATTGGCTAGTTCTCTGAAATTCTTGCTTCTCTCAAGATAGTCCATATCGCTATCCTTAATCTTTTGATCAAGATAGACCGCATTAAACTTAGATAGTATTATTTTATCTTTTTCAAAGTCCTTGTCTTTTATATCGAGATAATCTACCATCTCTCCAAGCTCCTGCATGGCCTTGTCTTCTAAAGCTACAAAGCCGCCTTTTTTCAGCCTGAAATACTTTTTCTTTTCTCTTAGAGCATTAAATATATCCTTTAATTCAGATTTATCCACGCCATCTAATTCAAAATTGAACTCCAGCAGATCCTGATCATTAAGTCTTATTCCGCCCTTCATGCTTGATCTTCCGTAAATTCTTATTTCCTTAAAAGAATCGGAATAGTAAACTTCTCCAAGCTCCTGAAGCTTTGTAACACCTTCTGTTATAAAGCTTACTATGTCTTTCTCATCCTTCATTACATAAATTGAATTTCTAGGCTCAAAGCCAAAGCTTTTTAAAACCATTTGGCTGTTTTCTTCTTTTATGATATCCCTTATAAGTATTCCTTTTTCAGTGTTGCTCTCTGTTTTTTCTAAAGGATTTATTTCAATTTCTCCGTAACCATACTTAATCACAGCAGTAACATTTTTGTTGTCTCTATCAAGATAAGTTCTTATTAGAAGCGGTTCCTCATAAAAACTTTTTTTAACTGCATCATCTATATTAATCTCTTTGCTTACCTTTTTTAACACTGGCAATATATATGAGGCCACCTTTTCACTGTCCTGTTTTCTAAATAACATTTTATTTTTTTCTCTGGCATATAACATATCATATAATGGTACATATACAGCAATCTGATCTTTAGGAGGCAAATATATCTTTCCCTCATACCAGAATATCTTACTAGCACCGTCAAGTGGAACAGGAAGCTCATCGTTTTGTGTAAGCTCTATTTCATCATTAACCAGTTCCATATTGAACTTTAGAGGCATCTCTCCCATAACGATTTCTACATTCTCAAATTCTTTTTCGTCCAAGATAAAATTTATTGCTCTTTCCTTAATGAGCTTAAAAAATCTATACATTAGTTTATCAGCAAAATACATGGATTTTCCACTGAATATGGAACTTCCGCTTTTATTATAATAAAAATTATATGAATTATACTTTTCCTCGTCCACTTCCATGACTTCTGTCATCATATCTATAAGCTTTTCATCTACAGCATTAAACTTGTATATTGAAGGGTCAAAGGTAAAGCTTTTTCCAAACTCTAAAACATTTTCCTCATTTACAGCTTTAATAAAGCTCTTAATACTCTTAACCACATACTTCTTATCAAGACCAACTTTCATCTCCAGATGTGACCTATTAGAGGTGGTTTCGCTGAAAAATTTCAATTCCAAATTAAGTTCTCTTTTAAAATCTTCATTAGCTTCAGAATTTGATTTGATTTTATTAATTAAATCTTCTATGTCCGAACTGTCTTCCTCAGAATATATTCTTGGCTGATATTCCTTTATATACTTTAAAAGAGTAGCTATTATATGCTTACAAGGTACAGCGTCTTCCATGTTCTCATAGGCTGGACAGCTGCAATATCCTTTAATGGAATTAGTAGTATTGTTCCACTGCAAGTTTACATCATAGCTGTTAAACCCATTTGAAGAAATTACCCTTGTGAATATAGAAAGTGCTTTTTCATTCTTATCATTAATTTCATCTATTTTAAGATCCTCTACATAACCTTCTTTGTAGTACTGTTTCCCTTTTCTGAAAGTAAAGTCATCAACTATCTCTTTTAAATTTTCCTCTTTTATTCTCAAAATTAACTTCCTCCAAAGCTCACTTATGTAAATTAAAAACATATTTACCTATGATTTTTTACATAATATCAAATTTATATACTGAAACTTAAATTAAATCTGCATTTTTAAATTATAGCTTCAAATAGATATCTTTCATTTTAATTATATCACTTTTAATTTCATCCCTTAGCTTAACAGGTTCCAATAATTCTGCATTGCATCCAAACTGCATTATCCATCGCTTTAATCCAACAGAATATTTAGCCGTAAATTTAGCTATTATATCTCCGCTCTCATCTATCATAAGTTCCACATCACGTCCTAATTCGTCCACTATAGAATCTAAGAGACCTCTATTCATTTTCAGCACTACTGTGCATTCTTCTCCAGCATACATTCTAAAGCTTTTTTTAGAATAGATGGCTCCATCAAAACCATCTTTAAATTCTTCTAAGCCTTCCAAAACTACTCTATCATCTTCTAATATTTCAATATTTCGTATTTTGTCCATCCTATAGTGAGATGCTTTAGTGTAATTATCGTGAACTGCCACAAGATAATAACACTCTTGCTTTAAAATCATAGCCACGGGACTTACAATATATAATTTATTCTTGTTGTTTTCATCTGCTCTAGGCAAAAGTTCCTTCCACATATTGTAATGGCAATAGTTAAAGCTTATTTTTTTGTTTTCTATAATGGCGTGATTTATCTTATCTACAGTATAAAATATCTGATTATTATTGGATTTCACTCTATTATCTATATAAAGCTGCTTATACAGTCTATCATACACATAATTGCTATTGAGCTGTTTCAGCTTTTCTATTATTTCGTTAGTTTTCTTGTGGGTTATAAATTTGCAGGAAACTATAAGATCCATAAGTATTCTTATCTCGTGCTCTTCCAAATTTGAGGATCTTAGATAATAGCCTTCTCCATTCTCCTCGTAATCACTTATATCAAAGTTCAACTCTTTCAAAGTGTTTATATATTCATATATAGCTCTTCTATCCGTATTGGTGCCTGTAACTTGCCTAAGTCTAGCTATAAGCTGAGTAGAAGTTAAAATATGATTTTCATCAGTTTCATTTTTTAATATTTCTAGAAATTTATAAAATTTATAATGATTATTCATATTTATACTCCTGCTCACTCATGATTTTATTGTTACTAAACTCTTCTATATTTCCATTCGCCCTTATTCATTCTAACCAGATACATTATAGACCTGGAGCTGAAATCAAAGAATATTCCTATCATAACCGCCAGCATTCCTATATGAAATAGTGAATTGAAGCCATAGGACATCAAAACTCTGCAGCTCCAAAGCCCTACTATTGAAGTTGTCATTACATACATTATATCACCTGCAGCCTTTAATGTTGCAGAACATAAATTAAGAATTGCAAGCATTGGCTCCAATATTCCGAAGGTTCTTATAAGTCCTACTGATTCTTTTATAACCATGCTATCGCTAGAATAAACTGAAGCTAAATTTTTTGCAAATATTATCATCAATATTCCTATTACAAAAGCTACTATCATAGTTATCTTAAGACTTTCATAGGCGTACTTTTCCGCCTTCTTATAATCCTTTTGACCAAGACTTTGTCCAACTAAGGTTGTATTAGCTATTGCAAAGCCGAATATAGGAAAAAACGCTAGGGAATTTACGTTAATACCTACTTGATAAGAGGCCATAGCTATAGTTCCCATGGCAGTAATTATGATTTGAAGCACTAAAAATCCACCCTGCATAACTGCCTGCTCTATAAATCCAGGTACTCCTATATTGATTATTCTTTTCATAAGGTTAAGATGAATCTTATAATCATCCTTAAGGCCAAGTCCAAGCTTCAAGTTTTTACCATTGTAAAGTACTAAAAGTCTCATGGTTACTGCCACCACACGCGTAACAGTAACAGCCAGGGCTGATCCTACAACTCCCATTGCAGGTATATGTAACGGAGAAAATCCAAATACAAGCAAAGTATTCAATATTATATTCAAAACATTGGCTATGCCTGTTATTACCATAGGTGTTTTAGTATCCCCTGCTCCTCTCATTGCACCAGAAATTATTATATCAAGCACAAAAAACGGCAAATTAAATACTATTATATTGAAGTAATTTAGTCCTACATTAAATACCTTTTCTTCAGCTCCGCCAAAAAATACCTTTAATATAGAAAAAGAAAATATTTTTCCAAAGGCAGTAAGCAGTATACCAACTACTAAAGCCATATACATAGATTGCACTAAAGCTTTTTTTGCGCCAGCCTTGTCCTTTTCTCCTGTGAGTCTAGCTATTATTACTGTTGTACCGATAGAAAGACCTGAAAAAACCGTCTGCAAAAATCCTACCAGCATGTTTACCATACCTACTGCCGCCACAGCATCGGTACCTATTCTTCCCATAAATATGGTTGATACCATACCAACCATCATTTCAAGAATTTGTTCCATTATAGAAGGCCAAGCAAGCTTTATTACCTCTCTATCAGCTTTCTTATCAAATTTTAAGTTTAATTTTTTCATATGTTCTCCTTAGGCTAAAAATTTTTCAGATTATTAGATATGCTTACGTCTTCTAGGTCAACTATTCTCTTTAGACCGATCTTATTAATGTCCTTGTTCACTACTCTATATATGTTATCATAATTTTTACTATCCTTCAAAAATATAAGCCTAATTTTATGTTAATATTTATTTCACAAAGCTATACCAAAAGAAATTAAGCCAAGAAATTTTTCAAGATTTCTTGGCTCCTTACTATAATTCACTTTTTATATAAGCTTTCATTGATACTAATATAAAATCACATATGTCCTACTGATTTCTTAAGTTTTTCTCCGCTGTCTTCTTTAAAAGCACTTACCACTTTACTTTCCTGCTCTTTTCTATAGTTGACTGTGTTATCCACTATATATAAAGGTCTGTTCTTGCTTTCGTCAAAAATTCTTCCCACATATTGACCCAGCATTCCGATGGCACAAAATATAAGTCCGAACATTATTAAATTTACATCTAGAATCAAATTTAAACTAAGGAAGTTTGTTCCTTTAACTATATCTTCTATTGCCGCTATAACAAATAAAACAAATCCTATGAAAGAAACTAGGGCTCCAACATATCCGGAAATTGTTAAAGGCTTATAGGAAAATGAGGTTATACCATCTAAAGCAAGCTTCATCATTTTTTTAAGAGGATATTTCGTCTCTCCAGCAAATCTTTCTTGTCTTACAAACTCTACGTAAGTTTGTTTAAATCCAAGCCAGCTTACTAGCCCTCTTATAAATCTATTTTTTTCTGGTAATGCAATTAATGCGTTGCATACCTTTCTATCGATTAATCTGAAATCTCCTGTATCCACTGGAATATCAACGCTAGTCATACTTCTTAACAATCTGTAAAAGGCTGAGGCGCTGAATTTCTTGAAGAAGGTTTCCCCTTCTCTCTTCTTTCTTTTACCATATACAACCTCATAGCCTTCTTTCCATTTTTCAATCATCTTTAACATAACCTCTGGCGGATCCTGAAGGTCCGCATCTATTACTATCACAGCATCTCCAGCTGCTTCATCCATTCCTGCGCTTATAGCAGCCTGATGTCCAAAGTTTCTTGAGAAATTTATTAATTTTATATTACTATCCTTTTTACAGATATCTTCTGTTTTTTCTCTAGTTTTATCTCTGCTTCCATCGTTAACAAATATGATTTCATAGCTTTCACTGGTTGAATCCATAACCTGCTTCAATCTTCTATAGCTTTCATCTATCACCATTTCTTCATTATATAAGGGTACTACAATGGAATAAATAATGTTACCCATAAACATCGCCACCTCGCTCTAAAATTTTATATCTTTACTTATGTTAATAAAGATTATATCAATGGATTGTTGTATTATTATCAAAGAAATATGTGAAGACTATGTGACATTATTTAAAATTTTATTTTTAATAAATTTGTCCATTGCAATTTTGATAAGATATATGAAACTTAACACATTTAATAATGAAAGTGTAATTACCATAAATGTATTTGTCATATAATTATTGCCTTTAAATTGTTCAAATAACACAATATGAGTATTTAAATAAACTATTATGCTGAAAATTACTGATAGAGCCAAAATCCTTTTGTCCTTTGAATATACATACGCAAACACTGCCAAAATTGGAGCCGCGAACATGTATCTTTCATGCATTCCCACGGAAAAATTAAATACACCTACAGTTTGCACGAGAGCTGCTATGAAAATTGCCGATTTATCTTTGCTTTTAATATAGATAATTCCAGATAAAAGCGTAACAAGTACAATAAACAGCATTCCCCAAGTGTGATAGCTGTATATAAATAAAGTTTGACTATCCTTAACATGGTTAGCTCCAATCAATGTATAAAAGTTAAATGCATTATTAGAGGCGTAAGGATACTCCCCTACTTCTTTTATATATAGGTTAAAAATCCAGGTAAATCCCTTGCTCACTGAAAAAGGCAATAATATAATAATCGCTGTTAATATTCCTGCTGCAGCCGATTGAATAAAGCTCTTTAAACTTCTTTTCTTTATTAAAACAAATAATAGCAGGGGAAGGAATATTATTCCTTGAGGCTTCATTAGGACCGATATGGCAAAGAAAATAGCCGCCTTTGCTAATTTATCCTCAGATACATAGTACATTGCTAAAATTATAAATAGTGCAAACAGAGAGTCTGCCTGACCCCAAATTGTAGAATTTATCAAAACTGCTGGGTTGAAGGCATAAAAAGCTGCTAACAACAAGCTGTTTTCAATAGATAGATGCTTCTTTCCTACTTTATATATAAAATATGCAGATAATACATCAGCAGCTATTGAAGGAAGCTTAAGTAAAAGAGGGTAGTAGGTGCTTAACGTTGACACAGAAGCTATTTTTCCGACTACAAACAATACATATAAATAAACTGGTGGATAATCTACTGAAGAATTTCCATCGTACACTTTTAATAGGTTGTTGGCGGCTGAAGCTGCCCAATTCTGATATATCTTTATATCAAATGGATGCCCATCAATTAAAAGTCCTGAGTAAATTCTAAGCAAAAGTCCTATTATGATTAATCCTGCTATAATTATTCCTTTGCTCTCATTGCTTATTTTTGTCTTTTTATATCTTATTAGTAAAAATACCGCTATGAATATGATAAAGAAAATTATAGAATATGCTATAAATATAGGAGAATATTTTGTACTTGAGCTTGAAGATGAACCTTGCTGCATTCCAAAGCCATTTGGTCTTTCATTATCTTTTCTCTGTCCATCTTTATTCTGCGGAGCACTAAAATTATCGCTGCCCTGATTAAAATTCGGTGCTTGCTGATTAGGGGAATTTTGTCCCTGCATATTACTAGGCTGATTAGAATCCGAATTATTAGGTCCACCTCCTGCAGGCATCTGTCCATTAAATTGTGTTCCAATCCTATTGTTTCCTGAAGTGTTTGAACCTTTATAAATAATTATTGAATAAGTACTTAGTACAGTTAAAATAAATATCATAATTGATATGCTTATTTTAACCGCATGCTTTTTTATAAATCCCATTTTTTTCACCTGCCTACGTTATTTATATTAATTAATTATAGACAGAAAATTTTGCAATATTATCAAATCAATATGTGAAGTTTGTGTGAAATATCTTTTAATATAATCACATAAATTTCACATGAATTTTTGATATTTGTTCTACAAATTTTGTCTATACTTTGTATATGATGATTAACGCAATAATTAACATAAATATTTAAAGGATGTGAGCATAAAATGAAAAAAATTAAACTTACCAAAGAGAATATAGCCCTTACATTAATTGTTATACTCTCCGAAATATTAAGCTTTGTTAATTTATCAATAGAAGGATACGGAAATTCATACTACGCCGCGGCAGTAAAAAGTATGACTATGAGCCTTAAGAATTTTTTCTTTGTAGCTTTTGACCCATCAGGCTTTGTAACCATAGACAAGCCTCCTTTGGGATTTTGGCTCCAGGCAATATCTGCAAAAATCTTTGGCTACAGCGGAGTTAGCATACTTTTACCTTCAGCTATAGCTAGTGTTATTTCAGTAATACTTATTCATAGAATCGTAAAACGTTCCTTTGGAACTGTGGCTGGACTTATTTCTGCTCTATTTCTTGCAATAACACCAGTTTTTGTAGCTGTCAGCAGAAATAATACAATAGACAATATACTTATCTTATTCTTACTTCTTGCATTATGGGCTCTTTCAATTGCCGCAGAAAAAGGCAAATTTAAATACTTAATTATAGCTATGGTTATGATTGGACTTGGCTTCAATGTAAAGATGCTTGAAGCTTACTTAGTTGTACCAGCAGTGTATGTTACTTACCTATTTGCTACTACAGTTCCTATAAAGAAGAGAATAGTTCATTTAATTGTAGGTACTATAGTTCTTGTAGCAGTTTCACTTTCCTGGGCATTAGCAGTTGACGCTGTACCTGCTTCTAGCAGACCCTATGTAGACAGCAGTACTAATAATACAGTAATGGAACTTATTTTTGGACACAATGGAATAGAAAGAATTTCTCTTGGCAGCAGTTCCTCTGATAAGGGACAAGGTGGTGGACCTGGGGGACAGAAGGGCAGTGCACCTAGTGGTCAGCAAGATGGACAAATGGGAACTCCTCCTAGCTTCAACAATAGCAGCAACGAAAACACTACCGGTAATGCCCCTTCTGGATTTGGAGGCAGTCAGCAAGGCAGAGGAGATGGAGGTTTTGGAGGACCCGGCGGACAACAGGGCGGCGGTTTTGGTGGACAGCAAGGCGGCGGACCTGGTGGAAATAATTCTTCTCAACTTCAGGGTTCTTTCGGCGGGCAAGTAAAATCAAGTATCACAAGATTATTTTCAAAGAATATACTCTCTGATCAGATAGTTTGGTTTATCCCTCTAGCTGCAATAGGTTTTATAGCTGCAGCTATAAAGGAAAAATTAACCTTTAGACTGAATACCTCAAAGAAACAAGCACTAGCACTTTGGTTTTTATGGTTCTTCCCTGAATTTATATACTTTAGCTTTAATACAGGAACCTTCCACCCATACTACCTTACAATGTTAGCTCCTCCAGTAGCAGCTTTAGCTGGAATAGGTATATCTTCAATGTGGGAGCTCTACAAAGAAGGCGGCTGGAAAGCATGGTTCTTACCTGGAGCCTTACTTGTAAATGGTGCTGTTCACATATCGATGCTTTGTTACTTTATAAGTTACTCAAATATTACTAAGGTTTTGATTGTTCTAGTAGCAATTTTAAGCATACTGTCTTCTTTAGTGCTTGCATTCTTAAATCTTAATAATAAACTAGCTGAAAATAATGTTAATATAAAAAGAACTCTTGTAGCTTTGGCTTTAGTAGGATTGATTTTAACTCCGCTTGTAGGTTCATCTACAGTATTAACCACTAAGGTTAATAACTCCTTTCCAGCAGCTGGATTAGAGCTTTTATCTAGCAACAGCTCAGATAAGGTCGGTGCTCCAAGTGGCTCCAATACTAAAAATGCCGGTGGGGAAGGTACGAATGCTAATTCAAAGCTTATACAATTTCTAGAGAAAAATAAAACTACTGAAAAATATTTATTAGTAGTTCAGAATTCCAACTCTGCTTCAGATATAATTATTAATACTGGCGAATCTGTAATGTCTCTAGGCGGATTCTTAGGCAGCGATCAAATTGTAACTTTAGACCAATTTAAAACAATGGTGAAAAATGGTGAAATCAGATATGTTATGACTGGCGGCATGGGCGGCGGCGGAAACTCCAGCAGCGAAATAATGAATTGGGTTGAACAAAACGGAACTCTTGTGGATTCAAGCGATACTTCAAGCAGCAATTCAACTACTACTTCAGCTACTGATTCAACTAAAAAAACTAGTACTTCATCAAGCTCAAATTCTAACCGAGGCTTCGGCGGCGGAGGTCAATCAGAACAATTATATGATTTGAAAGCATATACTGACAGTCAGAAATAATAAAAGGAGTGTGGCAACAGTCACACTCCTTTTATTATTTCCATTTATATTTTACCTCAAAAATAGACTATGCAATAAACATATAGTTCACTGCACAGTCTATTAAAATGTATCGTCAGGTTATTTATTGAACTTAAATATGAAACTTACACCCTTTTCTCTATTTATTGATTGTATATTTCCTTTATGAAAATCCACAATCTTCTTAGATATTGCAAGTCCTAGTCCAAAGTTTCCAGTCTTATCTTTGTAGAAGTTATCAAAAATATGAGCTAAGTTTTCCTTTTTTATATGAGGTCCGTCATTATATACATCGAGTATTATATGTTTATCATCTTCTTTTAAGGTTACCTGCATTTCTTTTTCTGCATATCTCAATCCATTTTCAATTATATTTTCTATGGCTACTTTTAATTTTTCTTCATTTGCTATTAGATTAATTCCCTCTAAATTTAACTTCCATTCAATATTGCTGTTTATCATTTCAAATCTATTTATTATATTCAATACCAAATCTCTTAAATTTATCTCTTTATTTTTATCATTGTTTTCCATTACATAATCTAAAGTGTTAAGATACAGTAATTGTTTAATCTTTTTTTCTAGGCTTATAGCTTCATTCTTTATTATTTCTGCTGTTTTTTCTACAGAATCTATATATATGCCATCTATTATTGCTTCTGCATGGCTCATTATAACCATTACCGGCGTTTTTAAATCATGGGATATGCTCTGAAGAAAGTTTTTTTCTTCTTCATCAGCTCGTTTTAATTCCTTTTGCATTCTATTCATTGCATCTGCAAGCCTTTTTATTTCATCATCACTTTTTATTGATACATCTTCTCCCCAATTCTTATGAGCTATGCGTTCTGTATATTCTTCTAATTTTTTAAGAGGTTTTGATATATATGAAGCAATAAGTTTGGAGGTAAAGAAACCTATCACTATAAAAACTAATCCTACTATTATAACAATATTTAATAATCCGTTGTCTCTAATGCTAGGCATGTAGGTTATTAAATATTCTCTGCCTCCATTAGTAGTCTGTACCGAGCTTATTATAAATAAAAATCTTCTATTCTGATAAGTTTCTTTAAATTGCTGTTCATTAATGTTATTGCCCTTAATGAAAGTAATCATCCATTCTTGTGCTGACTTATCTGGATCCGAAACAGGTTTACTCATTCCATCTGGAGGGCCAGGCATATTTTCAGGTTTATTAATCTCGTCATTTAAGACTTTGCTTCCATCTGATTTTATTGTATAGGTAAAATGCTTGCTTCCTTTTAAATTCTGCATCTCATTAAACCGCGTCGGCATGGAATTATCACTACTTTTCAGCTGTATATCGTGCAACACCTTTAAATCTTTCATTTCTGAAGTTTCTTGCACTCTTTTAAATGCAAAGAAATAAAAAAGTGATATGCTGCATATTATTAATAAAATTGTTAGAGTAAAGGTCATCCATATTCTCATGGTGAGAGATTTAAATCTAAATTTTCTCATGATTTTACCACTAGCCTATAGCCATACCCATATACAGTTTCTATATTTATTAATTCCATTTTCTTTCTAAGCCTTCTTATGGTATCATCTACCACCCTGTCTGATCCAAAATAATCTTCTCCCCAAACACTTATTAGTATCTGTTCCCTGGAGATTAAATTATCCTTATTCTCCATAAAATAATATAGAAGTTCAAATTCCTTATTTGTAAGCTGTATTTCTACTTCATTTAAATACACTCTCCTCTGCTTTTTTATGATAGCGTATCCTGATATATTAATGTTTTCTTCCTGATTATTTCTTTTCTCATCACCATAAATTCTTTCCAAAAGCTTTCCTACCCTTATAATAAGCTCTCTCGGTAAGAACGGTTTAGAAAGATAATCGTCACTCCCAAGTTCTAAACCTACCACTCTGTCAAGTTCTTCATTTCTCGCAGACATAAATATTACAGGAGTATTCTTGTTATAATTTTTTATAGCCTTTATAATTTCGTAGCCGTCTGTATCAGGAAGCATTATGTCCAATATCCACAAATCCGGTAAATCTTTTATTCGTTCCAAAGCGGATTTCCCATCAGAGAAAGTTGTTACTTCATACCCTTCCTTTTCCAAATATTTTTCTAGCAGTATATTTAAACTTCTTTCATCTTCCACTAAATATATCTTTGCTGGCAATCTAATCACCTCGTATTTTAATTTAAAATAGAAATTTATATAATTTCCCTAAATACTATGCTACCATAGAATTTTCAAAAAAATTTCTATACATTATGTGAAAATTATGTGTTTATAAATTCACCTCTCTAGTTATAATATCGGCTATCATTACTTGGTTATTTACTATATGAGCTAATGTCACACAAAATAGTAGATACAAATTGCTTATTTACCTGATTTTTAATTATGAAGTAATGTTACAAAATATAGTAGATGATTTTTTATTTATATTTGTGTTTAAAAATTGTTATAATGTCAATAATTTAAAAAGAACATTAGTTCGTACGTGCTACAAAATTATGATTGGAGATTATAACTATGGACATATTAAAACCATATCAAGAGAGAAACAATTCATTAGATTCCTTAACAAATCATGTTACAAGCGTTTCTTCAAATAAGAATGCATACCTTTCTAATGATCAGCTACTAAGTACTTTTAAATGTATTGAAAATACCTGCAATATGATATCTTTTTGTCCTCATTGCTCATCATCACATATTGTTAAAAACGGTAAAAATAGATTAAAAAAACAGAGATATAAATGTAAAAATTGTGAGAAAATATTTTGCTCTTCCACCTTTTCACCATTATATCACAGTAAAAAATCATTAAATTATTGGATAAAATACTTGGAATGTATGTCCAACAATTTGTCAGTAAGAAGTAGTGCTGAAAAGACAGGTGTTCACAGAAATACCGCTTTCTACTGGCGACATAAGATTTTGCATTCTCTTAAATCTACCCTTCCAAACAAATTGAGTGGAATAATTGAAATAGATGAGACTCATTTCAATCAAAATAATAAAGATAGAAGCATTAATTACAGTTTAATAAATGTTCTGTCTAATGAGGAAATTAAAATTAAGGTTTGTGTAATATCTTGTGCAGATAGATATGGAAACATATTTTCTAAAACAGCTTGTCTAAATTATGCAAATTATTCGGTTGTAGATGCTGTCATCGCTTCTAAAATTCCAAACAACTCCATACTATGCACAAAAAACCATTATAAATATGAAAGTTTTGCTAGAAAACACAAGCTAGAAATACATAAGATTTCTAGCAATTCTTTCAATAGTGCTTCAATTTTTAATTTATCAAGAGTGAGATATTTTCATAAATCATTACACAGTTTGATTTCTAAGTTCAGGGGAGTAGCTACAAAATATATGGATTTATATATTTGCTGGAACAAGTGGAATACCCTCAATTCAAATGTGCCATTACTTCAAATTATAGAAAACTCTTTACTTGATATTATTAGTTTCGGAAAAAATTTAAGAATAAAAGATTTTAAATTTATAAACAGCTTAACATTTAACTGAAGTAGGAATTTAATAAAAGTACCCTAGGCTTAAAATTTTATATTTATTTAACTGATTTTTTAAAATTAAAAATTATACTTACATATCTCATCAGTTATTTTATCTACTACATTTTGTGACATAAGCATATATGCCTCCATCAGTATACAATTAGGCTATGATCTACAAGCTTGCCTTCTTTATATATGAATTTGGCTGAAAAAAACTTATATTTTAGCATCCAATCCATAAATAATTTATCCCCTTCCCATAAGTTAAGACTGAATATCTCATCATTGTTTATCCATTCTAATTCACCTTCATCCGATGTATCAAAAATATTGCCTTCAAACTCAGATGTTGTAAATAAGAATACGTACCAATCTTCATCATTTTTAAAGCCTGGAAAAGTAATAATTCCTTTTAAGCTAGGATTTTTTATAGTAAGCCCGCATTCTTCTTTGACTTCCCTTATAATGCATTCTTCAGGAGTTTCACCAGCTTCCATTTTGCCGCCTAGTCCCACCCACTTGCCTTCATGGATGTCGTTTTCCTTTTTTATTCTATGTAACATTAAAGTTTTATTATTTTTCGTTATATAGCAGGATGTAGCTAATTTCATTTTATCACCTCTCAGCTTTATGATAATTCATACTTATAAAATATTCAACCATGCAAAAAGACACTCTCCAATCATATTAGAGAATGTCTTTTTGCTATTATTATATTTATCCCATTACTACCTTTACAGCATGTTCTTTACCATCATTAAATACTGGTAAAATATTGCCTTCTATCTTCTTTCCATCAACATTTATCTCAGCAATACCTTTTTGAACATGTTTTGGGTTGCTAATTTCTATATTATAGTCTGCATTTCTATACTTTCTCTTCACAGTAAATCCATCCCAAGCAGCAGGAATACATGGATCTACCATAAGTCCATCAAAATCTGGTCTTATACCTAATATCCACTGCGATATTGTGAAGAAAGTCCATGCAGCAGTACCTGTAAGCCATGAGTTTTTAGCTTCGCCGTGACGAACTGCATCCTTACCAGCAACCATCTGAGAATATACATATGGCTCTGTTCTGTGGATTTCGCTTATATCTTCTAGGTATGCAGGAGTTATCTTTCTGTAAACCTCAAATGCTCTGTCTCCTCTTCCTATAACAGTTTCAGCTATAGCTATCCAAGGATTGTTGTGACAGAATATACCTGAATTTTCCTTGTATCCTGGTGGATAAGAAGAAATTTCTCCAAGGTTTATATAGTATTTTGAATATGGAGGATTCTGAAGAACTATTCCATATTTGGTATCAAGTCTTTCCTTAACTGAATTAAGAGCCTTTTCTGCTAAACCTTCTTCTACACCTATGCCCGCCATTACGCAGAAGCCCTGTGATTCTATGAAAATCTGTCCTTCTTCACATTCCTTGCTTCCAACTTTATTGCTGTAAGCATCGTAAGCTCTAAGGAACCATTCTCCATCGTATCCGTGCTCAATAACAGTTTTTCTCATAGTTTCTACATGAGCCTGAGCTTCTTCAGCTTCCTCAGCTAAACCTCTCTTCTTACAAAGTTCAATATAGTCTTTTCCTATGAATACGAACATACCTGCAATAAGAATTGATTCAGCTACTCCGCCCTCTATGTTTTCGCAAGTTTGGAAAGACTCACCTGGTTCCTTTGAGAAACAGTTAAGGTTTAAGCAGTCGTTCCAGTCAGCTCTTCCTATTAATGGTAATCCGTGAGGTCCTAGATTATTAATTACATGATAGAAGGATCTCTTTAAATGCTCGAAGAGAGAAGCCTTGTTAGTTTCGCTGTTATCAAAAGGAACTTCCTCATCAAGTATTGAATAGTCTCCTGTTTCCTTTATATACGCTGAAGTACCAAGTATTAGCCAAAGTGGATCATCATTGAAACCGCCTCCGATTTCATTGTTTCCTTTCTTTGTTAGTGGCTGATACTGATGATAAGCTCCTCCGTCCTCAAACTGAGTTGAAGCTATATCTATAATTCTTTCTTTTGCTCTTTCAGGTATCTGATGTACAAAGCCTAAAAGGTCTTGGTTTGAGTCTCTGAAGCCCATACCTCTGCCTATTCCAGATTCAAAGTAAGAAGCACTTCTTGACATATTGAAGGTAACCATACACTGATATGGATTCCATATGTTAACCATTCTATCAAGCTTTTCTTCGCTGCTCTTTAAGCTGTATATGGATAATAAAGAATCCCAATACTTCTTAAGCTCCTCAAAAGCTGCATTCACTTGTTCAGTTGTAGATAAGCTTCTTATCATAGCTTTAGCTTTAGTTTTGTTTATGACACTTGGAGCTTCCCATTTTTCTTCTTCTTCATTTTCCACATATCCAAGAATGAATATGAATTCTTTCTCCTCGCCTGCTTTTAAATCAACATTTATGCAGTGAGAAGCAATTGGTGACCAACCGCTAGCTACAGAATTGCTAGATTCTCCAGCCTCAACAACTTGAGGACAATCAAAATTATTATAAAGCCCTAGGAAAGATTCTCTGTCAGTATCAAAACCATCTATCTCAGTATTTACAGAATAGAAAGCATAGTGATTTCTTCTTTCTCTATACTCAGTTTTATGATAAATAACAGAACCCTGAACTTCCACTTCACCTGTGCTGAAATTTCTCTGGAAGTTTGACATATCATCTTGAGCATTCCATAAACAGAATTCAACAAAAGAAAATAATTTTATGCTCTTATCCCCATCTGTAGTATTCTTCAAGGTAACCTTATGAACTTCTCCATTGAAATGAAGAGGCACAAATAAGAGTTCATTTGCAACTATTCCATTTCTTTCTCCAGTTATTGAAGTATAGCCTATACCATGTCTGCATTCATAGAAATCCAAATCCTTCTTAACTGGCATCCAACCTGGGCTCCAAAAATCATTGTCATCATAAATGTAAAAATATCTTCCGCCATTATCTACTGGTACATTATTATATCTATAACGAGTTAATCTTCTAAGCTTTGCATCCTTGTAGAAGCAATATCCGCCAGAAGTATTAGAAACTAATGAAAAAAAGTCCTCAGTACCTAAATAGTTTATCCATGGATATGGAGTTTTAGGATTAGTTATAACATATTCTTTATTAAGATCATCAAAATGTCCGAATTTCATTTTATACCTCCTAATTAATTAAAAATCTGTATTGAACACGTGTTTATTATGTTTAAAAATAAACCAAAATGGTTTATTTTTTTCTAGGAATTGTGGTTGTATCTCTCAAGCAAAGCTCAGTAGGCATAAAATATGGTTTGGATTCATCTAAAGTCTTATTTTCAATACTTTCAATTATAGTATTTACTGATACTGCCGCCATATCATACACAGGAACTCTTATGGTAGTAAGAGCAGGCCTTATCTGAGAAACTATAGGAACATCATCAAAGCCAATTATAGATATATCTTCTGGCACTCTTATTCCCTCTTCTTGAAAAGCTTCCATGGCAGCCAGTGCCATATCATCATTACAAGAAAAAAATGCCGTAGGAAGTTCTCCTCGCTTTAATAGTTTCTTAACTTCCTCATAGGTCTTAGCTTTAATAAATTCACCATTAATAACAAATTCATTTTTTACTCCTAGCATGCTGCTCTTCATTATGTCATTAAAAGCTTTAAGTCTCATCCTTCCTGAAAAGGTGTTTGTCCTACCTGCGATTATTCCTATATCTTTATGCCCAAGTGATATAAGATAATTTAAAGCACTCCTTGTCCCTTCATAATCGGAACTATTTATTACAGAAATATTATTATGATCCTTATTCGCTTCACCTATTACATTTAGGTCATAATCAATAAGCACAATTGGATAGCTGCATTTATCAAGTCTTGCTGCTAAAAAAGTATTGTCTTCTGTTCCGATTATTATAGCTCCATCTATCCTTTTCTGAGAAAAAGTTCTTTGGATTTTATCATAGTCCTCTTCCTTATATATAGTATGGCTAAGAACATAGTAATCTTTGGTATTAGCCTCATCGATGACAGCATCTACAAAAGGAGCAAAATAATTGTTTTGATATATTCTCCTTGGATTTTTGTTGTCACATATACTTACTATAAAAAGTCCTATGGTATTAGTCTGCTTGCCAGCCAACACTCGTGCTGAATTGTTAGGCTCATAGTTATATTCTTTTATAGCTTTTAAAACTTTTTCTCTGGTTTTTTCAGGAACATTGGGATAATTATTTATTACCCTAGAAACAGTACTTCTAGATACACCAACTATTTTTGCAATTTCTTCACTATTCATATCAACCTCTCCATAAACGCGTGTTTATATATTTATAATATACCATATCTTTAAATTTGTAAATGTATTCATGAATATTTTTTTATACTAATTTTTTTTATTTTTGTATTTACATTTTATGGACAAAGTAGTATAGTAAAGGAGTAAATTTACGTTTTATAATGCAATCGGTTGCACATCTTCTTGGTAATTGACTTCCTCGTCAATATAATATTAAAGGAGTGCATAGTATGAATCGGTTTAAAAAGTTTAGTAAACAATTTATTACATCAACATTGGTGCTATCTCTAATCCTATCCTCTGCATATTTCTTGCCTGCAAGTGCCCACAGAGCTTACGCTAATGTTATTGCTACTTCATCCACAGCCTCAACTTCACTTAATGACACAGATTTTGATTCTGATGTGATTTACGAAATAGTGACAGACAGATTTTACGACGGAGATGCCACCAATAATCCAACTGGAGCACTATATGACTCCACTCACACAAGTTTGAAAAAATACTTTGGTGGTGATTGGCAGGGTATTACTGACAAAATAAATGACGGTTATTTTACCAATATGGGAATTACAGCCTTATGGATATCCCAGCCAGTAGAAAATATATACACAGTATTTTCTGATGGAAGCACCTCCTATCATGGTTATTATGCTCGTGACTACAAAAAAACCAACCCATTTTTCGGTAGCTTTTCTGATTTCCAAAACTTAATTAACACTGCTCATGCTCACAATATGAAAGTTATCGTAGACTTCGCCGCAAACCATACTTCGCCATCTTCTTCTACAGATGCCAGCTACGCAGAGAATGGCAACTTATATGATAACGGTACTTTGCTTGGAGGATACGCAAACGATACCAATGGTTATTTCAATCATTATGGTGGTACAGATTTTTCAACATTAGAAAACTGCATATACAAAAATCTTTACGATCTATCAGATTTAAACCAGCAAAACAGCACTATAGACAAGTACCTAAAGGATGCTATAAATTTGTGGATAGATAAAGGCATAGATGGTATAAGACTTGATGCCGTAAAACATATGCCCTTTGGCTGGCAAAAGAATTTCATGAATTCTATAAATAATCATAAGGAAGTTTTCACCTTTGGGGAATGGTTCCTTGGAACAAACGAAACAGACTCTAATAATTCATATTACGCCAATGAAAGCGGAGCAAGTTTACTGGATTTTAGATTCGCTCAAAAAACTAGACAAGTATTTAGAGACGGCGGAGACACTATGAAAGGTCTGGATTCCATGATAAGCTCTACAGCTGCAGATTATAATTTCAACAACGACCTAGTTACCTTTATAGATAATCACGATATGGATCGTTTCTACAAGGCAGGTACAAGCACTAGAAATACAGAGGAAGCATTAGCCTTCACCTTAACTTCAAGGGGAGTTCCTGCAATTTACTACGGAACTGAACAATATATGACTGGAAATGGTGACCCTAACAATAGAGCTATGATGACTGGCTTTAATACTAATACTACAGCGTATAAAGAAGTAAAAGCTTTAGCTGATCTTCGTAAGTCAAATCCTGCTATAGAGTACGGAAGCACTACCCAAAAATGGCTAAACGATGATGTTTATATCTATGAAAGAAAGTTTGGTAATAATACAGCATTGGTTGCTATAAATCGTAATCAGAGCAGCAGCTACAATATAAGCGGATTATACACTTCACTTCCTAACGGAACTTACACAGATGTACTTGGTGGATTATTAAACGGAAACAGCATCAGTGTAAATAGCACTGCTGTTTCAAACTTTACTCTTGGTGCTGGAGCTGTTGCTGTTTGGCAGTACACCGCAAATACAACTACTCCAACCATAGGACATGTAGGCCCAAACACTCTTCAGCCTGGTAAAAATGTAACTATAGATGGAAGCGGCTTTGGCACTAGCACTGGCACAGTTAAATTCGGTACTACAAATGCCACCATAGTTTCCTGGAGCGATTCTCAGATAGTGGCTACAGTTCCACAAGTTAGCTCAGGAAAATATGATGTTAAAGTTACTACTTCAGGTGGAGTAACCAGCAATACTTTCAGCAACTTTAATGTTCTTACCTCAAATCAGGTTTCTGTAAGATTCGTAGTAAATAATGCTACTACAAATCTAGGACAAAATGTTTATCTAGTTGGAAGCGTAGGAGAGCTTGGAAACTGGGACGCTAAAAAAGCTATAGGCTCCATGTTTAATACAGTAGTTTATCAGTATCCGACTTGGTATTACGATGTCAGCGTACCTGCTGGTACACAAATACAGTTTAAATTTGTTAAAAGTGATGGAACAACAGTAACCTGGGAAGGTGGAAGCAACCATACTTACACTACTCCTACCTCGGGTACAGCTACTGTCAATGTTAACTGGCAGCAATAAAATTTAGATTAATAAAAAGTTCTCCCCTAAGCAGAGGTTCTCTTCTGCTTAGGGGGATTTCATTATTTCTCAGCTATGTCAAGAAGCTTATGACAGACGAAATCAATATATACCTTGTCTTATCTACATATTTTCTATAAGCTTTTTAGTTTTATCCAGCATTCTAAGTATGGATTTACTATTAGCATAACTCTTCACTTCATCTAGTTTTATCCACTTTACATCCTTTGATTCTTCACTGACTTGTATTTTTTCATCAGAATCTGCTGTAAACATGAATCTAATATCATAATGAAAGTGCTCTTTCTCCGCTTTTCTTGCAGGTATACAATGCACATCTACGTCAAAAATTTCTTCAGATAAAAATTCTATGCTTTTAAGTCCAGATTCCTCTAATGCCTCTCTAAAGGCCCCCTCCAGCACACTCTCATTTTCCTCTGTGTGCCCTCCAAGCTGAAGCCACTTATCAAGCTTCCTGTGGTGAGTCATAAGAACCATGCTTTTATCCTTGTTTACAACCCAAGCTGAAGCAGTGATATGTCCATCTTTGTTTTCTTTTCCAAAAATAACACCATTTTTATTTATAAAATCTACTATTTTATTTATATATTCTTTTTCTTCCAAATAATCCGTTTCATATTTTTCAATTAAGCTTAAAAGTTCTTCTTTATACATATTTTAATCATTCCTTTGATTACGTCTTACTCTTACCTAATTTAAATAATTGTTAATTCGTGAATGTTAATTAAAATAGGCACAAGTTGTAGATATTTTACCATAAAATATTTTTTTACGATATACCAACCTTTTTGTTTTCATTACTACTTATAATATAAGTATAGAATTTTTAATAACGGGTGAAATGTATGGATATTGAACTTTACGCAAAAAAAATCTTTGGCTTTTCCTTATCAAAAACCAATAATATACAGGATGCTGAAGATTTATCTCAGGAAATACTTATGAATCTTCATAATTCTTCTGAAAAAATACATAAGGTAGAAAATGCAGATGCTTATGTTTATAAAATTTGTGCCTATACCTGGTCTAATTTTTATAGGAAGCAAAAAAGGCATTGGAGAAATATTCCCTTAGACATCACTGTAAATTTAAAATCAGAAAGTCAAATAGATGCCCTGCTGGAACAGAATGAGAAGAACAGATTACTGCTTCTTATAAGAAAAGAATTGGCTTATATGAATAAGCTGTATAGAGAAATTTTAATTAAGAATTACTTTGAAAATAAAACAATAAAGGATATCTCAAAAGAATTATCTATTCCAGAAGGCACTATAAAGTGGTATATGCACGATGCAAAGGCTAAATTAAAAGCATCTACGGTAAAAGAAAGGAATATTGAAGCTATGAATAATACAATGCAAAGTTATAGACCAATAAAATTAGATATTGGTTACAGCGGCTCTCCTGGAGCAACCGTAGAACCTAATTCTTATTTTAAAAGTCTTTTATACCAAAATATTGCCTATGCGGCTTATAAAAAGCCTCTCAGCTCAGAGGAAATATCCCGCAAATTAGAAGTCGCCTGCTGCTTTGTAGAAGAAGCCTTGGATGAATTATGCAAAGCTGATTTAATGCTAAATAAGAATAATAAATATCAAGCACAATTTTATATAGCTGAAGCAGAGGATAATGCATATATCTCCGATTTTATTATTGAAAAATCAGAAATTATAGCCCCAGTTATGTATAAAATCTTTGAGGACACTATTGAAAGCATACGAACCATTGGATTTATCGGCAGCGATTTAAATTTCAGCATTTTATTGTGGTCCCTTTACCCCTATTATCTTCTGGATTTTCTTATGAAAACTCAGGATTATATTGAATTCAGCGCTTCACCTGTGCCAGAGCACATTGACGGCGGAAAATACGTTGTGTCTGGAACAGCAATGAGGGATAACGAAATAAAGTACAGCTCTGGAAAATATGAAAATATATATCCTCGTTTAGAATCTAAAGGCATAAAAACCAGAGAAACTGATTCAAATATTTTCTCCTTCCAAATAGATTCCTATTTTTCTGGACTTCAATGGAGGGAATTTAATGGACCAGACCTAGACAAATTATGGCATATAGCTTCTATATCTAAAAACAATATTGAGCCTAATGAGTTTGAAAAATTAATCATAGCTGAATATATAGACTCTGGCTATCTCTATATGGATAATAAACAAATTAAATTCAGCTTTCCTCTTATGACTAAAGAAGAAAAAGAAGCTGTAGATAAAATCATAAATGATGCTGCCGCTTATACTGATATCATAAAAATGCTAGAGGGTACAGTCACTCATTGCTATGCTCTCTTAAAAAAAGGTGCCAACTCAGCTATACCTGATGAACATTTAAAGCTTAGAGCCTGTGGCACATCCTATGGAATTATACTTAGTACCTTAGAATATGTTGAAAGAAACAATATTATCAGGATTCCTTCGGAGAAAGAAAAATTAGCTCTTTCCACTATGATTTGGCACAGTTAAACTTTTTAGAAAGGATTGAATTTCATGTTTAAAAAAATAATTAATTTCAGTAAGCTTACTATCAAATCTTCACCTCTTTATTTTTCTCTTAATATGATTTTTGTTTTTATAATTGCACTTGGATGGCTTGTAGCAAACTATTCTGGAAAGCTTATGGTAAACTCAATAATAGCCGCTCAGAGCAGCAAAAATTTTAATTTCAGTGTAATATTTCCTCCTATTATTTTCTTTTTAGCTATAACAGTGAGCGGCAACTATTTTAACTTTCAAGATATGATGGTTACCATGTATACCAGAAAGGCTAAGAAGTTTTTCTCTAAATTATTTTTATACAAAAGCTATAGCACAAAGCAAGATAAATTTTATGACAGCAATTTTTATAATCAATATGAATTTGTAAAAAGCAATATAGCCAGTACCACAGATATTACAGTGTCAATTTTTAATAATCTGGCATTATCACTTTTTAATGTCTTGCTTTCTACCTCTGCAATTTTATTCTTTGATCCTATTATATTGATATTTATTTTAGCATTGTCCATAGGACTCACTTTTCTAAATAAATATATTGTAAAAAAGAAGGTAGAGATTAATAAAAAGTATGTAAAATATGAGAGAAAAGCTAATTATTACAGCGAGCTGCTTTCAGGAAGAAAGCATGCAAAAGAGCTCAGGATTTTCAACGTGAGAGCATTTTTTCTAAGAAACTGGGAAGAAAGCTACAGAAAATATACCTTAGCTAAATTTAACTTTGATATGAAGTCCACAATTCTAAGTAATATAGTTGGTTTTCTTCAGATGATTATGGTAAAAGGAATCAATTTATACTTTATATATAAAGTGTTTTTGGGGACGATGAATGCAGGGGACTGCGTATTCTTAATAGCAGTTTCCTCAAACATAACAAGGAATATTTCTAGTACCATCAATATTTTAACCAGCGATATAAACGAAAAATATAAATACGTGGATAAATTTGATGATTTCACTAAAGATGTTGATAAAAATGAAGCAGATAACAACAGCAAAAATGGAGACTTCTCTCTTAAATATGGTGATTTTAAAGAGTTGAAACTTTCAAAGGTATGCTTTAAATATCCCCATAGCGAAGGAAATATTCTAAAAAATATAGATTTTACTTTAAAAAAGGGCGAAATCGTCAGCATACTAGGCTATAACGGCAGCGGTAAAACCACCTTTTCAAAGGTTATGTGCGGACTTTTGGAAAATTACTCAGGAAATATAACATTAAATGGAGAAGATATAAAGAAGCTCCCTCCTGAGGACTTATACAAATACTTTGGCATAGGCTTTCAGGAATACGCCAAGTACAGCGTAAGTCTTAAAGAAAATGTAGCACTTGGTATGATTGAAAAATTTGAAGACGAAAAGGAAATCAAAAAAGCTATGGAAAAAGGCCATTTAGAAAACATAATAGCCCGACTTCCACAAGGTGAAAACACCATACTTGGCAAAGAATATGATAAAAATGGACAAGACCTCAGCGGCGGTCAATGGCAACGAATAACTCTCTCCAGAGCTTATATGGGGAATCCAGAAATACTAATATTGGATGAACCTACTGCCTCCATTGATCCACTGGAGGAAATGAGAATGCTTAATCAGTTCAAGGAAATAATAAAAGGAAAAACTGCCCTTATGATCTCCCACAGAATAGGCTTTGCAAGACTTAGCGATAGAATTTGCATTATGGAAAATGGTAGAATCGTTGAGGAAGGAAGCCATGAAGAGCTTCTAAAGCTTAAAGGCAGGTACTATGAGCTATTCACCTCCCAAAAGGATTTGTACAAGGAAGGAGCTGTAAGTTAATGAAAGAGAAAAATAAGAGATACACCTTATCCACCCTATGGAATTTAAATAAATATGTTTACAAATGCAGTCCATATAAATATATTTTTTATCTATTAATAAATGCTATTGCAGTAATTGAAATTGTAGTTACTCTCAAGGCCACAGAGTTCTCCACTAACGCTGCCTACAGACTTTTTACCAAGACCTCTCAAGGCTTTAATTACGAGGCAAAAATCTTTATTCTATATGCTGCAGCTCTGCTTCTGCTATATGTGATTTCCGTTATAGGTCAGTTGGTGCTAAAAAGCATCTCCTTAGATATATCCTATAACTTTCAAAAGGATATAAATTCAAAACTCAGTACAATAAAGTGGGACTACCATGAGCATCACGAAACTGCGGTGAAGCTTCATGAAGTAAAAACCAAAGCTCTGGATTCTATGCTAAAGCTTTTAAGCAGCAGTATGTTTTATTTCAGCACTACTTTATCAATCTTTGCTTATGGATTTTTCCTCTCACAAATAAACATCTTCGTGGTATTTTTATATCTTGCTCTTATAGTTTTTTCAAGTATGCTGGCGGATAAGGTTTTTGAGGATATAAAAAATATATGGGATGATATTCAGCCTCTGAATCAAAGACAATCCTACTTTTTCGGCATAAGCGGTGATAAAGTTACTCATCAGGAATTCAGATTCAATAGAATGTTTCCCTTCGTGAAAAACAGATGGGAGAAATACTTTGAAGAGGAATACAAGCTTAGAATAAAAATATTTAAAAAATATGAAATAACTCTTCAAACTGCCAGAATAATTTTAAATCTTCCCTATGTGCTCATGCTGATTTTTGTTTCTTATGAAATAGTTATTGGGAAACATGATATAGGATTTCTAACCCTTTGCCAGACTATGTTTAATAATATCGTAAATACCTTTGGCTCCGTTCAATATCAGATCAGCGATGATAAGATAGAAGCAAAATTTGTTAAATCCTTTTTTGACACGCTAAAGCTTAAGGATGAAAAAATAAATGCTGATGGAAAAGCTATTGATGCTGATATCGAATTCAAAAATATTGAATATTCCTATCCCCAAGCTCAGGTTAAATCCTTAAACGGTGTTAATTTAAAAATAAATCCTGGAGAAAAAATTGCTATAGTTGGACATAACGGCAGCGGAAAAACTACTTTTACCAATATTCTAATGGCTCTAACAGATAATTTTAAAGGTGAGATTACAATAGGTAATAAAAAGCTATCGGATATGTCCTCCCTAAGAAGCAGTGTATCCTGCATTCTCCAAGATTTTGCTCAATATGAAATGACCATAAGAGATAATATAGCCTTGGGAAATATAGATCATGAGTTTACAGAGGATGAAATATTAGAGCTTTTAGAAAAGGTAGAGCTTAAAGATTTTGTTTTGTCACTATCTGAAGGCATAAATTCAAGACTTGGTCAGCTGGAAGAAGGAATAGAGCTATCAAAAGGGCAATGGCAAAGGCTGGCAATAGCTCGTCTTCTTGCTAATCCTTCTGCTTCCATATGGATTCTTGATGAACCAACTGCCTATCTTGATCCTTTATCTGAAATAGAAATTTATGATTTAATATATAAACTAGCAGGAAACAGAACAGTATTTTTCATCTCTCACAGGCTTGGCTTTGCTAAAAAAGCTGATAAAATTATAGTATTTGATACAGGAAAGGTTGTTGAAGAAGGTACTCACCATGAGCTCATGATCCTTGACGGTATATACGCTAAAATGTACAAAATTCAAGAAGAGTGGTATGCTGCATAATTAATTAAGGCTATATTTTAAAAGAATGTTGATATAGACTTACGCTTGTTAAGAAACCCTAAGATAATATCAGCATTCTAAAACATAGTCTGCCATACTGAAGAGTTTATTTATTCCTAATGTAAAACTTTGCTAATGCCTTCTCTAACATAGTTAAAAAGCTCAAGTCCTATCTCCACACTTGGTGCCTCCCAAGTAGCCTTATTTCCTGACACTTCACCCTTCCAGCTTATTTCTGGCAACTGAAATTCATATTCTTCCATTAGTTCCATAGAAAAATGGTAAGGTGCTTCTATTTCTACAATCTTCATTTTTTCATAGTCATTAAGAGCTTCTAGTACACCTTCTTTTATTATGGGATAAGTTTCTTCATAAGATGGTTCCCAATTCCTTGATTTATCCTTTACCGGTATACAGGCTACATTATTGCTAAGCTCTCTTGCCTCTTTCATAGAAGCAGTGCAGCCAATATTAGCAATATATTTTGTGCCTTCAAAGCTCAACACTGCTTGAGCTATTTCTGCTATATGCTTTCCATTTAAATATAAGTTTTTTATCGGAGGACTTTGAATTGTATGAGGAAAATATGCATTTTCTTCCCCAAATCTAGCATGCTGCCCAACCGTTATTATTCCGAAAGGTTGCCACACAGCTTGCCCACGTATCCTTCTCCAAAAAAATCTTCTTTCTGGGGTATCAAATATTTTAGCATTACCAGGAAGCTTTTCTAATATTATATTATTTTCAGCCTCTCCAGCAAAATGTCCATCATATATTAAAATTTCATCTATTCCGAAGGAATTGGCAGCTTCGCAAACTGCAAGTACATCTGAAGTCATACACCTTTTACCATAACTTCTCCATTCCTCAGTTCCATGTTTTTTAGCTTCTGAATTATAATCAAATATGCCAGAGGCTCCCTCCATATCACAAACTATTATAAGCTGTTTTTTCATTTAAACTCTCACTCCTTTATATTTTTATAGCCCACAATATAATAATTTATTATTAATCCAAAAGCTTTAGCATTTTTTCAAAATCACTTTTACATCTATGTATAAGAGGAGCTTTGCCTTTTTTTATTTCATCCACAAGCTCATAAGCCGCCTTATAGGCTCTATCAAATTGAGCTTTTGTTATCTTTCCCTCATCTAATGCTTCTTTTAGCTCGTCCTCATCTACTAGATAAAATTCTGAATTGGGCAGAAGTATTACATCTAAATACATATCATCATAAAAGGGCACTCCTGTTTCATCTGTTCCACAGCCTGATATTATATCAAAGTACCATTGCACAATCTCTCCATTATCATTGACAAAGGCTGTCAGAGCATAGTCACAGTTAAAGGGAACATACTGAAGATGGCTATAGCCTTTATCTATGACGCATATGGTTTTTTCTCCATATTTAAAGCTTCTGGAATCTCGAACTTCATTCATTCTAAACAAGGATAGATATCCTTTAAAATCCTCCTCATTAACTTCTATAGCCTTGAAGCTTCTGTCCAAAACTCTGCTTAAATAAGTTCTATCTACAGATTTTCTTTTCATAATACTCCCTCCTATTTTTGTGATGTCATTAAGAATAAGGAATACTTTATCTCTTTTTCACCTATAAGTTTTTTGTCCTCATATATGTCATGCATGTCTATATTTTTAAAACCTATCTTAGCCGCTTTATCGGTAAAATCTTTCTTATTAAAACCATTGTGCCCTACAAAATCTTTTTCCTTACTGTGAAAACTTCCATCTTCCTCATTTAAGTCTACCACGTATAAATATCCGCCTGCATTTAATAATTCATAAAAAACTTTAAAGATTTTCTCCGTATCTACTATGTGATGAAGTACCATAGAGGTATAAATCAAATCATATTTAGGTAAAATTTCTTTCTGAGAAGTTATATCCACGCAATAGGCTTTCATGCTTTTATAATTGTTTTTTTGTATTTTTAATTTAACCTCTTCTATCATTCCAGAAGAAGTATCTATTAAATCTATACTATTAAATTTATCTTTTAGATTGAAACTTATGAGTCCTGTACCGCATCCAAACTCCATAGCATTTAAAATTTTGTCTTTTGGTAAAGCCTTTGCCATCTCCTCTGATATTTTAGCAGCTCTATTTTTTCTTTTATCATTATCCCAATTTTTAGCTTTAACATCAAAATTCATAATTACCTCCAATATTATAATTATAATCCATATTACACCAAAAATATTTTACTATCAATTATATTTTACTTCTACCCCCTAAAAAACATAATAAGCCTTCGTATATTTTAGTAAGTTCGACATATTCAAGGAGGGGGGTATCCGTGAAAAAAATAATCATTATATTATTACTGCTAAGTGTATTTGTATTATCAGCTTGTGAAAACAATTCTCAAAACAAAGCTTCCTTAGCTTCACCTTCAAAAACAAATACAATATCAACTTCAGCTGATAATACATCTTCTAAAATTCAAGGTTCAAAGGTTTCAAATTCCAATGATAATAGTGAAGCTGGAGCTAAGAAAAATTCTTCAGGTACTGATTCTTCGACTGCTTCCAGATCATCATCTTTGAAGGCAGCAGAAAAAGAAAAGATTGATTCAAAGGTATTACCTGCCATAGATTCAATAAATGATACATTGAAAAATCTTCAAGATGTAAAAGATGTAGATTTAAGTTCGCTAAATTAGCGGGAGGATAAATAATGAAAAATAAGACTTTAATAGCATTAGTAATAGCTGGCGTGGTGCTACTTCCTAATGCAGCCTATGCAAAAGATAATAATAAGGTCCAAAACAATAAAGCTCATATTGCTGAAAGTAATAAGGATAAGGATAATAACAATTCAAATGAAGATGAAAATGCTGATGAGTCTTCAGATAGTTCAAATAATAGTGAAATTAGTCAGCCTTCTGAAAATAATATAAAAGGCACCGATAAAAAACAGGCTAATGAAGCAAAAAGAAATGCAAAGTCAGCAGAAATTCAAAGCTTTAAAGCTGAAATTAAATCAAAGCATGCTGCTATAGCTCAGCTAAGAGATGAAATTAAACCTATAAGACAGCAAGTAGAAGTTAAAACTGCTGAATTAACTTCAATAATAAAAGCTATTCAAGCTGGAAAGAAAACTTTACCTGAGGATATGCTTAATAACTTGATAACTTTAACCGATACCTTAAAATCAGATAGTGCTGCATTAAAAAGTACCTCAGAAGTAAATACTGATACAACTTCGGCACAAGATGATGTAAAGAAGCAGAATTTTAATAATGCTCTTGCTTCCATGGACAAAGTTATAGCTAAGTTTCAGCAGAGATTAGCTTCACTAGAGAAGCTAAATTCAGACTTAGATGCTGCTCTTAAAATAGCTGAATCAGCTACAGAAGTAACTGTTCAAAATCCAGCTGCAAATTCTGATAATTCAAATACCTCTACTACAACAACTTCCGATGATTCGATTAGTGATGGTGGCTCCCCCACTGTAGAAGGTAATTGATTATAAATTATATTTAAAAATGAGCCTTGTATAGATTTATTAATCTCAATCTATACAGGCTCATTTTTCTATAAAGTAATCATTGCTTTTTTCCTTTATTCCCCTTATCCTTATCCTTTGAATCATTTTGCTCTTTACTTTTTCCATTATTACTTTTATCGTTTTTATTGTCATTTCCATTATCGTTATCAATCTGAGGCTGGTTTTTATTATTATCGTTTTTTTGCTTATTGCTGCTATTAGAATTTTGATGCTGAGCTGAATTATTCTGTGATGCCTTTTCTGTAGCTTTATTTTGATTAGAATTACTGTTGCCATTAGGAACTTCTTTGGTTTCTAATGGCAGCTCTTGCTTCCTATCATCTTTAGGCTGATTCTCGGGACTAACAATATTTTGAGGTGATACCTTAGTTTCACTGCTTTCTATCTTTTTCTGTGAATTTCCATCATTAATTTCTGCGTTAAGTCCATTAGTTGCTATATATTGTTCAAATTTGGGTAAATTTAGTTTACTATTATCCTTTGAAGATATATTAACCGTTATTATATTTCCTTTAGCCGTGTATTGAGAATTTATAAAATTATCCTTTTTAGCTTGAGTCACAATAAGCTTTAGTGCATCATCAAGGGCTTTATTTTTTATACTTATCTCACTCAGCACTCTTTCTCCATCCTTGTTAAGCCCTTTAAAGCTCACAACTTCCCCCTGCCTATCAGCTTTAAGCTCTATAGAAGGATTTATATTAACTCTTACTACTGCATAAGGTGTATATCTGTTATACATTACACCGGATAAAACTACAAATAGTATTATGGCCGCTGCAATAATACTCCTATAATAAGTATTTCTCTTTATAATTTCCCCCTGAAGTTCTTGTCCCACAAAAGGCTTTTCTCCTTTAATGCCTATCTTATGAAATTCCCCTGTAGGAGACATTACAATTGCTGTGCGCCTTTCTACCTTTACTACCATTCCACTCTTAATCATTTTTGTCACCCGCCTTTATATTAAGGTATGATCTTATATAATTATAATTTTTATTGGAAAGTACAATTATAAGTACTACTATGTATCTTCGCCACTTCTCAACAAATTTTCTATTGGTACCTGTAAGCATAACTATTTGCTTTACTGGCAGCTGCTTTTTTTCTTTCATGTACTGCACTATCTCTTCATACCTTAAACAAAGGCAAGCCAAGTTAAGAAGGGAACTTCTGGTATCTATATGAGAAGGTGATGAGTCTACTAGTTTATCAAAGCTTATTTTATATTCTAAAAGCTCCGCAGAAAGAAGCTTTATTTCCTCTAATCTGTTATCTCTTTCTATGTATTTCTCATATTCATTCATGGAGGTTTTCCATTCAATATATTCCTTGCTGTCTTCATAATTTTCAAAGGTAAGCAAAGGTATATTCTTAGCCTTTCTAAAATGATCTATGAGAGCATTCCTTATGATAACAGCCGCATATCCATAGAAGTTCCCCCTATCTTCATGAAAGTTGTCGCAGGCATTATTAAAAGCTATCATAGCTATGCTTAATTCGTCATCATCGCTGCTTAATTTCCTTTTGCATACATCTTGAGTTGCTTTATATATAAAATTTTTGTTTTCCTCTATGAATTCATTTCGGTTTTTATCATCCGTAAGCTTCATATCCCTATCTCACCCCTGCAAATATTTACGTATGCTGCTTTAATTTTTAGAGGGTACACTTAAAATTACTTTAATAGTTTATCCTAAAAATAACAATTGTATATTATGAAAAAAAAATGCTGGTCTTAACGACCAGCAAAATAATTAAAGAAGGAAATTACAAACTCAAAACTCGGTATAATGAATTTGCTTGCTTATTATTCACATGATTATGGAGCTATTTCTCTATCAGAATCACCAGAAATGCTTCATGAGATTATAATACATTAAATGATATTGAATGTCAATATCATTTATAAAAAATATTTTAATTTTCTATAAATCTATGAGCTGGTTTAAATATTTATATATAGCTTTCTAACAATAAAAGCTATATATAAAACTTAATAAAAAGAGCCTGCAAAGTTTTACTTTGTAAGCTCTCTGATCACATCTCCTATTATAGCTGTGCCTTTTTTAATATCTTCCTCACTGACTCTTGAAAATCCTAATCTTAAGGTATCCCTTCCGCCTTTGTCTATATAGAATATATCTCCTGGCATAAATACCACGCCCTTTTGGTAGCACCTGTTAAGTACTTCTCTGGCATCCACACCTTTAAGCTTTATGAATATATGAAGTCCACCTTCTCCGGTTATATATTCATAAGGTATGTTTTCTTTAACCTGCTGAAGAGTATATTCATATTTTCCTCTATAATACTTTCTTACCTTCTTAACATATCTATTGAAAGAGCCGCTCTTCATATAGTGATAAAATATTCCCTGATCCAAAAATGAGCAGTGAATATTTCTGCTTCTCTTTACGCTTTCTAAGGTATCAATGAGATTTTTGTCAGCTAATATCCACCCCAGTCTAAGCCCAGGAAAAAGTATCTTTGAAAAGCTTCCTATGTATATGACTCCATTGCCTCCGCCAGCTATGGAAGCTATTGGAGCTACCGGAGAGCTGGAATAAAGCAGTTCCTCATTAAAACCATCCTCAATCACTGGCACTGAATATTTCTTTAATATGTTGTATATCTCGTGCCTTCTCTCTCCCTTGGTAACTATTCCTGTAGGATTATGATAGGAAGGAATCACATAAGCCATTTTAGGAGAGCTTTTAATTATAGCCTCCTCCAGCTTATTTACATCCATGCCCTCTTCCTCCATAGGAACTCCTACTATCTTTAATTTATGGGACTTCATGATTTTTATAGCAGTATTATGGGTAGGATTTTCACAAAGCATAACATCCTGAGGCTTTGTCAAGGCACTTAGCACTATATCAAAGCCCTCCGTAAAGCCATTGGTTATGAGAATTTCTTTTCCGTTAGTATCTACGCCTTTTTCCTGCATATATTCCATAAGATATTCTATGAGAGGCTTATATCCTCTTGCATAACCATAATTTAAAAGCTTCTCTCCTTCTAAGGACCAAACATTTAAAAAGGCTCTTTTAAATTCCTCTAAATCAAAGAGCTTAGCTTCGGGAGCTATGCTTTTAAAGGATATCATCCCTTTCTTCCAAGGCTTTTCGGTCTTTACTATATCCAGCTTTTCACAGGTTTTTCCGTATTCATTTACTCTTGAAGCCCAATCTATAGAAAAGTTTTCATTTTCCTTGGCAGTTTCAAGGCATACAAAGGTTCCCTTTCCCTTGGAGCTGCTTATTATTCCTTCGCTCTCCAAGTTTTCATAGGCAGTAACCACGGAATTTCTGCTTACATTAAGCAGATTGCTGACTTCTCTGGTAGAAGGAAGCTTGCTTCCCTTATGAAGCAAGCCTTTTTCAATGTTTTCTTTTATGTGATTTTCTATCTGAATATATATCTTTTCACTATCATTCAAATTAAATGATGAAAAAATCAAGGGCTTTTCTCCTCTCAAAGCTTACTTGCTAAGTGAGTATTGAATTATTTTATCTAAAAGCTCACTATAGCTTATATTAACTCCTCTTGCGCTCTTTGGAAATAGAGAATGTTTAGTCATACCTGGAAGTGTATTTAACTCAAGCACATAAGGAGTTCCTTCATTTACTATGATATCAACTCTTACATAGGCTTTGCAACCAAAAACTCTCCAGCACTTCTCTCCTATAACTCTCATCTTCTCTTCCAAATCCTTTGGAAGCTCAGCTATGATCTCTTCTGCACCGCCGTCACTGTATTTTGACTTATAGTCAAAGAATTTTCCTGAAGCCTTTATGGATAGTATAGGAAGGACTTCTCCATTTAATATTGGCACTGTATATTCTTCACCTGGAAGATATTTTTCCACTAATACTTGATCGTCATATTTTAATGCTTCCTGAATGCTTGTTTTAACTTCCTTTTCATCAGTAGCTAAAAAAGTTCCTATGCTGGAGCCTCCGTTGTTAGGCTTAACCACCACTGGATACCCTAAAGCTTTAAGTTCCTTTTCAGGAAAGCTTTCTCCTTTATATACTATGACCTCCGGAGCTACATTTATGCCTTCCCCTCTCATAACTCTCTTTGCCTGCTTCTTGTCCATGCAAAGGGCACTAGTAAGTACACCGCAGCCTGAGTATGGCATTCCTACACTTTCAAGCAAGGCCTGAACACTTCCATCTTCTCCAAAAGCTCCATGAAAGGCTAAGAAAGCAAAATCCATTCCTTCCACTTTTTCCATAACTTCTTTTTTTGAATTTATAACTATAGGATAAACCTCATATTTGCTCTTATCTAAATTTTCAACTATCTCCTGACCAGAAAGCAATGATATTTCTCTTTCAGAGGAAATACCGCCCATTAAAACTCCTACTTTCATAAAAACCCTCCTAAAATATGCTCATAAATTTTTTATTTCATATCTTTTTTCATGCTATAATTATATAAATTTTTCGTAAAATAATTAAGAACCACAAAGACTTCAATTTTAGAGTCCTGTGGTTCAATAATTCGTGACTATTTAATTTTAATGCTGCAATTATAATAATATCCTTTAGGCACTTTTTCTTGAGCTTTGCTGTCTGTAAAAAATTCTAAAGCTTTACCTTCCTTTTCAGCCGCTAAATATAAGTGATATAAGGCTATTCCCATGTCTAATTTATTCATGTTTCCAAGCATAAAACCTGTAATAAGCTTTGGCTTAACGCAATAAGCATGAATTAAAGCCCCATCGCCAGTAAAATACCAAGGCTGGCTGTTTACTGCAGAAGGTGCAAGCCTTACAGCTTCAAAAATATTATTCATTTCCTTTATAGAGGTTATTTCCTCCAAGGCTTTTCTTTTGAAATCTGAAGAAGACTTTCTGTGAAGCTCCTCCTGAGGCTTACCAAAGCTCAGCACTATTACAGGCTCAAGCTTAGAAGCTTCTACTAAATTCTTAGTAGGCTTACCTCCTCCAAGCCAGCAGCTGCCAATTCCTTTTGCACTGAAATATAGATTCATCTGCTGGAGCATAAAGCCCATATTGGTCATATATCCTTCCTTAGCCTCTGAAAAAGCCACAATATAATGTGGTGCCTTAGCTGCAAGAAGTCCTTTTATCTCGCTTCCATCCACAATTTTCAATTCCGTTTTTATACCTTCATACAAAGGTTTTAAAGCAGCTAATTCTTGCTTAATTTCCTCCATAACATCCTCTGAAAGTGGTGCCTGCTCATATTTTCTCACTGATTTTCTCTTAAAGATTTCGTTGTAATAATTAATTCTTTCCATCCCCTACACCTCTAATAATTAATGTTTTAAAGCCAAAGACTTCTGATACTCTCCTATTTTACGGATCACTAATCTCTTAGGAAGCCTTACAAAAATCTTGTTAAGCATTCCGGGTACTGCAACATTCTTGTTTTTCATCATAGCTTCATAGGCTTCGGAAGCTACCTTCCAAGGCTGCATGGCACCTTTAGAATCATTTTTCCCAGCTGCCTTTGCAAAATTAGTCTTAACTGCTCCAGGGCATAGAGCTGTAACCTTAATATTGTAAGGTTCAAGCTCTATGGACAAAGCTTCAGAAAATGACAGCACATAGGCCTTGGAAGCATAATACACTGCAGTGTAGGGACCTGGATGAAAGGAGCCTGTGGAAGCAACATTTAGAATTCTTCCACTCTTTGCTCTAACCATATCTCCTGCAAATAATTTAGTAATTTCAGTTAGAGCTGTTATATTTACAGCTATTATTTCCTCATCCTTTTCCTCAGGTATTTCACAAAACTCCCCCACTGCGCCTAGCCCTGCATTATTAACTAATATCTCTACTGCTGCTCCAAGCTTTTTTATTCTGTCATAAACTCTTTTAGCTGCACCTTGCTTAGATAAGTCCTCATCTACTATGTGAGCCTTTATTGAATGTTTATTTTCAAGCTCTTTTGACAGCAATTCAAGCTTATCTTTGCTCCTTGCTACTAGAACTAAGTCATGCCCCTTAGCAGCAAAAACCTTAGCAAGCTCCAAGCCTATTCCACTGGAAGCTCCTGTAATTAAAGTGCTGCTCATTACTTAAACACATCTACTATGCTGTTGAATTTATCTTTACTTTGCTGTATTTTTTCAGCATTTCCAAGTACGCAGATATAACCTTTCTCCATAACTTCCTTAAGAAGCTGTGAAAATGCCTTTATATCTTCTTTTGTGGTTTCTATAACTTCTTCTCTCTCCTTTTGAGTTTCTTCATAAGTTACGCTGCTGAAGTAATTTCCATCGGAATATTCACCCTTGGACTTAGGAGTCAAAGGATAATCTAAGCTGGCTATAGTTCCTATTATATATTTAGTCATCTCATATTCATCGGCTTCAAAGCCCTCTAAGAAATTATAGGTATCCTCATACACCTTCAGGGTTTCAGAAAGATTTGGATCTCTGTAAGAAGAAAAATATACATTACCATTTTGAAGGAAAGAAGCACCACAGCCATAAGCTCCTCCCATTACTCTTACATTGTTCCAGAGATAATTAAGAGAGATTATATTCTTAAGCACCTGAACCTTTCCGCAATATTCATAACCAAGCTTTCTGTAATTAAAGCCAGCAGCCACGTACTGTACCTTGCTTGAGGTTGTAAGTCCTTCATTTTTTTCATTAAGCTGAAGCTTAGGAAGCTCCTCTTTAAATTCACCCTGTGCAAACTTTATTTTTCCTATATTAGAATTTACAGCAGCATATATTTCTTGGTCACCAGTTATGCTTATAACTAAAGCCTCTTTGATGAATATCTTACCTGCTACAGCCTTAAGAGAAGCTTTAATCTCTTCAAATTTAGCTTCAAAATTCTTATCAAGGTCACATATAAAATGATACAGTTCCACTCCTCTTAAATGCTCGCTGTACTTTCCAGCAGGTGAGAAATAAGATAAAAGCCTTCTGGCCGCTACTAAGTTTCCTCTCTGATTTATGCTCATTTCCTGCCTTGATTTTATTTCTTGTATTATTTCCTTAATTCTCTTCTTATTTTCAAAAACACTGTGATACAATATCTGATCTATAAGTTCAAAAGAATCTCCTACTTTATCTAAAAGCACCTTTGTCTTCACTGCGAATTTAGGATAATACTTTTCATCAGTTTTCTTATCTGAAAACACATTATTTTCAAAGCCTATATCACCAGTTTTTATATTGATTTCATTAGAAAGATCTTCATAATTGTATTTTTTAGTATCTATTCTTCCAAGCACATTTTCAAGCAGTGATAAATACTGAATTTTATCAGCCTCTACCTGAGCGGTTGAGAAGTACAAATTAAGGTACGCTATCTTATTAGTAGGTATATCATGGTGAAGTACCTTTACATCCTGTATCTTCTTTTCTGCCAAAGGAAGTCTCTCTGCCTTCTTATCTATATCCTCTAAGGAAAGCATTGGTATCTTTCTCAGATCCTGCTGTGAATCCTCAGTGGATTGTCTTTCCTTTAGACTCTTTGTTCTCTTTATTAAAATATCAATTTCATCACTGCTAAGGGATTTTTTAAAGCTGTCTAGTTTTTCCTTAAGCTTTGAGTTAGCCTCATCTGCTGCTGTCTTTGAAGGCTTTACTATAACCAGGCTTTGGTGATCACTATTTAGGAAGTATTTTTCTATAAGCTTCTCAAAATAATCCTCTGTCAAAGCTTTCTTTATGTTCTTAAGGCTTTCTTCAAATTTAAGATGCTTTGTTGGAACATCATCGTACAGCCAGCTATCCATTGATTTTATGCTGTATACAAGTCCCTTAGGCATGCTCTGATAATCCGCTTCTCTAAGCTTAAATTCCGCCACATTTATAGCAGCTTCTATGAGCTTCTTATCAATACCTTTATCTGCAAGGCTTTTAAGGGTATCAAAAACCACCTTTTTAAACTCTTCCTTCTTATCTTCGTTGGAATTTTTAGCAATGACGCTGAAATAAGTCTGAAGAATGCTGTTGTCATACATTCCAAAAGCGTCCTTGCATATGCCTGAATCTAAGAGAGCTTTTTTAAGAGGGGCAGCTGAGCTTTCAAGAAGAATATACTCAAGAATCTCAAGAGAAAGATATTCTTCAGCATCAGTAGCCTTTGAAGCTGCAAAATTAAGGCTTAAATAAGTCTTATCCGCCTCTTCTTCATTAGGGAGAATAGGATACTCTTCAACTATCTCCACATTTCCTATAGGCTTTTGAGCCTCTATGTGGGAATCCACCTCTATTTTTTCATACTTGCTTAAATATTCTCTATCTAAATACTGTAATTTTTCTTTTAAATCCATATTTCCATACAGATATATGTAGCTGTTAGCAGGGCTATAATACTTTCTGTGATTTTCAATAAAATTCTCATAGGTTAAATCAGGTATATATTCTGGATCTCCGCCGGATTCAAAGCCATAAGGAGTATCTGGGAAAAGAGAATTCTGTATCTTTCTCATGAGTATTCCCTCTGGTGATGAAAAAGCTCCCTTCATCTCATTGTAAACTACTCCCTTGTAGCTTATATCTTCTCCAGGACTGTTTATCTCGTGATGCCAGCCTTCCTGCTCCAGTATTTCTCTATGCTTATATATATTGGGTTTAAAAACTGCATCCATGTAAACATCTATAAGATTGGCAAAATCCTTATGATTCTTGCTGGCTACTGGATACATGGTCTTGTCACTAAAGGTAAAGGCATTAAGAAAGGTATTTAAGGAACCTTTTAAAAGCTCCACGAATGGCTCTTTTACAGGATATTTTTCGGAGCCGCAAAGCACTGAATGCTCAAGTATATGAAATACTCCAGTGCTGTCCTTTGGCGGTGTTCTAAAACCTATGGAAAACACCTTGTTATCATCTTCATTTTGTAAATATAAAAGCTTTGCTCCGCTTTTAACATGTTCAAACGTAAAGGCTTTAGAATTTATTTCTTTTAGCTCTTCTTCATTTATAAACTTAAAGCCGCTGTAAATATTATCTTTTTCAAATTCATTCATCAATATCACCTCTATTTATAATTTATACCACTTATTATTTGAAAATAACCTGATATTTATTATTATATCAAATAACTTTAGAAAAAGAAGGAAGTTTTAAATGCCAGCAAAATATAAATTATATTTTTTATCGAAACAATAGGGACTAAAGTCCCTATAAAAAGAGACTTTTAGAATCTATGTGCTCCCCCCTAATAAAGCTATAATTAAGCTATAAAAGATCACTAGAGCAAAAGGAGGAGTCAAAATGGTTAAGCATTACTCTAAGATTTTTACCGTAGTTTTATTTATAACTCTCATATTTCCTTCATTACTTGTAAAAAAAGTCTATGCCTATAGCAACATTTCTTATTACAGCAATGTAAAAGTTGGACTTGTAAGCATGTCCGCTGCAAACATGAGTATTACCTTAAACGGTAATTACGCCATAAACGGACAAGCTTATTTATCTGGAACAACACTAAATTTGAGCATTAGCGGCAATAATATTCTGTTAAATGGAACAGCTCAAAGCCAAATTGCTTTGACTCCCAGCAGCGGTGAAAACCTTATAGCCATAACTTCTGGTACAGCTACAAACAAATACATGGGAGCTTTCCTATTCAAAATGTACAATAATAAAATTCTACCCATAAATTCTATAGACATGGAAAATTACTTGAAAGGGGTAGTAGGCTATGAAATGTCTGATTCCTTCACTTTGGAGGCATTAAAAGCTCAGGCTGTAGCCGCAAGAAATTATGCCTTGTCTAGAATTGGCTATGAAGCAGCAAAGGGTTATGATTTTGATGATACCCCCCTCTATCAGGTATACAAAGGCTTTAACTCAGCTTATGTAAATACTATAAATGCAGTAAATCAAACAGCTGGACAAGTTCTTCTATATAATGACAAGCTAGTAGAAGCTTTATATTCTGCTTGGCACGGCGGTATATCTGAAAACAGTGAAAATGTTTGGGGAAACTACGTTCCATATTTAAGATCAGTACAAGATTCCTATGAAAGCGATGCATGGCCAAATGGCAATAGAATATTAACTAATGCACAAATTCAAAGCACATTAATAGCAAAAGGCTACTTAGCCTCAACAGATACCTTGGTTAAATTAGATTTAACTTCCATCACAAGATTTGCCAGCGGAAGAGTAGCAAACATAAATATTATTTACAAAGCTTCAACAGGCACGCAATACACAAAGTCCGTAACAAAAGACAGCACTAGAACTTTTCTAGCTCTGCCCAGCAATCTTTACACCGTAACCTACGATTCAGCTGCCGGAGCATACACCTTCTCTGGTAAAGGAAATGGACATGGTCTTGGAATGAGTCAGATAGGCGCTAAAAACAGAGCTGCAGCTGGACAAACCTTCGACACAATCCTAAAGTTCTATTATCAAGGAACCTATTTGCAAAGCCTTACTGAAAAGGCAGCCTTAGCTTCCTTTACAGAAAACAGCAGCACTATACTGCTAGGCAATAAGCTCAGTGTTAATTCTACTGCTTCAGGCGGCAGCGGACAGAATTATCTTTTCAAATATGTGATTAAGAATTCTGGAAATGTGGTATATACAAGAGCTTTCAGCACAGCTTCTAATCTAGACTATATTCCAACAGCTGCTGGAAGCTATACTATAGATGCCTACGTAAAAGATCAGTATTCCCTGCTGGACTATGATGATACTAAACAGCTTTCAGCAAAAGTTTATAGCGATCAAATCACCAATGTGACTGCTGCCAGTTCCTTTTATGAAGGAAAAACCGTAAGCTTTAACACAAATGCTACAGGCTTCAGCAATGCAAGCGGAAACTATAAGTATGAGGTCTACTACAACGGAAGCCTGCTGACTTACAATAGCTTTAATGCCTCTCAGTCCTTCAGCTTCACTCCAAATACTGCTGGCACTTACAGCATAAAGGTTTATATTAAGGATGCATTAAGCACAAAAGCATATGACAATGTAAAAGCCTTCGATATAACTATAAATAAGAAGCCTCTATATATCTCTACTTTACCATTAAAATACGGCATGAATAATAAAGATGTGGCTTCACTTCAAAGTGCTCTTGCTCAATTAGGCTATAGCATAAAGGACGCTTCTGGAAACTTCGGCACCAGCACTAAAAATGCAGTAATCTCCTTCCAAGGAAGCAAAAGCCTTACTAAAGACGGTATAGTAGGAAATATGACCTACTCAGCTTTAAATGAGGCACTTATTGCAAAGGCAGGAACAAAGACTATAACTTACTAAACCAAATAAATTCTATTAAAAATAACCCCTTATAGTCCTTGCGTAAGTTCTATAAGGGGCTGTTTATAGAAAATTTTAAAAACACTCTTGCTTTTATACACATACTACCATATAATATAAAAAACATATTATATGGCAATTTGATGAACTAGAAAAGTAGTATCTGTCACTTATTGCAGCGATTTGGGATAGAGTGTGAGCCCGATAGTAATACGGATATGAAAAGAGCTAGGGAGAACTTACCCCGAAGTAACAGTAGGGATAGCGCATGTCTGCGATAAAGATTTGAGTGAGCATTATTTTTTTAATTCATGCTAATTAGGGTGGTACCACGGCAACTCCGTCTCTTTCTTGAGACAGGAGTTTTTTTATTTGCTGCAGCAAATAAGCTAAATAATTAATAATTTGGCTATGTTTTAAAAGACTGTTGATAAAGGCGTTTTTCGTCTAGCATGGTTTCTAAAACTTAAACGATAATATCAACATTTTAAAACATAGCCTACCGAACTGAAGGAAGTTTTAACTCAGTGTAAAAATCAACACTGAGTTAAAACAGAGCCAATAATTTAGAAAGGATGAAACATATGCTGAAATATCAAGAAAAAATTAAAGCTTTATTAGATCGAAGCTTTGGCTTAAAAAATGTTATATTAACTATTCCTCCCGATTCTAAATTAGGAGATATTGCACTGCCCTGTTTTGCATTTGCAAAGCAACTAAGAAAAAGTCCCATAGAAATTGCAAATGAAATTAGAAGTCAGCTTCAATTAGCAGACTTTATTGAAAAGATTGAAGTTAATGGAGGCTATCTAAACTTCTTTATTAATCGAACTATATTTATAAAAGATATTTTAACAGAAATAAAAGATAAAAAAGATAGTTACGGTTCTTCTTTCGCGGGCAAAGGTAAAAAAGCTTTGGTAGAACATACCAGCATAAATCCAAATGCTTCTCCCCATGTAGGAAGAGCCAGAAATGCATTAATCGGAGATGTTATAGTTCGATTATTAAGCTTTCAAGGCTATGAAGTTAACACCCATTATTTCGTTAATGACATCGGCAAGCAAATCGCAATGCTTCTGCTTGGAGTTAAAGATAAAAAAGATATAGCTTTCAATGACTTACTTGACATCTATGTAAACATTAATAAGCAGGTAGAAGAGAATCCTGAACTGGAAAAAGAAATCTTTTCTCTCTTGCATAAGCTTGAAAATGGAGATATAGAAGTTAAAGATAAATTCAGAAACATTGTTGATATCTGTATAAAAGGTCAAACTAAAATTTTAGGAGAGCTTGGGATAAAATACGATACTTTTAAATTTGAGTCCGATTATATTTGGAGCAATAGGGTTGAAGAAATATTACAGCTGCTTAAGGATACAAATAAATTGGAGGAGGCTTCAGATGGAAGGCTAATCCTTAATCAAGAAGAATATAAGCTTCCGATGAAAGCACCTTATTTAGTGCTAACCAGAAAAGATAAAACCTCCTTATATCCGCTGAGAGATATTGCCTATACCATAGATAAAGCAGAAACCAATTCAGATAAAAATATTGTTGTACTTGGTGAAGATCAGAAACTATATTTTCAACAGGTGAAAGCCGCTTTAGAGGTGCTTGGCTATAAATCTCCTGAGCCTG
The DNA here is from genome assembly GCF_032335695.1 of Clostridium sp. 19966. Lineage (NCBI taxonomy): Bacteria > Bacillati > Bacillota > Clostridia > Eubacteriales > Clostridiaceae > Clostridium > Clostridium sp. 19966. The sequence goes on from NZ_JACTOJ010000018.1 coordinate 99,800, forward strand.
TCCACTATTCCTTTGTTTTACTATCTGATGGAAAGATGGCTACAAGAAAAGGAAATGTAGTGCTGCTTGAGGATTTTATGAAGGAAGCCTTGCTAAAAGCTACAAAAAATATGGAGAAACGCTATGAAAGCTTCAGTGAAGAAACCTCAAAAGCTATTGCTTACGGAGCAGTAAAATATGCATTTTTAAAAATTGCTAATGATAAAAATGTAACCTTTTATTGGGATTCTGCCTTAAGCTTTGAAGGTGATTCAGGCCCATATTTGCAATATAGCTATGCCCGTATTAATTCTATTTTGAAAAAGCATGGCAAGCCTTTACCAAAGGAGGCTGACTTTTCATTACTAAAAGAAGCTATAGAATTTGATTTAGTTAAGGATTTATCTAATTTAAGGATTGTAATAGACAGAGCCTTGCAGGAGGCAAGTCCTAATATAATTGCAAATTACGTGTATGGAATAGCCAAGAAATTCTCCTTGTTTTATCATGAATGCCCAGTAATAAATGCAAATAATGAAGAACTAAAAGAGGCCCGACTGCTTCTAATTGATGCTATACGTCAGGTAATTAAAATTTGCTTAGAGCTGCTTGGCATTGATACCGTTGAATATATGTAATTCAAGCTTTCTAAAGTAAAGCATGCAAATTACATTGCAACATTTACCAATTTTATGAAATTCAAAGTTTTATAGTTGTACTACTCAGTACAATAACTTAATTCATGCTTTGCCCTCATTTACAATATTATACTTATAATATAAATAATGCTATATTGTACTTGTGAGTACAAAAATATTTAAATGAGGTGCTTTATCATGAAAAATTCTATTAAAAAGTTTTTACTTTTAACCCTATCCTTTATAGTATTTCTGTTTCCGCTTTCCATTAGATCCTTTGCTGTAACTGCGTCTTCTATGACTCCTAGCACAAGTTCATCCTCCACCTTAAATAACAATTATCCTATTGTAATGGTCCATGGCCTATTTGGCTGGGGGAATGATGAGCTATTTGGAATAAACTATTGGGGCGGAGAAAATAGTATAAGAGATATGCTGATTCAAAAAGGCTACAAGGTTTTTACGCCTACTATTGGCTCTATATCTAGCAACTGGGACAGAGCCTGTGAATTATATGCCTATCTGAAGGGCGGCACAGTAGACTATGGCGAAGAGCATTCGAAAAAAGATGGACATTCACGTTATGGAAGAACTTATCCTGGAGTTTATCCTGAATTAGGAACTATGGGCGCAAATGGATTAAAAAAAATACATCTAATAGGTCACAGCATGGGCGGAGAAACAATTAGAGTATTTGCTCAATTATTAGAAAATGGTGACCCTGATGAAATAAAAAGCAATACTACTGACATAAGTCCATTATTCGCAGGAAATCACCATTGGATTGACAGCATTACTACAATAGCTACTCCTCATGATGGTAGTCAAGAGGATGAAAAACAAGACAATCTAGAACCCCTATTTCATGACTTTTTCGCTGCTATGGCAGGCAGTACTGGTGTAATTAATTCTACTAACCCTTGTTTTGATTTTAGAATGGATCAATGGGGATTAAAGAAGCAGCCCGATGAGTCCTTTGATAGTTATGCTCACAGAGTGTTTAGCAGTAACCTTTGGAAGGAAACTAAAGATTTAAGCATATGGGACTTATCTCAGGAAGGTGCCAGAGAATTGAACAGTTGGGTTAAGGCGCAAAAGGATATTTATTATTTTTCTATTTCTTGTGTAGACACTCATAAGAGTTTACTAACAGAGCATCAGCTCCCTAATGCTAACATGAATCCTCTGCTAATAAACAGTTCTATCTATATGGGGCAATACACAAATTACACGGAAGGCAAAGTCCAAGTGGACAGCAGCTGGTGGAGAAATGATGGTATAGTCAGTGTTAGATCCGCTATAGCACCTCATGAAGGGTCTACGGATACAATTGTAAACTATGACCCAAACAGCCTTCCTTCAAGAGGCGTGTGGAATTACATGGGCGAAATAAATAATGTAGATCATATTGAAGTCGTGTTACAACATAATCCTGTTTATCAAAAATATCTTCAGAACAAGTTTATAGATCTAGCAAAAATGTTAAATGAACTTCCAATGTAAGGAGTAATAGAAATACTTAAACTTCTTTTTTTCTTCTATTAACCCTCTTTACGTATCTTTGTAAAGCAAAGACTCCATCGTGAGGTTCACCACTATAATTTGCTGACATGCTACCGCAATTTGAAATGCGAGTAATACCCGCTGCATAAAATATTTGAGACAGCTCATCAGACTCATCTTCCCTGCAGCTTAAGGCAACAGTTTGAAGATGACCCTTATGCAGTCTTAGCATGTTCAGCAACTTTTTTCTTTGGCTCTGTTTTAAATCAGCGTTGATTTTTACACTGATTTAAAACTTCCTTCAGTTCGGAAAACTGTGTTTTAAAATGTTGATATTATCGTTTGAGTTCTAGAAACTCTTAGGGATTGCGACTTATAATTGGCGTAATTTTGCCCAGGACGGGCAAAGCAATTTTAGTGCCATGGATGGCGCAATAAAATTGGTAGCCAATTATAACAAAGCAGCCCTTAGAGTTACTTACATGGATTCTGAAAGAAACCATGCTAGACGAAAAACGCCTTTATCAACATCCTTTTAAAACATAGCTTTTTCTTTTCATAGGCATCACCCAAATATTGCGAAAAAGGGGCGATGCCTTCAATTCAGCATTATAATCTATCATAACACCATATTTCTTTTTATCGTCGGTTATAAGCTTTTTTTCTCCTAAAAGTTCTTCTGCTGCAACAAGCTCATGAATCCAAGTGATCTGAGCTTGCACATCAATGGGCCAGACCTCCGAAGGATATTTCATTGCTTTAACAGCCACTTTTGTTCCAAGCCTGACAGACTCCTTGTCAAAAAATATCTGACTCTTTTGTCCCTGGGTTCCGGAGGAGGTGGCATGGATTTCGATCTGAGACCTATCAACACTGAGCACTTCATGATGTTTAAAAAATTCAGCAGTGATTGGAGGTATTTTTTCACAATCCTCTATAGTCTTAATTTCTTCAGCCCTAAAGCCCTTTGCCTTTAATAATTTCCTATAGAAATCACAATTATTGCTATGATGCTGAATAGATTCCCTCATTGCTTCTACAAAAAGCTCTTCGCTGCCTGCTTGATCATAGATTTTTTTATAAGAAAATAATTTTTCTCTGGCTGTGTCCACTGATTACACTCCTTTTTGGCATATGAATAGTTTCTTATTTTACATATTTTTATTTTATCCTATTTTTCAATATTTTAACATCAAAATATTGCAGCTGTTTAAAGCCTTATTTGCTAAAAATAATCACCAAATAATTTACATCCTGCTATAAATTACTTGGTGATATACTAAAGATTACCTAAACAGAGTTACAAAAACCAAGGTAATTGTGCTTATTAATTTTATCAGAACATGCAAGGAGGGCCCCGCAGTATCTTTAAATGGATCACCTACAGTATCTCCAACAACAGCTGCTTTGTGAGCTTCAGATTTCTTACCGCCAAGACTTCCGAGTTCAATACACTTTTTAGCATTATCCCAAGCCCCACCGCTATTGTTTAAGAAAAGTGCCATTATAACACCTGCAATTGTTGTAACCATCAAAAATCCACCAGCGGCTTCCTTACCAAGCAAAATACCAACTAAAACAGGTACTGTTATAACTAATACACCTGGAAATATCATCTCTTTAAGAGCTCCTTTGGTAACTATGTCAACACAGGTCGCATAATCTGGTTTTGCTTTCCCCTCCATTATGCCTGGAATCTCTTTAAACTGTCTTCTTACTTCCATAATAATATATTGTGCCGCTCTTCCCACAGCTCTTATGGCTGCAGAGCTAAATATAAATACTAGCATGACACCAATAAATCCAGCTACAAAGACCTCTGGCTTGCCAATATCTATGCTAAACCAGGAGGTTAAAGGTTTACCTAAGATCTTTTTTACCTCATCCAGATATGCAGAAAACAATAAGAAGGTAGCAAGAGCCGCTGAACCCACCGCATAACCTTTGGTTAATGCTTTAGTAGTATTTCCACAGGCATCTAATCTATCTGTTACTATTCTGACTGACTCTGGCGCATCAGACATCTCTACTATACCTCCAGCATTATCTGTAATTGGACCAAAGGTATCCATGGCTAAAACATAAGTACAAGTAGCAAGCATACCCATGGTTGCTATTGCAGTTCCGTACAATCCAGAATTTGATATACCTCCCATAGCTATGCTTCCAAGCTTATATGAAATTAATATTGCCAGAGAAATAAATATTACTGGAAGCGCTGTTGATTCCATTCCCATTGATATGCCGGTTATTATATTGGTACCTGCACCAGTCTCAGAAGCTTTGGCTATAGATTTAACTGGTCTGTAATTTGAATCAGTATAATAATTTGTTAGTAAAACGAATATATGACCTAGCACTACTCCAGTAACTGCACAGCCATATAAAAGAAGAAAATTTACAGCTTGCCCACTCAGCATAACCTTAACGTTTACAAACAAGAATATAAGCACAAATATAGTTGTAATTCCATATCCTTTGTTTAATTCCTTCATTGGATCTGCCTTTTCATCTCTGATCTTTACAGACATTATCCCTATTATAGATGCTATAATTCCAAGGGATCTAGCTACTAAAGGAAATAATATACCCTTGATTCCGAAAACCGGATACAATGCCACTCCAAGTATCATAGCTCCTATATTTTCTGCAGCTGTAGATTCAAATAAATCTGCTCCTCTGCCTGCACAATCTCCTACATTATCACCTACAAGATCTGCAATTACTGCTGGATTTCTAGGATCGTCCTCTGGTATGCCAGCCTCAACTTTGCCAACTAAATCTGCACCTACATCCGCAGCCTTCGTATATATTCCTCCTCCAAGCTGTGCAAAAAGTGCCACAAAGGATGCTCCAAAGCCAAAGCCAACAATTAAGGAAGGAGCCTCCTTAATAAGCTGCTCATCGCCTGAAGCTCCCCCAAAAATAAGAAATAGAGTTGTTACACCAAAAAGAGATAATGCCGTAACTGCAAGTCCAGTAATAGCACCACCTCTAAAAGAAGTTTTAACAGCTCTATCCATACCATGTTTTGCTCCTTCAGCAGTTCGTATATTGCAATTAACCGCCATATACATTCCAAAATAGCCTGAAATTCCTGAGCACAAAGCTCCTGTTAGAAATGAAACGCCTATGCAAAGTGCAGTCCGAGCTCCATTAAAAATGTTAGAGATAATTATTAAAACAAGAACAATTACCCCAATAATGGAAATGGTTTTATATTGACGCTTTAAAAATGCCATGGCTCCCTCTTTTATAGCCTCAGATATCTCCTGCATTTTTAAATTTCCCTTATCCTGCTTAAAAATATAGTTAGCAAGGTAAAAGATAGATAGTAACGACACCAAAACAATGCCATAAATTAAAATGAAATACACTACCATTGAAAACATCTCCTTTAAAAGCTATGAGAATCCTTTTAATAAAAATCAGTTTTCCTCCCATTTGTAAATATATGTTTTGCAAGGAATTGTATGCTTGTTTTTTCAACTTGGTGAATTTCAAATTTATGAATAAGTAAAAAATAATGAAGCTTTTTACATAATGTAATGACTAAATACAAAGGTGTAACTAGTTATATTCTTATCTAGTTATGGCGATATAAAGAAAAGTTGACTGCTTCCTGTTATGCCCGTTACTCTTATACAAATCTCACCTTGTTTACACTTTCTTAGCATAAGAAATAAAAGTATATACATTAACCATTACAAATTCTTGACCTCCCCAGTGCTCTTTCTGAACCATATAATCTTCTTTTACAAATCCATTATTTAATAACACCTGTGAGGAATGTACATTCTTGCTGAATTTTTTATAAATTTATAATTTAAAGAAATCGGCTCATAAAGAGACGATTTCCTCAATAACTATTAATTTTTACATCTTACTTCTTAATTGAATAGAATAAATAATCTTTTTGCCACAGCCCCCTTTTATTATTTTATATTAAATTGATATCCACCAACACACTCCAAATTTATCAATAACAGTGGCACAACATTTGCTCCACGGAACTTCATGAATGGGATTAATAATAACACCGCCATTACTCAAAATATTAAAGGCATTATAAACGGATTCTTCGCTTCCCATCTCAAAAACATTAAAAGTCATTGTTTCCCATTTCATTTTGTGAACTATGTTTATGTCACAAGGGTTTGCTGCTTCGCTTAATGCTAAAAAACCTTCACCATTTACGGATAATTCACAGTGTACATAAGCAGTTGCGGTATCATTTTTTGCTTCAAATGTAATCTCTGCGCCAAAAGCTTTGCAATACATTTCTGCCGCTTCAAAACTACTTTTCACATAAACCTGAGTATAATTTTTCATATTTACCTCCTGCATAAAATATAAATAATCTGCGTTACTCTTTTTCAAGAAGGAATTTGCCCTCTAAAGAATTATACTTCTTTATTTCTTTTAACACTACTTCATAATTCAATTTATTACAATATATTCCAATGATTTTTTCACTAAATATTCCTCATATGAACCATATCTGCCAGCGTAAGTTTTTGATATTCCATATTCCTCTCTGAGAAAATTCGGTCCGTTTAACGCAGCTATTTATACAATTACTATACACTTTGTCCAAAATTTCTCTATTCTTGCCGTAAAATTCTATAAATGCTGAATCTGTACACAATACGACCATTTCACAATTGCTTACTTCAATATCTAAACCGATTACGTTTTTCTCTCCCTTTCACTAAACCGGTTGCACTAAAAAATCATACCAAGACATGTATATTGATAACTTATAACTTGCTTCATATTAATACTATGGAATTGGTACACGATCTCTTGGCGGAAACACTATGCATAACAATATTTTTTATTTAAAATCTGATGTAGGATATTCTATTTCATTCTTCATCTTTTCTAGAAAATGTCGGCAGGCTTCATCTTCGTTTTCAAAAATTTTATCTCCTTGCTTATTTCCTTTTTCATCGAAATAAAAATATTCCCATTTATGATACACTTGGTTTAATATATAAGTATCTGTTGCCAAATTCCCATTGATAGAATAGCATCTTTTTTTCATTCCCATATTATCTAATTCTTTTTGTAACTGTGTTATATTCATATTTTATCACCCTTTTATAATAGATTCTTCACTCCTACAGTATCCTTAATGCTTCCATCTATAGATATGCTTGCCCCCATGTATCGTAAGTATAACTTACAACCTGCGCTCCTGTATTATCAAAGAATCCTATGATGTCACTTTGTCCATTTTCTATATAGTAGCATTCTACACCATTTAGATTCATGTACACAAGCTTTCCCAAGTTGTCATGTATATGAGCGATATTTCAAAACTTATTGGTGATAGAATTAGATTCTTTAGGCAAGATAGAGGGTATAGTCAAGAGCAGCTTGCTTTAAAAGCTAATCTCAACGTTTCTTTCTTAGGACAAGTTGAGCGTGGGATAAAAAATAGTAACTATTCAATATTCACTAGGTAGCAGCATTATTGAATAGTTACCACATTAATGACTCTTTATCTCCTTTTTTAGTTCCAATATTTCATCCTCATTTAATCCTGTTATTTCGCTAATAAATGAAACATCTGCACCTTTAAGCAATGCATTTTTAGCAATTTCCTTATTTCTTTCTGTTTTACCTTCTTCTCTTGCACCCTCAATCATACTTTTCTCATCCAGTATCTTCTTCATTCTAAGCTCTGCAAGCCTCACCGTTTCCGGATCTCTGCTTAGCATATCTAGAACCGTTATTGCCTTCTTTATTTCTGGTTCTCCCATTTCTACCACCTCCATTACTTCTTTTCTAGGTTCGGTTAAAAATGCAAGCCATTTATTTAAGCTGCTATTTAGCTCTGGTTTTTCGTCTAAATACTTTGGAAGCTCCACAAAATGTATCTCTAGCAAGTCTGTCAGCCTAAGCTTTTCATCGTCCTCATACAAATGGTACACGGAATGATATTTCTTTATATCTATATAGTTAAAATTAAGTATATTTATCGTTATGGTCTTATTTAGATTTTTATAGTTTTCCCCTTTTTTTATCTGATTAGAATACAATCTAGACCAGTAAAATAAAGTCCTGTTTATCATATTATATCTGTTTATTAGCTGAATTTCTACATTTATATGAATTCCTTTTTCAGTTATTACTCTTACATCTAATATGCCTATTTTATCGTCTACCGCTTATATATCTGATAGCTTTGTGTCCACATATTCTATATGCTCTATTTTTTCTTTTTCTGTTCTCTCAAGCAACGCATTTAAAAAGCTTTTTAGGATATCTTCATTTTCTGGGCTTCCGAATATCTTTTGAAATACTACATCATTTTTAGGGTCAAGAAGCATTTTATCATATTCTAAATCCATTCTATCACTCCTTCATCTGTAATATTTCACATAAACTATTAGTTTTATGCTATAAACAATAATTTAATTTGCTTTATCACTTTTTAGGACAAGTTGAGCGTGGTATAAAAAAGCCTACTATAGACACTTTAGAGAAAATAGTTAATTCCTTAGAAATAACCTTTCAAGAACTGTTTGATTTTGAAAATAGAATTGATAAAAGAGAAAAGTCTACTGTAATTGATAAGCTTACTTTTGAATTGAATACACGCTCTGAGGAAGAACAGGCAATCATTTATGACTTGGTAAAACAAATCCTTAAATTTAGGGATAAAAATAGTAACTATTCAATATTCACTAGCTAGCAGCATTATTGAATAGTTACCACAATCTATTATATATATTTTAGCATTAATAGTGTCTTTAGCTGTTATTATAAATTCTTCTTTAAACTCTGGTTTTTCTTGAAAATGTATAATCTTTTGCTTTTTAACTCCATCTTGAGTAATCTCACATAATTCAAATACTTGTAAATAGTCTTTTTCTTTCACCTCCATAATTTCTATTGTATACCATAGAAAATTTTGTAGGAACTCTGGAATTGCTTCTGTAATGCCCTTTGTCACATATTTAATACCTTTAAACATAAATATTATCCACCTTTCAAAGTATGGGAAACGCCCATATTTTTTTATTTATTTTAGTTTATATAGCACCCTTTTCTTTTAAGCTGATATATCTGTGTATCTAAGGAGCATACTATAAGCTGTTCCCTGTCAGAGTCTTCTAAAAATTCCTTCACAAGCTCATATGCATCATTAGGTGAGTTTACCCTTCGGTTTCGATAAAGCATGCTTGATTCCTTATTCATTTTTATCGATACTATATCAACTCTTTTGCTTCTTAGATTTTTAGAAGTATTAATGATTCTATGTTCCTTATAATCACTATCTTTACACTCTTTTTTACTGCTATAATCGTATTTAATCATTTCTATTCCTCTTTATTTTCATTTTCTATTTTGTACAGTTTTTCTTATTTATTTTAATTAAATTAAATCCATATGAAAATCCCGCCACAAAACATGTGATGGGACAAACCGTTCTTATTAAGTTTTATCTATTTGATTTATTAAAAAGTAAATATTCGTTTTAATAAATAATCATTTATTTTTTAGTCTAAGCAAAACTTTCTTCATTACTGGAACTACTACAACCATAAGCGCAACTCCTATCATCATTAAAATAAGATTATCTAAATACATACCGATAAAGCTTATAATTAATGGAGTTCCCAATATTAATAATCCCAATGCAGCCAAGAAATACTTTAAAAATATTAATGCAGTTATAAGTATTAACAATATAATTATTAATGCACCAACCATAATAGTACTAGCATTTACACCGTATTTATTTATTAATACTTTATCAACAGCTATTCCTAAAAAAACTCCTATTATACTTACTATCCTTAATATCTTTTCCATTGTTTACCTCCCATAATACCAATCTTTTATTGCAGATGCTGTTCTAGCTATAAGAACTTTACACCTTCAGAATACGAATCATAACCACCGGCTTAGCCGGTGGTTTGCTCAGCCCTATAAGGGCCTATTACTGGCTGGGCTGAAAGCCCTCTGAATCAGTCTGCCAATCGCATATTTTCCCATGCAG